>NZ_SOGP01000011.1:0-310323 GCF_004403435.1 Cryobacterium sp. TMT1-66-1
CGCGCCCAGAAAGGCTACTGGGAATAACCCCAAGGCGGCCCGGGCACCACTCCCGGGCCGCTACCACCTCGTCAGAACTTTGTTACCAACTACCTGGACTGGCGCTACCATCAAGCGCTACTCGCCATGATCGAGGCCCCGTCCAGCCCCGCGTCGCCCACCCGGGCCAGCGAGCCCGACCGCCTCCCCCTGCGCGTCGGCCTCGTGCAGCATCGCTGGCACGCCGAGGCGGCGACGCTCGAGACTGAGCTGGCCGACGGCATCCGTTTGGCGGCTGAAGCCGGCGCGCGCATCGTCTTTCTGCCCGAACTGACCCTCAGCAAATACCCCGGCAACGTGCAGGCTACAGGAATTCCCAAAGCGGATGCCGAGCCGCTCCTGACCGGCCCCACCTACGAATTCGCCGCGGCCCAGGCGCGGCTGCACAATGTCATCGTGCACGCGTCCCTGTTCGAACGGCCAGCTGACACCGACGAACCGACCGACCCGCGCGGCTACAACACGGCCATTCTCGTATCGCCGGCCGGCGAGCTGCTCGGCCGCACCCGCAAAACGCACATTCCGGTCACCGCGGGCTACTACGAGGACACCTACTTTCGGCCGGGTCCCGCCGAGGACGCCTACCCGGTCTACGAGGTGGCGGGTTCCCGCCTCGGCCTGCCGACCTGCTGGGACGAGTGGTTTCCCGAGGTCTCCCGACTGTACGGGCTCGGCGGTGCCGAGATTCTCGCCTACCCCACCGCGATCGGCTCTGAGCCGCTTTTTCCGAAGTTCGACACCCAGCCGATCTGGCAGCAGGTCATCGTGGCCAACGGCATCACCAGCGGACTGTTCATGGTCGTGCCCAACCGGCACGGCGACGAGGGCGACCTCACCTTCTACGGTTCCTCGTTCATCTCCGATCCGTTCGGACGCGTGCTGGTGCAGGCGCCGCGCGGCGAATCCGTGGCGCTCGTGGCCGACCTCGATCTGACGCAGCGCGAGGAGTGGCTCACCCTGTTCCCATTCCTGTCCACCCGCCGGCCAGACAGCTACGCGGCGCTGACGGCGGCGGTCGACCCGGCGCATCCGTTTGGATCGGCGCGCGCATGACCTGGCGCATGCCGGCCGAAACCGCGCCGCAGGACCGGGTCTGGATGGCTTTTCCGGCTGGCGGCTACACTCTCGGGGACACCGCAGCCGACGCGCACGAGGCACGCCGCACCTGGACCGCCGTCGCCCATGCGATCGCCGACTTCGAGCCGGTGACCATGGTCGTCGACCCGGCCGCCCGCGCCGACGCTGTCCGCTATCTGAGTAGCGAGATCGAGGTCGTGGAAGCCGAGCTGAACGACAGTTGGATGCGCGACATCGGTCCGAGCTTCGTGCACGACGCGGATGGCCGGCTCGGCGCCGTCGACTGGACCTTCAACGGCTGGGGCGGCCAGGACTGGGCCAGCTGGGACAAAGACGAGTCGGTCGGGCGGTTTGTAGCGGATGCCGCCGGCGCAGCCCTCGTAACGTCGTCGCTCGTGAACGAGGGCGGCGGCATCCACGTCGATGGCGCGGGCACAGTGCTGGCGACGGAGAGCGTGCAGTTGGACCCCGGGCGCAATCCCGGCGCCACACGGGCGTCGGTGGAGGTGGAATTGCAGCGCACGATCGGTTCCGAGCACGTCGTCTGGCTGCCGCGCGGTCTCACCCGCGACCAAGCCCGGTTCGGCACCCGCGGGCACATCGATATGGTCGCCACGATCTCGTCGCCGGGCACGATTTTGCTGCACGCGCAGAACGATCCAGGGCATCCCGACTACCCGCTGACCCGCGATTTCCGGGCCCTCCTGGCCGCCGAACACGATGCGGCCGGGCGCTCGTTCACCATTATCGATCTGCCGGCGCCCGCCGTGCTGCGCGACGACGAGGGCTTCGTCGACTACAACTACGTCAACCACCTCGTGGTCAACGGCGGCGTCATTGCCTGCAGCTTCGGTGAGGAACGGGCCGATGCCATAGCCCGCGACCTGCTCGCCGCCGCTTACCCGGGGCGACGGGTCGTGTCGGTCGACGCGCGGCCGTTGTTCGCGCGCGGCGGCGGCATCCACTGCATCACGCAGCAGCAGCCGACCGCGCCGGTGCCGGCCTGACCGGCGGGGTCAGCGGCCTGCGGCGACCCGCCCATTGTGCCAGGCGCGAATCACGATGAACGGCCCCAGCACGGCCAGGATGAGCAGCAGGAAAGCCCAGGCGCCGATGTCCGGCGTCATGAGGTTGGCTCCCCAAATCACCAGCGCGACGGCTCCGACATTCAACAAAACGGATGCCCGTGGCCGGCTCGGCGGACTGGTGAACATGGGCAGCGGGGTCGTCGGGTTTGCCCGCACCAGGACGATAACACCGTAGGTGCCGCAGACGAAGCCGGCCAGAACGAGGATCGTGCCGAATATCACTGCCATGCGGTGGTGCTCCCTGCTGAGTCGTTACTTCGACCCTACAGTCCTACTTCGGCTGCATCCGAATCGCACCGTCAAGACGGATAGTTTCTCCATTGAGCATGGGATTCTCGATGATATGCCGCACCAGGAATGCGAACTCCTTTGGGTCGCCGAGCCGGGACGGATGCGGCACCTGGGCGCCGAGGGAGTCACGCACCGGCTGCGGCAGTCCCTGCAGCATGGGCGTGTCGAAGATGCCGGGTGCAATCGACATCACCCGAATCAGGCTCTGCGCGAATTCGCGAGCCAGCGGCAGGGTCATCGCTGCGACGCCGCCCTTGGACGCGGCATAGGCCGCCTGCCCGATCTGACCGTCGAATGCGGCGACCGAGGCCGTGTTCACGATGACGCCGCGTTCGGCGCCGCCCTGACGGTCAGGGACGCCCACGGGTTCGGTGCGCTGCATCGCGGCGGCGGCCAAGCGCACGACGTTGAAGGTACCGACGAGGTTGATACGGATGGCCCGCTCAAAGTCCTCGAGCGGCAGTGGGCCGTCGCGGCCGACCGTGCGAGCGCCGGGCGCGATACCGGCACAGTTGATCACGATGCGCAGCGGCCCCTGCGCCACTGCGGCGTCGACGGCACTCTGCACGTCGCCCGCGCTCGTGACGTCGCCGGCTACGAACCGGGCGCGGTCGCCCAGGGAGGCCGCGATTTGTTCGCCGGGCGCGCCTGGCAGATCGAGCAGCACCACGACGGCCCCGGCCTCGTGCAGCGTGCGAACGCAGGCCAAGCCGAGGCCGGAGGCACCTCCGGTAATGAGGGCGGAGCATCCGTCAATCTGCATTAGAGCCTTTCCATCAAAGGTGTGACAATCGCGAAATCGCGCATTAGAGCCGCTCAATCAGGGTGGCATTGGCCATGCCGCCGCCCTCGCACATGGCCTGCAGGCCCCAACGACCGCCGGTCATTTCGAGGTGGTTGAGCAGGGTGCCAAGCAGTCGGGTGCCCGAGGAACCGAGCGCGTGGCCGAGGGCGATGGCACCGCCGCGCGGGTTGAGGCAGTCGGGATCAGCACCGGTCTCGCGCAGCCAGGCCAGCGGCACGCTCGCGAACGCCTCGTTGATCTCGTAGGCGTCGATGTCGTCGATGCCGAGGCCAGCCCGCGCGAGGATGCGCTGGGTCGCCGGAATCACGCCGGTCAGCATGAGCATCGGATCGCTTCCCACAACGGTGAAGCTATGGAAGCGGGCGCGGGGGTTCAGGCCGAGCTGCGCGGCCCGCTTGGCGCTCATAATCAGGGTCGCCGAGGCGCCGTCGGTGAGCGGGGACGAGTTGCCGGCCGTGACATGCCAGCCAAGCTTCGGAAACCGGGCGGCGAGCGCGTCGGTGCGATAGGCGGGGCGCAGGCCGGCGAGCCCGGCGTGCGAGGTGCCGGGGCGGATGGTTTCGTCCTCGCTGAAGACGCTGCCGTCTGGCCGGGTGACGGCCACGATTTCGCCACTGAAGTCGCCTCGTTCGGCGGCCGCTGCGGCGAGCCGGTGCGAGCGGGCCGCGTAGTTGTCGAGGGCGTCGCGGCCGAGATTCCATTTCTGGTTGATGAGCTCTGCGGACACTCCCTGGTTGACCAGGCCGTCGGGGTAACGCTCGTGCATGAGGGTGCCGAACGGGTCCTGTCCGCCGGCCGTGGAACCGAGCGGCACCCGGCTCATCGATTCAACGCCGCAGGCGATGACGACGTCGGCGTTGCCGCTCATCACGGCCTGGGCGGCAAAGGTGGCGGCCTGCTGGCTGGACCCGCACTGGCGGTCGATAGTGGTGCCGGGTACGGTGTGCGGAAATCCGGCGCTGAGCAGGGCGGTGCGGGTAACGTTGTTCCCCTGTTCTCCGGCCTGGCTGACGCAGCCGCCGATGACGTCGTCGATCAGTGCCGGGTCGAGGTTGTTACGGTTGACCAGTTCGTGCAGCACGGTGGCCAGGAGGTCGGCCGGATGGATGCCGTCGAGGGTTCCCCCGGGCTTACCCCGGCCCGAGGGGGTGCGCAGAACGTCGATGATGACAGCCTCATTGCTCATGACCCCAGCCTAGGCCCGCTCGGCGGGCGCGTGCCCACCGGCCGGTGAGCGGATGCCCGCCGAGCGTTACCCGGACAGCGCCCACATCGCGACGGCGCTCGCTGCGGCGACGTTGAGCGAGTCGATGCCGTGCTTCATCGGAATCTGCACGACGCTGTCCGACGCGGCGAGCGCCTCGGGCGTGAGCCCCTCCCCCTCGGCGCCGAGCAGCAGGGCCAGGCGCTCGTGGCTGGTGCCGTCGAAGTCGCGCAGGCTGACCGCATCAGGCGTCAGCGCGAGGGCGGCCAGGTGAAAACCATGCCGGGTGAGCAAGGCGCGGGTGTCGGTCCAGTCCCCGACGCGGGTCCACGGCACCTGCAGCACCGTGCCCATCGACACGCGAATGGCGCGGCGGTAGAACGGGTCGGAGCAGCGCGGTGTGACCAGAATTGCGTCCGCTCCAATGGCACCGGCCGAGCGGAAGATGGCGCCGACGTTGGTCGGGTCCGAGACGTTTTCGAGGATCACGATGCGGCGCGCACCGGCTAGCAGGGTGTCGGCGCTGGGCAGCGCGGGCCGGTTCATCGACGCGATCAGGCCGCGATGCAGAATGTACCCGGTGAGGTCGGCGAGCATTTCTCCTGGGCCGACGAACACCGGAACCTCGGCCGCGTAGTCGCCGAGCACCGCGAGTGCTTCATCAGCCGTATTGCCGAGCGCCAGCACCGACCGCGGAATGTGACCTGCGCGCAGCGCGCGCTCAAGCACAAGGGCCGATTCGGCGATGTAGAGGCCGTGCTCGGTACCGCGGGCCTTCTTGAGCGCGACATCGGTGAGGTGGGCGAAGTCGACCAGTCGCGGGTCGCTCAGCTCGTCGATCGCGATCAGGGGCATCCGCAAAGTCTAGTGAAAGGCAGAACTCCCGCAGGCCGAAGCCTGCGGGAGTTCTGCTGCACGTGTGGCTCGGATTACTTCGTGGCCACCGTCTGCACGGCGAGCGCGAGGGTACCGTCGGCGAGACTGCCCCAGGCGTAGACGATCGTGTTGGTTCTCTTGGCGATGACCACATCGGCCGGGCCGATGAGCGCTGCGGTCGTTCCGGCAGCGGCAACCGCAGCCGAGATGGTGCCGACCGGCAGCACGAGCACTGACTCGTTCGGATTGGTCAGGCCGGTGATGGCCGGGGCGCCGTTGGCCAGCACGTCCACGGCGGGTGCGGCCGCGACGTGGCGAACCGTGAGCCGACCCTGGCCGGCGCCGGGCGCCGAGGTGTCGTTGGTGAACAGGGTAGCGGTCGGAACTCCGGCCTCACTCAGGTGGGCGACAGCCGTGTAGTTCATACCGGACGCAACCACGAAGTCGACCGGGCCGATCACCGGAGCGCTCGCGTCGACGGCATCCGCTGCGGTGATGGCGAGGGTGTAGCTGCCGGCCGGAATGCGCAACGTCTTGGTGAGGGTGCCGGGTTCGAAGTCGTTGATGACCTTGGTGTTGTCGACGTAGACGTCGACCATGACGCCCGGAATGGCGTGCAGCACCGAAACGGATGCCGGCGCTGCGGCCCGCGTGCGCACCGTCTGCACGAACAATGCGAGGTTGCTGTCGGCGAGACTCCCCCAGGCATAGACGATGGTGTTGGTGCGCGGGGCGATCGTGACGTCGGCCGGGCCGAGCAGCGGCGCGGTGGTTCCGGCGGCGGCAACGACGGCGCTGATTGAGCCGACCGGCAGGTCGAGCACGGCCTGCGACGGGTTGGTCAGGCCGGCGACGGCGACCGCGCCGTTCGCGAGCACGTCGACGGCGGGTGCGGCCGCAACGTGCCGCACTGTGAGGCGACCCTGCCCGGGCGCCAACGGCATGGTGTCGTCGTTGAACAGGGTGGCGGTGGGGAGTCCGGCGTCACTCAGGTGGGCCACGGCCGTGAAGCTTCGATTGGCCGTGACCGTCACGGTGGTTGAACCACTGATCGCAATCGCGGGCAGCGGAACGCCGTTCGCGCCCACGCCCAACTCGAGCGGGTTCGACGCGGAGATGTCGACGGTGTGGGTGCCGGCCGCGATCTTCAGCGGGCCGAGCAGGGTTCCCGGCATGAAGTCGTCGACGACGACGCGGCCGTCGACCGAGATGTCGAGGGAGAGCCCGGGAATGGCGTGCAGCACCGAAACGGATGCCGTACCCGACGAAGCGGATGCTGCCGGCACGGCCGCCTGCGCCGGCGCGAGCCCGGCGAGGGCGACGAGAAGGCCGGCGGAGATTCCGACGGCGAGGGACTTGCGCATTGCTACCTCCAGTGGGTCGTTACGGAAGGCGGCTGTGCCTTCCTGGTAACAACTTCTCCGGCCGGGCGCGTTTCGGATGCACCGGCAGCAAGTATTTCGCAATCAGAGTCTGTGCAGCGCTCCGCGCACGATCGAGTCGCCGGAGTGGGCCGGGTCGCCGTCGGCGGGTTCGGCCGACACGTCGACCAGCGGGTACTGGGTGAGGTCGACGCTCGCCGGGATGGTGAAGCGGCCGGTGGAACCGTCGAGGAAACCGATGCTGACCAGGCCGGAGGCATCCGCTTTGAGCAGCCAGACCTCGCGCAGGCCCGAGCCCGGGATGGCTGCCGCGTCGAGGTCAACCACAACCGAGCGGCGGCCGTCGGCGGCCTGCTCGACCCGGGCCGAGCCGCTCGCGGTCCAGCCGGGCAGGGCGTCCAGGGATGCTTCGGCCACGACCTGCTCGGGCGGCGGGCCGGTGGTACTCGCGACACCGATGGCGATGCCGCCGACCAGGCCGATCACGCCGGCGGCCGCCGCGAACGGCACCCAGCGGCGGCGGGGCAGCAGCCGAACCGGTGCTGGCGCGCTCAACGATTCGGGCGTCGATTCGACCGGCAGGGACGCGACGACCGGCGAAGCGGATGCGCGGGGCGGGGGCGCAGCATCCATCAACTCAGGGGTGTTCGCGAACGACGGCGGTCTGCGCACAGCATCGCTCAGCCCCAGCTCGGCATGGATGCCCGCCCAGACACCCGCCGGCGGCGTGAGCAGCGGATCGGACCCGGCGGCACGACCGAGTTGCACGACCTGCCGCAGGGAGAGGTACTCCTCCGCGCACTCGGCGCAGGCAGCGAGGTGGGCACGCTCGCCGGCGCTCGCGCCCTGTTCGGCCAGAGCGAGCAGGTGCAAGTCGTCCGCGGCGATGTGGGCGCAATCAATAGGAGTCATCGGACACCTCCAGCCGGGTGCGGAGGCGGGTCAGGCTGCGCCGCATGTGGCTCTTGACCGTGCCGAGCGGCAGCCCGAGACTGTCGGCGATCTGCACCTGGGTGAGATCGTCGAAAAAGGCCAGGCGCATCACCTGCCGTGGCACCGGTTCGAGCCGGTCGATTTCGTCGCCGACCAGCACCCGGTTGACCACGCTCACGCTGTCGTCGACCCGATGGGCGGGGATGGTCGCCGCGATGGACTCTTCTAGCCGTCGCTGTCGGCTACGGGCCTCGTGGGTGTCGGCGACCACATGCCTCGTGATTCCGATCAACCAGGCCGGCAGGCGGGAACGGGCCGGGTCGAACCCGGATCGCCCCCGCCAGGCGGCAATGAACACCTTCTGGGTGACGTCCTCGGCGTCAGCCGCATTGGCGAGGGAGCGCACGGCGATCGTGAAGACCAGGGCCGAACAGCGCGCGTAAGCCGCAGCGAGGGCACGCTCATCACCGTCCTGAAAGGCGCGGGCCAGAGCCGCGTCATCGTCGGTGGGTGCGCTCACGTGAGTGTGGGTCCTTCGGGCCGAAACACGAACCGGGCAGGGGCGCTTCGGCCGGACACTCCGGGTGTCAACCTCCGCGCGCACCAGCATAGTGAGTTTCCTTCGACTCGGTTGCGGTACCCGCTCGAGCAAAGGGGCCACAGCAGCAAACCCGACGTCGCTTGCTGTGGCCCTTCCCGGGGCGGGAAACCACTTACTCCTTTATTTCTCTCCTCGAGGGCGAAACGGATGCACCCTGCCGCAGCTCACGGCTCTACGGCGTCGGCGTGAGCGTGTACTTCGTCGAGAGATACTCCTGGATTCCCTCGAGCCCGCCCTCGCGGCCGAGGCCGGACTGCTTGACGCCGCCGAACGGTGCGGCGGCGTTGGAGACGACGCCGGTGTTCAGGCCCATCATGCCGGTCTGTAGCTTCTCGATCATGCGCTGGCCGCGCGCGAGATCGGTCGTGAACACATAGCTGATCAAGCCGAACTCGGTGTCGTTGGCGAGGCGCACGGCATCCGCTTCGTCGGTGAACGTGCTGATTGCCAGCACAGGGCCGAAGATTTCGTCGCGCAGAATATCGCTGCCGGCCTTGACGTCGGTCAGTACCGTGGGCGCATAGAAGGTTCCCTCGCGCTCGATGGCGGCGCCGCCGGTAAGCAGGGTCGCGCCACGGGTGAGGGCGTCTTGCACCAGGGAATCGGCCTTGGCGACGGCCTTGCCATCGATCAGCGGGCCGATGGTGATGCCGGCCTCTGTGCCACGGCCGATCTGGAACGCTTCAACGCGTTCGGTGATGCGGCGGGCGAATTCGGCGGCGACGGACTCGTGCACGATGAAGCGGTTGGCCGCTGTGCAGGCCTGGCCGATGTTGCGGAACTTGGCGATGAGCGCGCCATCGACGGCCTTGTCGAGGTCGGCGTCGGCGAAGACGACGAACGGTGCATTGCCGCCGAGCTCCATCGAGGTGCGCAGCACGTTCTCGGCGGAGAGCTTGATCAGCGACTTGCCGACCACGGTCGACCCGGTGAAGCTGAGCTTGCGAAGGCGCGGGTCGGCGATGATCGGTTCGGACACCGCGCCGGACTGCGACGTCGTGATGACGTTGACGACGCCCGCGGGCAGGCCAGCCTCTTCGAGCAGGGCCACGAAGTGCAGGGTGGTTAGCGGGGTGAGCGCGGCCGGCTTGACGACGACGGTACAGCCGGCGGCGAGCGCCGGGGCAATTTTGCGCGTCGCCATGGCGAGCGGAAAGTTCCACGGGGTGATCAGAAAGCACGGGCCCACCGGATGCTGGGTGACGATCATACGACCGGTGCCCTCGGGGTTGGTGCCGTAGCGGCCGCTGATGCGCACCGCTTCTTCGCTGAACCAGCGCAGGAATTCGCCGCCGTAGGCGACCTCGCCGAGCGCCTCGGGCAGCGGCTTGCCCATTTCGATGGTCATGAGCAGCGCGAACTCCTGCTTGCGTTCCTGCAGCAGGTCGAAGGCGCGGCGCAGAATTTCACCCCGCACCCGGGCCGGCGTCGCAGCCCAGTCGGCCTGGGCGGCGTCGGCGGCGTCGAGGGCTGCAGTGCCGTCGGCCACACTCGCGTCGGCGATGGTCTTGATGACGCGGCCGGTGGCCGGGTCAGTGACATTGAGGGTGCGGCCGCCGGTGGCGGCGACCCACTTGCCGTTGATGTAGAGCTGGTTCGGGACGCGAGCGAGCAGCTCGGATTCGTTCGTTGGCGCTTCGGTAACAACCGTCATTGCATCTCCCAATACTTTGTCTGCCCGTCTATCTGACGGTAATAGCCTAGCTGCGCCCACCAACAGGGGCGCTGAGCGCTTGTGGTTCAGCTGAACATCACGGGAACGATCATGCTGGCGTGGTGCGCGGCCACGCTACGCGCGACCCTTATGGCCGGCTTGTCGACCGGCGCACGGTTGGGGCGTAACGGCGCACCCTCACGCTGAAGAAGGGGTTGCATCTTTCGAGTGATCGTATATGATTTCAAATACACACGCAGCGCCGCGAGAGGACATCACATGCAGAACCCCGCACCATTCACCGGCACCCCCGGCACGGTGATCGCCCTGCACCTCAACTATCCCTCCCGCATTGCCCAGCGCGGTCGCACGCCGGAGCAGCCGTCGTACTTTCTGAAGCCCGGCAGCTCGGTGAGCGCCTCCGGCATCCCGATCGAACGCCCGGCCGGCACCGAACTGCTGGCCTTCGAGGGCGAGATCGCCCTGGTCATCGGCCGCAGCATCCGTCGGGTAACTCCAGAGCAAGGCTGGGCGGCCGTCTCCGGCGTCACCGCCGCCAACGATTTCGGTGTCTACGACCTGCGCTACGCCGACAAGGGCTCGAATCTGAAGTCCAAGGGCGGCGACGGCTTCACCCCGCTCGGCCCGAACGTGATCAACGCCACGGACATTCAACCGGATGCCCTCCGGGTGCGCACCTGGGTCAATGGCGCGTTGGTGCAGGACGACACCACGGCGCAACTGGCCTTTGGGTTCGGCCGTCTGGTCGCCGACCTCTCCCAGCTGATGACACTCGAACCGGGCGACGTGATTCTCACCGGAACCCCCGCCGGTTCCTCCGTCGTGCAGCCCGGCGACGTGGTCGAGGTCGAAGTGGATGCCCCCACCGCGCCCGGCGCGCCGAGCACCGGTCGACTGGTCACGCCCGTCGTCGCCGGCATTGTCGCGATGGCCGAATACGGCGCCGGCCCGAAGATCGACGATCTGCAACGGGCCGAGGCGTGGGGATCAGCGGAGGCCGCCGGGCTGCCCACGAAGACACTTCTGACCGATGAGCTCAAGGCGAAAATCAACTCGGTCGGCACCGCCACGCTCAGCTCCCAGCTGCGCAAACGCGGTCTGAATAACGTCTCAATCGACGGGCTGCAGTCCACTCGTCCGAGCGAACGTTTGGTCGGTCTCGCTCGCACCCTGCGGTTCATTCCCAACCGGGAAGACCTCTTCATCTCTCATGGCGGCGGCTACAACGCCCAAAAGCGCGCCTTCGACTCCCTCCGCCCCGACGATGTGCTCGTGATCGAGGCCCGCGGCGAGACCGGCACCGGCACCGTCGGCGACATCCTCGCCCTCCGCGCCCAGGTGAACGGCGCGGCCGGCTTGGTGACGGATGGCGGGGTGCGCGACGTCGCCGCCGTCACCGCCCTTAAAATTCCCACCTACTTCGCCAACGCGCATCCTGCCGTTCTCGGCCGCAAGCATGTGCCGTGGGACACCGACCTCACCATCGCCTGCGGCGGCGCGGCCGTGCAGCCGGGCGATGTGATCGTCGGCGACGCCGACGGCATCCTCGTGATTCCGCCGCACCTGATCGAGGAGGTCGTCGCCGACGCCATCGAGCAGGAGCGCGAGGAAACCTTCATCGCCGAGATGGTCGCCGCCGGCGAGGGCGTCGACGGGCTGTACCCGATGAACGCGAAGTGGAAGGGACGGTACCAGCAATGGCTGCAGTAACAGCGCCGTCGGTCAGCAAGTCGCAACTCGCTTATCAGTGGGTGAAGGCGCGCATCTCCGATGGAACCTTCACGCCGGGCTACCGCCTGGTGCTGGGCGCAATCGGCAAGGAGCTCGGTGTCAGCGTCGTCCCGGTGCGGGAGGCGATTCGTCGCCTCGAAGCGGAGGGGCTGGTCACCTTCGAGCGCAACGTCGGCGCGCAGGTCGCCATGCTCGAGGAGACCGAATATCTCTACACGATGCAGACCCTGAGTGTCGTCGAGGGGGTCGCGACCGCGCTGTCGGCACCGTTCATCACCGCCGCCGACATCGAACGCGCCCGCTCGGTCAACCAGGCAATGGCCGCCTCCCTCGAAGACTTGAACCCACACCGGTTCACCGAACTGAACCTCGACTTTCACTCGATCCTGTTCGAGAACTGCCCGAACCCGCACATCCTCGACCTCGTGCACCGCGGATGGAACCGCATGAAAGTGCTGCGCGACTCGACCTTCAGCTTTGTGCCCGGCCGCGCCCGCGACTCCGTTGCGGAGCACGAAAACCTGCTGCAGCTGATCGAGTCGGGCTCCGACGCGCTCACGCTCGAGCTGGCCGCGCGCGCACACCGCACCGGCACACTGGATGCCTTCCTCGATTACCAGAAATCGCATCACCCCCACTCAGCCCCCGAACCGTCCCCGAGAAAGAGAGCCTGACGATGACGCAGACGTCTGTCCAGACCACGCACTACGTCCCCGCCGACCTGCCCACCAGCATCCGTCATTTCATCGGTGGAAAATTTGTCGACAGTGTCGGCGGCGAAACCTTCGACGTGCTCGATCCGGTGTCGAACCAGACCTACGCCACCGCGGCCGCCGGCCAGCAGGCCGACATCGATCTGGCCGTCGCCGCCGCCAAGGACGCCTTCGATAACGGACCCTGGCCGCGCATGCTGCCCCGCGCCCGCGCCCGGGTGCTGCACGCGATCGCCGACGCCGTCGAGGCGCAGGACGCCCGGCTCGCCGAACTCGAAACCTTCGACACCGGCCTGCCGATCACCCAGGCACTCGGCCAGGCGCAGCGCGCGGCCGAGAACTTTCGCTTCTTCGCCGACCTGATCGTGGCGCAGGCCGACGACACCTACAAGGTGCCAGGCCGCCAGATCAACTACGTCAACCGCAAGCCGGTCGGCGTGGCCGGGCTGATCACCCCGTGGAACACCCCGTTCATGCTCGAAAGCTGGAAGCTCGCACCCGCGCTCGCCTCCGGCTGCACCGTCGTGCTGAAACCGGCCGAATTCACGCCGCTGTCGGCGAGCCTCTGGGCCGAGATCTTCCGCACGGCCGGGGTGCCCGACGGCGTCTTCAACCTGGTCAACGGCATCGGTGAGGAGGCCGGCGATGCGCTGGTCAAGCATCCGGATGTGCCCCTCATCTCCTTCACCGGCGAGACCACGACCGGCCAGACCATCTACCGCAACTGCGCCGCGAACCTCAAGGGCATGTCGATGGAGCTCGGCGGCAAGTCGCCCGCCGTCGTCTTTGCCGACGCCGACCTCGACGCCGCGATCGACTCCACCCTGTTCGGCGTGTTCTCACTCAACGGCGAGCGCTGCACCGCGTCGAGCCGCATCCTGGTTGAGCGCTCCATCTACGACGACTTCTGCGCCCGCTATGCGGCCCGCGCCCAGGCAATCGTGGTCGGCGACCCGCACGACCCGAAGACCGAGGTCGGCGCGCTCGTGCACCCCGAGCACTACGCGAAGGTCATGAGCTATGTCGAAATCGGCAAGACCGAGGGTCGGCTGCTGGCCGGCGGCGGCCGCCCCGAAGGGCTGGCCGATGGCAACTACGTCTCCCCCACGGTCTTCGCGGATGTCGCGCCGACCGCCCGCATCTTTCAGGAGGAGATTTTCGGCCCGGTCGTGGCCATCACCCCCTTCGAAACGGATGCCGAAGCGCTCGCCCTGGCCAATGGCGTGAAGTACGGGCTGGCTGCGTACATCTGGACCACTAACCTCGTTCGCGCCCACAACTTCGCCCAGGCGGTCGATGCCGGAATGGTGTGGCTGAACTCGCACAACGTACGCGACCTGCGCACCCCGTTCGGCGGCGTCAAAGCCTCCGGCCTCGGGCACGAGGGCGGCTACCGGTCGATCGACTTCTACACCGACTCACAGGCCGTGCACATCACACTCGCCCCCGTGCACACGCCCCGCTTCGGCGGCAACTAGTCCCGCCCCACCCAGGGACGGGGCCCGTTTATAAACTGGGCCCGCGTTCATAAGGTGGGCCCGGCCGCAGGACCAGCGCTGGCGGTCTTGATAGCC
Organism: Cryobacterium sp. TMT1-66-1; assembly: GCF_004403435.1. Lineage (NCBI taxonomy): Bacteria > Bacillati > Actinomycetota > Actinomycetes > Micrococcales > Microbacteriaceae > Cryobacterium > Cryobacterium sp. TMT1-66-1. The sequence goes on from NZ_SOGP01000011.1 coordinate 13,990, forward strand.
AGTCCCACGCATCCACTGTAGAAACCTCAACGAGGAGAACCCCATGACACTCAGCCCGATCCCCACCCCCACCGCAACCCCGCCCGACATCCTGCGCTGCGCCTACATGGACATCGTCGTGACCGACCTGGCCCGCTCCCGCGAGTTCTACGTCGACGTTCTCGGCCTCGTCGTCACCGAGGAGAGCGACACCGAGATCTACCTGCGCAGCTTCGAAGAATTCATCCACCACAATCTCGTGCTGCGCCAGGGGCCCATTGCCGCCGTCGCCGCGATGGCGTTCCGGGTGCGCAGCCCCGAAGACGTCGACCTCGCCGAGGCCTACTATAAGGAGCTCGGCTGCCGTACCGAACGCCGCACCGAGGGCTTTGTCAAGGGAATCGGCGACAGCGTGCGCGTCGAAGACCCGCTCGGCTTCCCCTACGAATTCTTCTTCGCCACCACCCACGTTGAACGCCTCGCCTGGCGCTACGACCTGCAGGGCCCGGGCGCGCTGGTGCGCCTCGACCACTTCAACCAGGTCACCCCCGACGTCGGCCGCGGCCGCAAATACCTCGAAGACCTGGGCTTTCGCGTCACCGAAGATATCCAGGACTCCGACGGCGTCACCTACGCCGCCTGGATGCGCCGCAAGGACACCGTGCACGATACTGCGCTCACCGGTGGAAACGGGCCGCGCATGCACCACATTGCGTTCTCGACCCACGAGAAGCACAACATCATCTACATCTGCGACAAGCTCGGGGCTCTCCGCAAGAGCGACCTGATCGAGCGGGGACCGGGCCGCCACGGCGTCTCAAACGCGTTCTACCTGTACCTGCGCGACCCCGATGGCCACCGCGTCGAGATCTACACGCAGGACTACTACACCGGCGACCCCGACAACCCCGTCGTCACCTGGGACGTGCACGACAACCAGCGCCGCGACTGGTGGGGCAACCCCGTCGTGCCGAGCTGGTACACGGATGCCTCGCTCGTGCTCGACCTCGACGGCAATCCGCAACCGGTCATCGAGCGTACCGAATCCAGCGAAATGGCCGTCACCGTCGGCGCCGACGGCTTCTCGTACACCCGTAAAGACGACGAGCTCGCCGGCTTCAAACTCGGCACGACCCTCTAGAGAGCAGCGCGCATGCTTGACCAGTCAGTCATTGAAGAGATCGCCGACGAACTCATCGCGGCCGGCCGAACCCGGTCAACGGTTCCGTTGCTGACCACCCGCTACCCCGGCATGACCGTCGAAGACGCCTACGCCGTGCAGAGCCTGTGGAAGGAACGCGGCATCGCGGCCGGCCGAAGGCTGGTCGGCCGCAAGATCGGTCTGACCTCCAAGGTCATGCAGGTTGCGACCGGCATCACCGAGCCCGACTACGGTGTGATCTTCGCGGACGAGGTCTACGAGAATGGGGCGAGCATCCGCTTCGACAGTTTCTCGAACGTACGCATCGAGGTCGAGCTCGCGTTCGTGCTCGGCAAGCCGTTGTCCGGGCCGAACTGCACCCTGTTCGATGTGCTGGACGCGACGGACTACGTGGTTCCGGCGCTCGAGATTCTCAGCTCGCGCATCGAGATGCCCGGTCGCACCATCGTCGACACCATCTCCGACAACGCGGCGATGGGCGGCATGGTGCTGGGCGGCACGCCGGTGAAGGTCGGCGACGTGGACCTGCGCTGGGTGTCTGCGCTGCTCTACCGCAACCAGACCATCGAAGAGTCGGGGGTGGCAGCGGCCGTGCTGAACCACCCCGCCGCCGGCGTCTACTGGCTGGCGAACAAGCTCGCCCAGCACGGCACCAGCCTCGAGGCCGGGGAGATCATCCTGGCCGGTTCGTTCACCCGCCCGATGTGGGTGGAGCAGGGCGACACCGTGCACGCCGACTATGGACCCCTGGGAGCAATCACATGCCGATTCGAGTAGCCGCAGAGCCGACCTTCCGCGACGTTCTCGCGGGCTCCGATCGTGCGCAGGTCGGCATGTGGGTGTGCTCCGGCAGCCCACTCATGGCCGAAATCTGCGCCGGCAGCGGCCTTGACTGGCTTCTGATCGACACCGAACACAGCCCCAACGGACTGGAGTCGACCCTCAGCCAGCTGCAGGCCGTGCACGGCTACCCGATCGTGCCGTTGGTGCGCGCTCCGACCGGCGAGCGCGTCATCGTGAAGCAACTGCTCGACCTCGGCGCGCAGAACCTGCTCATTCCCATGATCGACACGGCCGAGCAGGCCCGCGACATGGTGGCCGCCGTGCGCTACCCGCCACACGGGGTTCGCGGCGTCGGCAGCGCCCTCGCCAGGGCCTCCCGGTGGAACCGCATCGACGATTACCTGGTTCGCGCCAATGAGACGATCGCACTGTTCGTGCAGATCGAGACGACGGATGCCGTGGCCAACGTTTCCGAGATCGCCGCCGTCGACGGCATCGACGGCCTGTTCATCGGCCCGTCCGACCTCGCCGCCTCGATGGGCCTGCTCGGCCAGCAGGACCATCCCGACGTCGTCGCCTCAGCCCTGCGCTGCATTCGCGCCGTAACGGCGCTCGGCAAACCCGTGGGAGTGAATGCCTTCGCTCCGGCCACCGCCGAGCGCTATCTGGCGGCCGGCGCCAGTTTCGTGCTTGTGGGTGCCGACGTGGCCATCCTCGCCCGGGCTTCGGAGAAGCTCGCCGCCACGTTCATCCGGCCCGACACGGAGTCGGCGGATGAGGCCGGTCAGCGGCCGAGTTATTGACCGACTGCGAGAATAAGAGGGTGTCGATTCCTGAATTCACCGAGACCGGCGGCAGCAGTACGAGAGCAAATGCGCCGGCGCCTTCGCCCCGCGCGCCCGCCGCCCACTCGCAAACCCTGTCGCGCGGCATCCGGGTGCTGGAGATTCTCGCCGAAACCGACGAGCCGATGACCATCGTCGCTCTTGCCGCCGCCCTCGACGTGCATCGTTCGATCGCGTATCGCATCCTGCGCACGCTGGAAGATCATGGCCTCGTCCTTCGCGACTCGGCCGGACTGGTACGGCTCGGTGCGCGTCTGGCGGCCCTGGCCCGCGGGGTGTCCCGCGACCTGCAGGCGGCGGCGCTGCCGGTGCTCACCCGCATCGCCAATGATCTCGGTATGACCGCGTTCGTCGCCGTGCTCGACCAGGGCGAAGTGGTCACTCTGGTCAGCGTCGAGTCGCGGCAGGCCCACGCGACGGTCGCGCAACGGCCAGGCACGCGGCATCCGCTGCACATGGGCGCACCGGGAATCGCCATCCAATCCGGCCTGAACGCCGCCCAGTGGTCCGCGCTCGGCCACGCCGAAACCCGGCGCAGCGAGGCCGGCGAGGTCGCAGCTCTCGGCTATGCCTCCAGCCACGACGAGGTCATTCCCGGCCTGTCGTCGATCGCCGTGCCACTGGCCGTTCCCGGGGAATCACCCGCCTCTCTCGCCGTCGTCTACATCTCGAGTCTGCACTCCCCCACCGACATTGGCGCTGTACTCGCCGAGGCCGCGCGCACGATCGTCGCCGAGCTGCGCTGACCACCCTGGAACGACTACCGCCGGCGATCAGCACGCCGAGTGGGGTGCGAGCCCGTATCACGGCGGATTTCTGGGAGGACATTCCCTTCAAACTAACGCGCAGCACCCGGCATGCTTCAGCACAACCCCGAACAGCGCACACTCCGGTGTACCGGCACCCGCGAAAATAACAATACTGACCAAAAGGTAGGTAATCCTTGATTTTCCTGCCATACTGCCCCAGTGCCGGTTTTTCTCCGCACGATCCACACACTTTGCAGCAGCACCCGACCCAGCACCGCAGTGAGATACGAGGGAGTATTCCATGGCTTTAACGACCGAGCGCACGCAGGCAACCAGCGCTAAACGGAACGAAGAACGGCGGGTACTCGCCGGCACAATGGTGGGTACCACCATCGAGTGGTACGACTTCTTCATCTACGCCCAGGCCGCGGGCCTCGTTCTGGCCGGCCTGTTCTTCGCCCCGCTCGCCGGCGAAAATGCTGGCCTCGCGCAGCTGATCTCCTGGGCCACGCTCGGCATCAGTTTTCTGTTCCGACCGCTCGGCGCGATCGTCGCCGGCCACCTCGGCGACCGGATCGGCCGCAAGGCAATGCTGGTCTTCACTCTCGTCATGATGGGCGCGGCCACCGCCCTCATCGGCCTGCTGCCGACCTTCGACCAGATCGGCGTCTGGGCGCCCCTCCTCCTCATCGTGCTGCGTATCCTGCAGGGCTTCTCGGCCGGCGGCGAATGGGGTGGTGCCGCGCTCATGAGCGTCGAGCACGCACCGATCCAAAAGCGCGGATTCTTCGGCGCTTACCCGCAGATCGGTGTTCCGGTCGGCCTCATCCTCGCCACCGGCGTCATGATCGCCGTGACCACCTCGATGAGCGAGGAAGCGTTCCTCAGCTGGGGCTGGCGCATCCCGTTCCTGGTTTCCGTGCTGCTCATCGTTGTCGGCTGGGTCATCCGCCGCGCTGTCGCCGAGAGCCCGGTCTTCAAGGAAATGCAGACCCGCAAAAAAGAGTCCGCAGCACCGCTCAAGCAGCTGTTCAAGAACCACTCTCGTCAGGTCATCCTCACCGCACTCATCTTCATCGCCAACAACGCGGCCGGCTACATGCTCATCGCATTCTTCAGCTCCTACGCCACCAAGCCCGCCGAGGCCGGCGGACTCGGCATGGAGCGCACCCCGGTTCTCATCGCGAGCACCGTTGCGGCCGTGTTCTGGCTCGCGTCAACCATGGCCGGCGGCATCCTCTCAGACAAAATCGGCCGAGTGCGCACCTTTCAGATCGGCTACGCGTTTCTCTTCATCTGGGCAATCCCGATGTTCCTGCTCATCGACACCGGCGACATCGTCTGGTTCGCGCTCTCGCTCATCATTCTGGCGAGCGGACTCGGCCTCTCCTACGGCCCACAGGCCGCCCTCTACGCCGAAATGTTCCCGGCCCAGGTGCGCTACTCCGGCGTGTCGATCGGTTACGCCCTCGGCGCGATTCTCGGTGGAGCCTTCGCCCCGCTGATCGCCCAGCTGCTGCTCGATCAGACCGGCCAGTCCGTCTCGATCGGCGTCTATCTCATGGTGCTCGCCGCGATCTCCTTTGTCGCGGTGACCCTCGTGAAGGAGACCCGCGGGGTTCCGCTGGGCGTCAGCACCCACGAGTAACCACCCGTTCATCCTGACCGTGCCGCCCGGGTTTCATCCCGGGCGGCACGGTGTATTTCGGGTTAGACCCGCACCCCGGCATCCTCCTCGTGGCGCTTCACCCGGCGGCTCGAATCGATCAGAAAGGTCGCCACCTTTTCACCGATGATCATGGACGGAGCGTTCGCGTTCCCCGTGGTCACCGTCGGCATGATGGACGCGTCGGCAACCATCAGCCCCGCCAACCCGTGCACGCGCAGATCTGGTGCGACGACGGCCATCGGGTCCACGCCCATTTTGCAGGTACCGACCCGGTGGTGGTACGTGATCGCGGTGCGACGCACGTACGCCTCAATGTCGTCGGCCGGCACCCGGGGACCGGGGTAGACCTCCTCGGCACCCCCCTCTTCGGCGAGCGCCGCCTGTCGGCCCACTTCCCCGACCTCGGCGACCGGTTTTCGCTCACTCCCGGCAGGTCGAACACCACGGGGATGCCGAGGGCCTCGAGGTCACGAGCGGGTCCGATGCCCGAATGCAACAGAATGCGCGGGGAATCCAAGGCGCCTCCGGCCAGCACAACGTCGCCGCCGCAGAGTACAGCATCCTGAATCGGGTGTTTGGGATAATCCGTCGTGACATCCAGCAGGCCGCCGACACCGCGAGTAGCCGATGCTGGTCCGTCGCAGTTCTCCAGTCGCTGGCAGATCGGCAGTACGTCATTCCAATCCCAACCTGGATTACCCTGGGCTTCCCACTGGTCGAAATCGTGGGCCGCACCGCGCACGTAGATCGACGCGTTGAGGGAGAGCGATCCCCCGAGCGCCCGACCTCGGGGCCAGTGCAGCCGACGCTCGAAGGCTTGCTTTTGCGGAGTGGTGAAGTACCCCCAGTCGTCCGGGCTCAGCCACAACTCGCCCTGGCGGCGTTTCGCTTCTCGCCAACGGCACCCGTCCGGCAAACGCGCGCGTAATCCCAGTGAGTAGGGGTGGCGGGCCAGGTCGGGGTATCGTCGGTGGATGCCGAACCTGCCCTCTGACCCGGACAACATCACCGATCTGGCCGCGTTCCGCGCGCAGGCTGCGTACCGGATTGCTGCCGACGACCACGACGCCAGTGTGCAATCCGTGCCCACCGACCTCTCCTGGGGTGACCGAGGCACGAAACCCCTTCCACTACACCCGGTGACCGCCGGGCCAACGCAATTTCGCCTGCGCGTTGACTTGGTCGGCACGACGTCGCCGCTCTGGCGAAAGCTGGTCGTTCCGGCCCACCTCACCCTCGATGTGCTGCACGACGTCTTGCAGGTGGCCTTCGGCTTCACCAATAGCCACCTGCACCGATTCGCGCTCACCCACGACCCGCTCGGCCGCGAGTTCGAGGGTATCCTCACTCCGTTCGATGTGACCGAAGGTGACATCGGCATTCTCGAGAGCGAGGTGCGCGTCGACCAGCTGTTGACTGCTCCTGGCGACACCCTCCTCTATACCTATGATTTCGGCGACGACTGGGAGCACCTGCTCACCCTGGAGTCCGTCGAGCCGCAAGCGGATGCCTCGACTGCGGCTCGCTGCGTCGCCGGAGCGCGCCAGGGGCCTGCCGAAGACGTAGGCGGAGTGAATGGCTGGGAGGAAGTGCTCGCGCTGGTTGCCGATGGTCCGGGCCACGGGTACCCGGAGCAGTGGGAGACCGTGCGTTTTCTTGGTCTGACCGGTTTCGTCGACGAGATCGACCTCGACAGCATCAATCGTGGTTTGGACCGCCTGGCGGGTTCGACAGCCGCCCTGGACTGGTTGCGCGCCCAGCCGGTTGGCCCGAAGGGGCCGTCGGCGCTCGCCCTTCTTGTGGCAGGTCAAAGCCCTGGAGCGCAGCAGGTTCTCGCGGGCTATTTGGCCGCCGCGGACGTGTCGCTGCCGATCGACCTCGGCGAGGCAGAAGCGGCCACGGCAGTGATCCGCACGTTTCTCGGGCTGGTGGGCGACGGCATCCGCTTCACCGAGGCCGGCTATTTGCCTCCCCGAGCGGTGCGTACGATCATGACGACCATGGACCCGGGGCATCGGTGGCGTGGCCCGGCTAATCGTGAGGTGCAGACCTACCCGGTGCTGCAATTACGCGAGACCGTGACTCTGCTGGGGCTGACCCGCAAGTTCAAGGGGGAATTACGGCTCTCGGCGCGCGGCCGAAAGTTGCAAGATGATCCGGTGGCCTTGCTGAAGTATCTGGCCGCGTCCTTGCCGGCAGAGCGCACCGCAGCGGGCTCGGAAATAGCGCTGCTGTTGCTCCTGATCGTTGCGGCCGGCGAGACCGAGAATCTGCACCACGTGATGGAGCAGATCGACCAGCTGAGTTCAATGATCGGCTGGAGTTACGGGGGAGGTGGGCAGTACGGCAATCTGTATGCCCTCCAGGATGCCTTCGACACTCGGGAAGTGCTCGGCTGGGCCGAATTGGGACAGCTTCTGCCGCCGGTGGGGTCGGATTCGAGCGGGCTCGACACCGCACGCGCGCGGATGCTGGCGCGCGCTGCGCTCATGACCTGGGCCTGACAACAGCAGGGCCCTCGCCGGTAGCGAGGGCCCTGTTTCTTCAGCGGACGGCTAGCCGTTGATGACCTGCGGCACACCCAGCGCCTTGAGGCCCTCGACACCGAACTCGAGTCCGTAGCCGGACTGCTTGGCTCCGCCGAACGGAATCATCGGGTGCACCGCGCCGTGCGCGTTGATCCACACCGTGCCGGTTTCCAGGCGAGCGGCGACCGCGCGCGCGGCGACGAGGTCGCTCGACCAGACCGAACCGCCCAGCCCAACGTCGACACTGTTGGCGCGGGCGATGACATCGTCCAGGTCGGTATAGCGGATGATCGGAAGTGCCGGCCCGAACTGCTCCTCACACACGAGCGGGTTGTCGTCGTCGATGTCGGCGATGAGCGTTGTCGGGTAAAAGAAGCCGGGCGCCGCCAGGTCGGGGTTGCCGCCGATGAGCACGCGCGCTCCGGAGTCTTTCGCCGACTGCACGAGGCCGGCAACGATGTCGAACTGGGCCTGGTTCTGCAGCGGGCCGAGCACGTTGTTCTCCTCGATTCCGACACCCATCGGCATCTTCGCGGCGACCGCTGTGAGTGCGTCGCAGACCGCGTCGTAGATTTCATCGTGCACGTAGAGGCGCTTGAGCGCTGCGCAGGTCTGGCCGGTGTTGATGAACGCGCCCCAGAACAATCCTTCGGCGATGGCCTCCGGGTCGGCGTCGGGGAGTACGATTCCGGCGTCGTTGCCGCCAAGCTCGAGGGTGAGGCGCTTGACCGTGTCGGCCGAGCTCTTGATGATGGCTTTGCCGGTCGCGGTCGAGCCGGTGAACATGACCTTGCCGATGCCGGGGTGCGCGGCGAGGCCAGCGCCGATCGCACGGCCGCCGGAGACGACGGTGACGAGGCCTTCGGGAAGAACCTGGTTGAGCACTGCGACGAGAGCGAGCACGCTGAGCGGCGTGTACTCGGAGGGCTTCACCACGACGGCATTGCCCATGCGTAGCGCGGGCGCGATCTGCCAGATAGCAATCATCATCGGCCAGTTCCACGGTCCGATCGCGCCGACGACGCCGATTGGGCGGTAGGTGATCGCGGCGTGGGTGGTGCCGTCGTCGATGAGTACCTCAGACTCCAGCGGGGTCGCCGCGGCCGTGCGCAGCCAAGCGGATGCTCCGCCCACCTCGAACCGCGCGTTGGGGCCGTTGAGGGGTTTACCCTGTTCGCGGGAGAGCAGCTGGGCGAGGGCCTCGGCTGCTGCATCGATCGCGTCGGCGGCGCGCACCATGACGGCGCTGCGCTGGGTGTGCCCGAGCGCGGCCCAGGCCGGCTGGGCCAGCGTTGCCGCGGCGATGGCGGCTTCGAGGTCGTCGACGGTGTGCACCGGGGCGAGACCGACCACCGCGCCGGTCGCGGGGTCGAGAATCTCGCGCGTCTCACCCGTTGTGGGAGTGATGGCGGCGAGCAGCCCGTCGAAGGTGTCGAGTGTCGGGGTGGCCAGGGTGTCGTTCGTTGTCATGAGTCCTCCACATTGAGTGCGGCGTCTTCAGTCCCGCCGTGGCTCCACCGTATGCGCGAGCACCGACATCCACTTGCACGAGAGCGCTGCCCACTCGCCATCCCGCGCACATCGTGCACGAGCCGATGGTCAGGCCAGAAACTCCAGCGCCGCCTGCTTGAACTCACGCGACGTCAGCGCGTTGACATGGGTGCGGCCAGGCAGCTCGAGGTACTGCGCGCCGCGCTCGACCGCGAGTGCGGCTACCCCGGCGGGAATTTGGTCGGCACCGCCGGCGACAAAGAGCTGCGGGATGCCGGCGGGCACGTCGAGCGTGAAACCCGCGACCCCCTGCACGCACGCCAACAGCGCCTCGCGGTCGGCACCGGCCGCGATTGCCGGGCCGAGAACCGCTGCGATGGTCGGGTCGGCGGGCAGCTGACCCGAGACAACGAACCGGTTGACCTCACCCTGGTCCCAGGTCTCGAACAGTTCGAGCGGACCCGCTCCGCCGAGCACGAGTCGCCGCACGCGCTCCGGCGCCAGCCGGGCCAGGCCGGCGACCACCCGCGATCCCATGGAATATCCGATCACGTCGACCCGGTCAAGTTCGAGGGCGTCGAGCACGGCCACGAGGTCGGCGGCGAGTTGCCGGGGCGCGTAATCAGCGGCACGATGCGGCTTGTCGCTGCGCCCGTGACCGCGCAGGTCGGGTGTGATCGCCCCGCGCCCCGCCTCGCCTAGCGCGCGCACCCAGCCGGAACCGCCCCAGGTAACCGCGGCAGTCGAGGCGAAACCGTGCACGAGCAGCACCGGCCGCTCTCCCGGCGTGGCGTCGAAGGCGATGCGCACACCGTCGAGCCGTCTCGCGAACTCCGTCACTCGACGGCGTCACTCGCGGCGAACACCGCGCCGGCGTGCGCCATCTCGGCGAGGGCGGCCTGGGTGGATTCGGCGGCGACCCCGGCCACGAGGTCAGTCAGCACGCGCACGTGCTGGCCGTGCTCGAGGGCATCGAGGGTGGAAGCCCGCACGCAGTAGTCGGTGGCGAGGCCGACGATGTCAACGTCGGTGACTCCGTGCTCGCTGAGCAGTGCGCCCACGGTCTGCCCGGCCTCGGTAGTGCCCTCGAAGATGGAGTACGCGGGCTTGCCCTGGCCCTTACGAATGTGAAAGGTCACCGCATCCGTTGTGAGAGCTTTGTGATATTCGGCGCCCGCCGTTCCAGCCACACAGTGCACCGGCCAGGTCGTGACATAGTCGGGAGCGGTATCGCGGGCGAAGTGACCGCCGTTGTCGTTGCCGATGTCATGCCAGTCGCGCGAGGCGAAGACATATTTATAGGCGAGCGGATGCTGCGCCAACAGCGCGCTCACGCCCGCCGCGACCGCGCTACCGCCGTCAACCCCGAGCGCACCGCCCTCGGTGAAATCGTTCTGAACGTCGATGATGAACAGTGCACGGGTCACGAGTTCTCCTTACGAATGGTCAGTTGTTGGACAGATTATCGCCGCAGTGATAAAAGCCGGTGGTCAGGGTGTCAATGGCGATTTTTGCGTTCGAGCTGACGTTACCGATCGCGTAGACGGCGAAGGTAAGCGGGGTGCCGTCGGCGGAGTGGATGACGCCGGCGAGTGTGTAGCCGGTGTCGATCCAGCCGGTTTTGGCGAAGACGGCGCCGTCGGCAGCGGAGTTCGCGCCAGCGAAACGGTCGCCGTAGGAGAGGGATCCGCGCGGACCGCCGGCGACTGGCAGGCCGTCGAACAGTACGCCCAGGTTGCCTTCACGCGCGTTGACCTTCACGAACAGGGCGGTGAGGTAGGCCGGCGATACGGCGTTGTTCGGGCTGAGCCCGGAGCCGTCCTTGATGATCATGCCGGTCGTGTCGATGCCATAGGCGGCAAGCCCGCCAACGATGCCCTGCTGCAGTGCGGAGAAGGAGTTGCCGGCACCGTTTTCGATGGCGACGAGGCGGGCGAGCATTTCGGCGATGGTGTTGTCGCTCACGATGAGGGACTGCTGAATGAGCGTGGACACCGGCGCGGACTGCACGGCGCCGAGCTGGGCGGCGCCGGCCGGGGCCGGGGCCTGGCTGATGGCGAGTCCGCCACCGAGGGCGTCGGCGAAGGCCTGCCCGGCCCGGGCAATCGGGTCTTCGCTGCGAGCGGAGGTGCTGCGGGTGGGTTCGTTGCGGTCGCCGTCCACCATGAGGGCCGTGATTTCGGGCATGTAGCCGAGGCCGAGTTCGGTGCGGGCCCAGCCGTCGTCCCAGTCGGGGCCGGAGAAGTAGGAGGAGTCGAGCACGAGGGAGGTGATCGGCGGGTTGGCCGGGTCGGCGGCCCAGGCGACCATGGTCTGGGTGGCGAGGTCGTCGAGGTGGGCTGCCCCGGTATAGAACGGCTCCTGGCCTGTGGGCAGGCGCGACAGCGTCAGGTCTCCGCCGCCGACGAGCACGATCTGGCCGGGTTCGGCGCCCTTCACGACGCGGGTGGTGGCGCGGTAGTCGCTGCCCAGCACGTTGAGCGCGGCGGCCGAGGTGAGCACCTTCATAACGCTCGCCGTTCGGGAAGACGTCGTGCCGCCGCGGTCGAACAGAACTTCGCCGGTGGTGGCGTTGACGACCTGCGCCTGAAAATCGGCGAGGCGCGTGTCGGCGGCGAGCCCGGCGACCGAGCAGGTGCGCAGACGGCTGGCCGTCGTTGCCTCGGCGGGCACCGGCCGGGCCGGATCCACCGTGGGCGTCGGGCTCGGAGTGGCCGTCGACGATGAAACAGCGGATGCCGCAGCCGGCTCGTTCCCGCCGGTCTGCGTTCCAGCGAACACTGCTCCACTGCCCAGCAGTACGAACACCAGGGCGCCGGCGGCGATCAACCACGCCCGGCGGTGCTGGGAGAAGACGGCCGCGATGCCGCCGCGCGGGGCCGTAGAAGCCGTGGCGGGTTCGGGTGTCTGCACTGGTTCGTCCACCTCCGTATGGTATCCGACTGGCCTCTGGCAGGCTATTCGCCCGGGTAGCGCAAGCCGATCTGGGCGCGCACGGCATCGAGGGTCTCCAGGATCGCAACGGATTCTTCGGCCGGCATGATGTCGCTCGAAATTCTGCCGGCCCGAATCAGCGCCTCAACCTCGACCGCTTCGAAGTGCATACCGCGGCCAGCGAACTCGGTCGGCACAAAGGTCTCGAGCACCGCGCCGAGATTATCCAGCACCCGAAATTCGGTCGGCGAGTACCACACCGAGTCGATATCGATGCGCCCGCTCGTGCCAATGATGGAGGCCGTGGTGGGGCCGAGGGTGTCGCTGGCCGAGAACGTCGTGGCGATCTGGCCGCCGGCGTAGCGAAAGATGGTGGCGACCTGGGCATCCGCTCCGGTGGCTTTGAACGAGGCGCTGGCCAGAATCGTGTCGGGCACCCCGAACACGGCGTGCGCGAAGTTCACCGGGTAGACGCCGAGGTCGAGCAGGGCACCGCCGCCGAGGGTGAGCGAGTTCAGCCGATGCGCGGGGTCGTCAGGAAGATCTTGGGTGTGGTCGGCGAGCAGGCTGCGCACATCACCGAGCGTTCCGGCGGCGAGAACCTCGCGGATACGAGCCATGTGCGGCAGAAACCGCGTCCACATGGCTTCCATCACCAACACTCCGCGGCTCGCGGCAAGGTCGACGATCTGCCTGGCTTCACGAGCGTTGAGCGCAAAGGGCTTCTCGATGAGCACGTGTTTGCCGGCGTTCAGCGCGAGACGTGCGTGCTCGGCATGAAAGGGGTGCGGGGTCGACACGTAGATGGCATCGACCTCGGGGTCGTTCACGAGATCGGCGTAGCTGGAGTGCGCGGTGGGGATAGAGAATTCGGCAGCAAAAGCATCGGCCGAGGCCTGGCTGCGCGATCCGACCGCCTGCACCGTGTGGCCGTTCTGCACGAGGTCGTTAGTGAACAGGTGGGCGATGCCGCCGGTGGCCAGGATTCCCCAGCGAATGAGAGCCGTCATGCCTGCAGTTTATCCACGGGCGCCGACATTGCGTTCTGGATGCCGAGGCCCGACACGATTCCGCCGCCAACCAGCAGAATTCCGGTGGCAATCGCGGCCCGATGGAACCCCTCGACGTCGAGCACCGGCCCTACGATGATGCTCGCCGCTGCGATCGCGACGAGTCCCGCCACCCGTGATAGGGCGTTGTTGACGGCCGAGGCGATGCCGGCCCGGCTGGGATCGATGGCGCCGAGGATGGCGGAGGTGAGCGGGGCCACGGTGATGGTCAGGCCCAGGCCGAAGATAACGACGCCGGGCAGCACGCTGCTGAAGTAGGTGACGCTCTGATCGACCCGCAGCATGGTGAAGAAGCCGATTCCGGCGGTGATCGGGCCGACGCACATGAACAGCCGCGGCCCGAACCGTCCGGCGAGCCGGCCGACAAGACCCGACAGCGCAATGCTCAGGATGCTGACGGGCAGCAACGCCAGGCCGGCCAGCGTCGCGGAATACCCGCCGACCTGCTGCAGGAACACCGCGAGAATGAACGAGCCGAGCGACAGGGCCGCGTAGATGAAGGTCGTGGCCACGTTGCCCACCCAGAAGTTGCGCACCTGGAACAGGCTGAGCGGCATCATCGGTTGCCGGGTGCGGCGCTCGTGTGCGATGAACGCGGCAAAGCACACGAGGCCCACCACGAGTGGAATCAGGATGACCGGGCTGCCCCACCCGAAGTTGCCCTGTTCGATGAGTGCGAAGACGGGCAGGGCCAGGCCGAGCACCCCGAGTACCGCGCCGACGATGTCGACGCGGGTGCCGGCATCCGCTGCAGGGTCGCGGGGAAGGCGCGCCAGCAGAAACAGGGTCGCCGCGATGGGCACGATGTTGATGGCGAACACCAGCCGCCACGACGAGAGATCGACCAGCAGACCCCCGATGAGCGGGCCGGCGATGAAGGCGGTACTGGTCCAGGCAGTCCAGGTGCCGATCGCGCGAGCCTGGCCGGCGCCGGAAAACGTGCTGAAGATAAGCGCCAGGGAACTCGGCACCAGCAGGGCACCGGCCACCCCCTGCAATCCACGCGCGCCGATCAGAAAGAAGGCGCTCGGTGCCAGGGCGCAGAGAACGGATGCCGCGGCGAACCCCACGAGGCCCCAGAACAGCACCCGCTTACGCCCGAACGCGTCGGAGAGTGAACCGGCGAGCAGGATGATGCCGCCCAGGGTGATGAGGTAGGCATCGACGACCCACTGCTGGGTGGCAATGCCGCCGCCGAGCTCACGAGTGATCGCCGGCAGGGCCACATTTATGACGGTGCCGTCGAGAAATGCGATGAACGAGGCGAGCACCGCGACCACGAGAACGAGCCGTTGGGTGCCGGCCGAAGAACTTGTCATGATCCGAGTTAACTCCACCGGCCGCAATATATAGGTCAAACTAGACCAATGATCACCCTGCAGCAGGATGCCGATGGCTTCATCCGCATGAACCGGCACTTTCCCGACAACTCACTCATCAGCATCAGCTTCACAGAGGGGGCCGCGAAGGAATTCACCGGAACCCAGCTGAACGCCATCTTCGACGACGCCCTGGCCGAGTTTCGCGGGCAGAACCGTCTCGAGGGCGCCAAAGGCTTCTCCCGGGCACCCGCGAAAACCGTGCACCCCACGAAGAACATCACCTTCGTGAAGGTGCACCCCGGAATGGCCGCCTAACCTCGACCACTCAGGCGGTCTGCGGCGCTCGGGCGGTCAGCGCGGCGAGCCTGTCGACACCGATCGGTTCGTCGGCCAGCAACGGAACGATCGCGACCCGATCGGCACGGGCGTGCACCTCGTCGATCTGGATGGCCTCGTTGGCGGCGCGCGCCTGTAGAAAAGGCGTCTCCGGGTGCGCTGCGGCGATGGAATTGTTCACCACCCAGCCCCAGGGCTGGATTCCGGCGCGAACGAGGTCGTCCTGCAGCCCCGCGGCCTCGAGCACCGGCGTCGTCTCGGCCAGGGTCACCAGCAACACCTTGGTCAGCGCCGGATCCTGAAGCCGCATCAACGGGGTCACGAACGCCATGCCCTCCCCCATCTGGCGGGCGATTTCCCGGTGATACGCCCCGGTGGCGTCGAGCAACAGCAGGGTGTGACCGGTCGGCGCGGTATCGACCACGACAAATTCGTGCCGCGATTCGTGCACCGCCTGCGAGAACTGCCTAAAAACCGCGACCTCGTCGGTACACGGCGAGAGCAGGTCTTCGGCCAGGGCAGCTCGGCCATCGTCGTCGAGGTTCTTACCCTTGGTGGCCATGACGTGATCCCGATACTCCCGAATCGCTTCCTCCGGGTCGATGCGTGAGACGCGCAGCCCCGGCAGGCTCCCGTGCAGGGTCGCGGCCAGATGGGCGGCCGGATCCGTCGTCGTCAGGTGCACGGCGTGGCCGCGCTGGGCGAGAGCCACGGCGAGGGCCGCCGCAATCGTGGTCTTGCCCACGCCGCCCTTTCCCATACAGAGGATCAGGCCGTGCCCGGTCGGTTCCAGCTCGTCGACGAACGCGCCGAGCGGTGCATCCGGCACGTCAACCCGAGTCTGCGAATCGGCTCTGTCAGCACCGGGCCGAAACAGTGTGCGCAGCGCCGCGACGCCCACCATGTTGCCCGCTTTGAGCTCGAGGATGTCCCGCGGCAAGGCTGCCAGGCGTGCGGGAATTCCGCTCAGCGCGGCCTCCTCCCGGGTGCGCACCGCTGTCGCTATCGGCTCGGTTCCGGCTTGATTCGGCAGTACGCCGTTGATCACGACGTAGCCGCCGAGAATGCCGATCTGCTCAAGCTCGCCGAAGGTGCGATCGATTTCGGCCACAGCGGATGCCTGCGCCCGCGCCACCAGCACCAGTCGCGTCCGCGCGGGGTCGGCCAGGGCGGCGACCGCCGCGGCGTAGACCGTCTTGTGCTTGTCCAGCCCGGACAACGGGCCAAGGCACGACGGATCGCCCTTACCCGCGTCGAGAAATTCGGTCCAGGAACCCGGGAGTTGCAGCAGGCGAATCGTGTGCCCGGTCGGCGCAGTGTCGAACACGATGTGGTCGTAGGTCGTGAGCAGGCTGTCGTCGGTGAGCAGGTTGGTGAACTCGTCGAACGAGGCGACTTCGGTGGTACAAGAGCCCGACAAGCCCTCGGCAATGCTGGCGAGCTCGCGCTCCGGCAGCAGTCCGCGAACCGGAGCGATGATGCGTTCGCGGTAGGCATCCGCTGCCTGCTCCGGGTCGATTTCGAGAGCGCTCAGGCCGGCAATCGCGACGATCGGCGTGACAGTGTTGCCGATGGTGAGGCCAAAGACCTGGCCGATGTTGGAGGCCGGGTCGGTGCTCACCAGCAGCACGCGGCGTCCGCGTTCGGCCAGCTCCATGGCGGCGGCGCAGGCAACGGATGTCTTCCCCACGCCGCCTTTGCCGGTGAAGAACAGAAAGCGGGGCGGGTTGTGCAGGAACTTCATGGTGTCAGCTGTCCGTGGTGTCAGCAGCAGGCCGAGTCGGCGTCGCAGCATCCGCTGTCAGATTGTGCGGTCAACCCGAGCTGCGGGCGCTCAGCCAGGCCGGCGAAGGCGAGCAGCTGATCTTTGGAGGGGTAGGAGCCGGTCGCGACGGTGACGCCGTCGACGACGGTGAGCGGCAGCCCGGTGGAACCGACGACGTGCATGAAAGCGCGCACGGTCTCATCCGTCGTGAAAGCGAGCGGATCGGTGGCCAGATTGTGGCGTTGGATGTCCGCGCCGAGCTCCTGCAGATTGCGCACGGCGGCCGTCACCTCCACCAGGGACTGGTCGACGTCGACGCCACAGACGCCGGTGTCGCAGCACAATGCCGGTTCGTAGATTCGGATGGCAGCCATGTCGATCTCCCTCTAAACTTCAGTCACACTCGCTATATCGATCAGTATCAATGTAGCAGTAGGCTGGTGCCGCCACCTACCGAGAGGATCAACCGATGACCGAGAAATCTGAGATCACCGAGCTCGTTCGCGAGCGCTACGCGGCGGCCGCCCTGCAGCTGAGCGATGTCTCGAGCACGTCCTGCTGCGTGCCCACCGACCTCGGCAACGGCGACGTGTTCGGGCGGGTGCTGTATACCCAGGGTGAGGACGACGAGATCCCCGAGGAAGCGTTCCTGGCCAGCCTGGGCTGCGGCAACCCGACGGCGGTCGCTGACCTGCACCCGGGCGAAACTGTGCTCGACCTGGGCTCTGGCGGCGGCATCGACGTGCTTCTCTCCGCCCGCCGAGTGGGTCCGACCGGCTTCGCCTACGGGCTCGACATGACCGATGAGATGCTCGCGCTCGCCCGGGCCAACGCCGCCAAGGCCGAAGCCACTAACGTCGAGTTCATCAAGGGGCAGATGGAGGCCATCCCCCTGGCCGACGACAGCATCGACGTGATTATCTCCAACTGCGTCATCAACCTGTCCGCCGACAAGAATGCCGTGATCTCCGAGATGTTCCGGGTATTGAAGCCCGGCGGGCGCCTCGGCATCTCCGATGTCGTGGCCGAAAACCACCTGAGCGCAGAGGATCGTATCCAGCGCGGCAGCTACGCCGGCTGCATCGCTGGTGCCCTCTCGAACCAGGAGTACCTCGACGCCCTGGCCGCAGCGGGCTTCGTCGACGGGGCCGTGGACTACACCCACGAGGTCGCCGCCGAAATGCACGGAGCCATCGTGAAGGCCGTCAAGCCCGGCGTTCCCTCCGACGCCTGACTGCGGCTGGTTCTGCGGCTGCAGGTAGGTGGCCGGTTATCCCGCCCGTCGTGGCACGCCTTTGAGAAGTTGGCACTGGTTTGAACACGGGCCAGCTTCCGCACAACGTGCAGCGAGCGCTTGCGGACAGCCGAGGACGTGCCCGTTCCCTACTTCCGTTCGACGCTGAACAGCTCACACTCCGCGTTGTAGTAGTCAGAGGTCGTCCCTTTGTGCGTCATTCCGATGCGCTGGGCCACAGCCTGTGATGCGACATTGTCCTTGTTGGTCACGGCAGAGATCCGATCGAGTCCCATCACAAAGGCGTGGGCCAGGACGGCTCGCGCCGCTTCACTCGCATAACCGTGCCCCCACGCGTCGGGGTGCAGATGCCAACCGATCTCAATCTCACCAGAGGGACTCAACGGCATCTCCGCACCGAATGCGGGCAGTGGTTTACGTTTCGAGTCTAGGCGGCAGCACTTGCGAATCGCAGGTAAATTGTCATGCCACAACGTACCGTGGTCGGTTCGAGCCCTTAGGCAGGATCAGATGACTACAACGCTATTGTCATCGACATGGCCGCTGTCGATGACCGGTCGACGTGAATACGAACCTGTCGTGTGGATCCCATTCGTACTCGTCGTCGCAACGGTAACCGCGCAGCCACGGTTGCCCGTCGACGACGCGAAGGTAGAAGCCTTTCGGGAATGCGGCTTCTACTCGAAGTGGTGGGGCGGCGACGGTGAGCGATCCGGACGGTGCGTGGCCATTGGACATGACCGTGTCGGGAGCTGCCCCCTGACTGCCGAGCGCCAACCGAAGGTAGGGGGCGGCACCCGATGGGCAGAGGTGGAGGCCGCCCTCGCGGGCTGTCTGAAAGATGCGCGAGAGCACAGCACCGTCCTCCAGCCCCAGTTCGATCAAAGAGTGTTCGACGACGGTTATGGTCTCGCGTTCCGGGCCGTCGAAGATGGGGTCGTCGAGCAAGACGGTCGCCCAGTCGTTCAATTGCACACCCGCTTTGCCAAGAGCCTCCCGCAACTGCGGTCGGGTCATGGTGCCAGTCTCGAAACTGAGCGGTTCTAGAAGGGTTGGAAGATTCATACCATCAGCTTCACGCAAAACAGGCACCCGAGCGCGCAGTCTGCACGACTTGTGTCAACACGATTAGATGGGACGATGAATGCAAAATATCGGTTCTCATCCGACATCGCCGAGATCGACCGCGACCAGGTGCACCGCTGGATCAGCGAGCAGTCCTACTGGGCGCCCGATCGATCACGCTCACGGCAGGACGCAGCGATTGACGGCTCACGCAACTTCGGCGTGTACGACACCGTGTCCAACCGGCAGGTCGCCTACGCGCGCGTCATCACCGACGGCGTCACGTTTGCCTGGCTCTGCGATGTCTTCGTCGACCCCGCCGTTCGCGGTCACGGCATTGGCAAGGCCCTCATCGCGGGGATTCTCGAGGAGTGCGATCCCCTGGGACTGAGGCGCATCGCCCTCTCGACCAACGATGCACACGGCCTGTATTCCAATCTCGGATTCTCCGCTTTGATCGCCCCGGAGACGTGGATGGAGCGCATCGTCAACCCCGGCGTGTAGCCAAGAGACGACTATCTACTCGGCGCGTGCGACCCCCGGAGACGTGGGATCTACAGCCGCCTTCGCGATACCGAAGATGTCCTTCGCGCCGAAATCCTGCACCCCTTCGCAAAATGAACCGAAGCGTGTAACACTCTGACTGCGGCCGGACATTATTAGGTATGACTGACTTTGACGCAGACGCCAGCGATGCAGACGTGTGGTCGCAGGTGCGCGCGGGCAACGGCCAGTCGTTCGGGGTGCTCTTCGACCGGCACCGCGACCGGGTCTTCCGCTACAGCTTCAGGCTGGGAAATCCTCTCACTCTGTGTTCTCGAAGAGCTCTCGGCACCAGACGTCGGCGAGATCCTCGGCATCGTCCCCGGCGCAGTCCGAGCACGCCTCATGCGCGCCAAACGGCGCCTCAGCCACACCCTTGACATCGATTCCTTGACAGTTCCCTCAGGAGAGCGGCCTTCTCAGCTACCAAGTTCTAGACACTTCAGCACCGCGTGTGCTGCTCGACCCAGTTCAACTCCACGAAGAATGTGAAAAGCACCTGGGCGTGGGCAAATTGTGGGCAAATCCGTCAAATTCGGAGAAACATACCACTCAGCCAGTTTTGGAAACCAACTCTGACCAGAAGTTTTAGTGGAGCCGCCTGTCAGAATCGAACTGACGACCTTCTCATTACGAGTGAGATGCTCTACCAACTGAGCTAAGGCGGCGATACCAGAACACCCCATAAGGCACTCGGTGACACAGCAGCCAAGCCTAGTCGTTTCTGCGAGTGATTCTGTACACCTCGGCGAACGAGGCGTCCACGCGCTCCGAGAGAGGGCTCGCACCGTCCCCCTCGGCCCAGCACCGCCAGGCATGACGGATGGCGGCCACGGCCACCAGAGTGAACAGCAGGGCGCGCTGGTGCAGCTCGGCTGCGTCGTGAGCGGGGGCGGGGGCATCCGCTTTGAAGCGTTGCTCGATGATCTGCTGTAACTGGTCTTCGAAGTCGCGCAGGGTGGCCATGCGCATGCCGAACAGGTAGGCATTTTCCCTCATGACCGTGCGTCGCAGCTGGTGGATCTCGCGGTCGGCCTCTGTGCGCTGCAGGCTCTTGGAGAGCAGCACGGCCAGATCGGCCAGCACGTCGTTGTCGGGGCCGCCAGCGACAAACACCTCGATATCTTCAGCGGATGCCAGTCCCGGCGCGTCCCCGATCAGGGCGGCGTCTTTGGAGGAGAAATAGTTGAAGAACGTGCGCGGCGACACGTTGGCGACGCGGCTGATGTCTTCCACGGTGACGTGGTCGATTCCGCGCTCGCGGGACAGGGTCAGCACGGCGTGCTGAATGGCCCGCCGGGTGGCGAGGCGCTTGCGCTCGCGCAGTCCGAGCAGTTCAGTATCGATCGACATGCCGCAATTATTTCACAGCGCGCAAAATGCTAGCACTGGGGGTCGGAGGCGGGCACGATTCCGTCCACCAGATACGAGTCGACGGCATCGTTCACACAGGAGTTCGACTTGTTGTAGGCAGTGTGTCCTTCGCCGGTGTAGGTCACGAGGCTGCCGCTGTCGAGCTGCTCGGCCAACTGCTGCGCCCAGACGTAGGGGGTGGCCGGGTCGTTGGTGGTACCGACGACGAGAATGGGTGCCGCGCCCGCCGCATGAATCTCGGTGCGTTCGCCGGTGAACTTGTACGGCCAGTCGGCGCAGCCGATGTCGCCGAAGCTCATGAACGGGCCGATCACCGGGGCCGCAGCCTCGAGCTCGGCAGCCTGAGCACGCATCACGGTCGGGTCGGCGTTGTAGGGATAGTCGATGCAGTTGATCGCCATGAACGACTCGGTGGAGTTGTCGGTGTAGTCGCCGTTTGCGTCCCGGCCGTTGTAGGCATCCGCAAATTGAAACGCGCCCTCGGCGCTGCCGTGCAGCACGGTGTCCAGCATCGTGCTCAATTGCGGCCACGCGGTGGCCTGGTAGAGCGGGTAGATGATCGCGGTGAGCAGCGCGTTTCCGCCGAGCTGACGGCCGTCTGTGGCGGTGATCGGGCTTGCGTCGACGGATTTCAGCAGCGCACCGATCGTCGTCATCGCGCTGTCGACACTGCCACGGAAGGGGCAGTCCTCCCCGGCCAGGCAGTCACTGAGGTAAGCGCGCAGGGCGTTTTCGAAGCCCACCGCCTGGGTCTTGGTGACCTCGAAATTACTGGTCGAGGGGTCGACGGCGCCGTCGAGCACGAGGCGGCCGACCTTCTCGGGAAAGAGTTCGGCGTAGGTGGCTCCGAGGAAGGTGCCGTAGGAGTAGCCGAGGTAGTTCAGGTGGGTGTCGCCGAGTACGGCGCGCAGCAGGTCAAGGTCGCGGGCGGCGCTCTTGGTGTCGACCGTGCCGAGCAGCGGCCCGGTGCGCTGGGCACAGGCCGCAGCGAAGGCGTTAGAGGAGGCTTTCAGCTCGGCGATCCAGGCATCCGTTCCGCGCTCGGCGGTCGTGAGCCCGTAGACGTACTCATCCATCTCCGCGGAGTCGTAGCAGGCGACCGCCGAGGAACGCCCGACGCCCCGAGGATCGAACCCGACGATGTCGAAGCTCGCCTGCAGGGTGGAGTCGGTGGCGTAGTCGAGGGAATCCTTGATGAAGTCGTAGCCGGAACCGCCCGGCCCGCCGGGATTCACGAGCAGCGAGCCGATTCGGTCATTGCCGGTGGCGACATGGCGTACCAGGGCCAGCGATACATCGCCGGCAGCCGGATCGGTGTAGTCGAGCGGCGCTGAAGCATCGGTGCACTGCAGGCCGTCGCCACAGTCGCTCCACTGCAGCACCTGGCTGTAGAACGGGTCGAGGTCGTTGGTCACCTGCTCGCCTGTGGGGGTGGACTCGGTCGGGCCGGCATTTGTCGCGAACCAGGAGGCGCATCCGCTCAGCGCGAGGGTGAGGGCCAGGGCTGTGGCGGTGATGCTGGTGGCGCGAGTGCGTCGGTTCAACGGGTTCCTCTTTCATAGCGTGAAGCGGATGCTGCGGTTCAGGCTACCGAAAGCGGCTGGGAGTCACTGCGCATCGTGGCACTGCGGGCGTCTCACTGGGGGCGGCGGATCGCCGACACGAGCATTGCCTCGAGGGCGAGAGCCGGGGCGACGTTGCCCTGAATGCGCTGGCGGGCCACGGCGATGGCGTCCATCGTGGCGACCGTGGTTGCTGGGCTGCCAGCCACACTGGCCGTGCGCAGTTCGGCGAGCAGTTCGAGGTTGATCACGGCGTGTTCCCGTCCGAGCTGCACCATGCAGACATCGCGATAGAGCGAGGCGAGGTCGACCAGAATGCGGTCGATGCCGTCGTGCAGGCTGCGCTTCGCCCGGCGCTTCTGGTCGTCTTCGAGGTCTTTGATCTGGCTACGCAGCCCCGGTGGCACGGACTGCCCGGCTTCGACACCAAGCGAGCGCAGCATGCCGTCGCGCTCGGCGGCATCCAGCTCGACGGTGATCGCCTTCGCGTCGTCACCGGCGATCGCGAGCAGTCGAGCGGCAGCGTTGACGGCAGACGACACCGAGCGGATGCCGAGAGCCGCGCGCAGGGTCTCCTCGCGTCGTGCCCGCGCATCAGCGTTGGTGGCGAGCCGCCGAGCCATGCCGATGTGGCTCTGGGCGAGGCGGGCGCTGAGCTCGGCGATGACGGGGTCGACGCCGTTGCGGCGTACGAGCAGGTCGGCGACGTCGGCGACGCTCGGCACGCGCAGACGAACCGTGCGCACGCGCGAGCGGATGGTGGGGAGCAGGTCGGCCTCGCTCGGCGCGCACAGAATCCACACCGTGCGTTCGGGCGGTTCTTCGAGGGCTTTCAGCAGCACGTTCGAGGTGCGCTCGACCATGCGGTCGGCGTCTTCGACCACGACGACCCGGTAACGACCGACCGAGGGCGAGTATTGCGAGCGGGCGACGGCCTCCTTGACGGTCTTCATCGGGATGATGACGCCCTCGGTCGTCAGCACGCTGAGGTCGGGGTGGGTGCGCGCCTCCACCTGACGGGCGGCCGCGAGGTCGCCGTCGGGGGTGCCCGGGCTCAGCAGGGCCGCCGCAAAAGCGAAAGCGAGGTTGGAGCGGCCGGAGCCGGGCGGGCCGGTGATGAGCCAGGCGTGCGTCATGGAACTGGATTCGGCGGTGGCGGTGCTGCCGGCCGCTCCCCCGGCATCCGCTGCACCGGTCGTCGACGGCACCCGCTGCGCCGCCGCCCGGAAGATGGCGATCGCGTCGGCCTGTCCCGTTAGGTTGTCCCACACTGCCATGAGTCAAGGGTAACCCGCGCCGCCGACAGGCCGCGTCCGCACTCCCGTAACCGGACGGGGCCTGGGCCCAGTCCCTTAGAGAAGGAGGGGGAGGACGCGGGACCGGATGGTGGCGGCGATCTCGGCGACGGGAGCGGCGGCATCCACTACCAGGAACCGGTCGGGTTCGGCGGCGGCCAGGTCGAGGAACGCGGCGCGCACGCGGGCATGAAAGTCGTTCTTCTCCGCTTCGAGCCGGTCGAAGACCTTGTCGTCGGCGTCGAGCCGGGCCCGGGCGGCACGCGAGTCGAGGTCGAGAAGCACGGTCAGGTCGGGCAGCAGTCCTTCGACAGCCCAGAGCGACAGGTCGCGCACCTCGGAGGCGCCGAGCACGCGGCCGGCTCCCTGGTAAGCCACGGAGGAGTCGAGGTAGCGGTCCTGCACGATCACGTCGCCGCGGGCGAGCGCGGGCCGCAGCTTGGTGCCCACGTGCTGGGCACGGTCGGCGGCGTAGAGCAGGGCCTCGGCGCGCGGGTCGACCTCGCCGCGGTGGTGCAGCACGATCTGGCGAATCTCGACTCCGACATCCGTTCCGCCGGGCTCGCGGGTGCGCACCACGGTGCGCCCCCGCGCTTCGAGCCAGTCGGTGAGCAACTGCGCCTGAGTGGTCTTGCCGGATCCGTCGCCGCCCTCGAGGGTGATGAACAGACCGGTCACGAGACCTTCGGCGCGATCGTTGTCGTGGCGGCGGATTCAGCGGCCGAACTGGCCGCCTTTTTCACTGCAGGCTTTTTCGCAGCCGGCTTCTTGACCACGGGTGCGCCGGTCAGCGCGGCCTTTGCCGCCGCATTCTTGGCGCGGGTAGCGGCTGCCTTCTTCGCGGTCGCCGCCTTGGCCGCAGCGGTCGGCGCCTTCTTGACTGCCGGCTTCTTGACAGCGGCTTTCTTGGCCGGTGCCTTCTTGCGGGGAGCCGCCGGACCCTTGGCCCGCTTGTCGGCGAGCAGCTGCACGGCCCGGTCGAAGTCGATCTCCTCGATGTCCTCCGACTTGGGAATCGTCGCGTTGGTGACCCCGTCGGTCACATACGCTCCGAACCGGCCGTCCTTGATCTTGATCGCCTTGCCGCTCTCCGGGTCGGGCGCTTCGAACTCTTTCAGTGCGCTCGACGCCCGGCGGGCGCCGTACTTCGGCTGGGCATACAGCTCGATCGCACCCGGCAGGTCGATGTCGAAGATCTGGTCTTCGCTCGTGAGCGACCGGGTGTCGATGCCCTTCTTGAGGTACGGCCCGAACTTGCCGTTCTGGGCCAGAATCTCGGTACCGGTCTCTGGGTCGAGCCCGACGACGCGCGGCAGCGCGAGCAGGCGCAGGGCCGTTTCGAGGTCGACGGCGGCCAGGTCCATTGACTTGAAAATGGATGCTGTGCGCGGCTTGTCCGCCGCGGCCACCTTTTTCGCGGCCGGCTTGCGCTTCGGCTTGGCCACGGTGACCTCGCCGGTGACGGGGTCGATCGTCTCGACCGGAGCCACGACGACGACCGGAGCAACCGGCTCGGCCGGTGCCGGCGCGAGCTCGGTAACGTACGGCCCGAAGCGGCCGTCCTTGGCGACGATTTCCTTGCCGTTGTCGGGGTTGAGGCCGATCACGCGGTCGGTGACGACCGGGGCGTCGATGAGCTCGCGAGCCTTGGTGGCGGTCAGTTCGTCGGGCGCGAGTTCCGGCGGGATGTTTACTCGGCGGGGCGGGGCATCCGCTGCCGCATCGGGGTCGATGACCTCGAGATAGGGGCCGTACTTTCCGATGCGCAGGGTGATGTCGTCGCTGATGGCGACCGAGTTGATCACGCGCGGGTCGATCTCACCGAGGTTGTCGATGACCTGGCGCAGGCCGCGGTGCTTGTCGCTGCCGAAGTAGAAGCTGGTGAGCCAGTCCAGGCGGTTGGCTTCGCCGCCGGCGATGCGGTCGAGGTCGTCTTCCATCTCGGCGGTGAAGTCGTATTCGACCAGGTCGCCGAAGAATTCTTCGAGCAGGCGCACGACCGAGAAAGCGATCCAGTTGGGAACGAGCGACTGGCCGCGCGGCGTGACATAGCCGCGCTCGGTGATGGTCGAGATGATCGAGGCGAACGTCGAGGGGCGCCCGATGCCGAGCTCTTCGAGCTTCTTCACCAGGCTGGCCTCGGTGTACCGGGCGGCCGGGGTGGTCTCGTGGCCCTTGGCTTCGAGCTCGAGCAGGGTCAGTGTCTGGCCCTCTTCGAGCGGCGGCAGCTTGGACTCGGTCGCATCCGTCGACGCGTTGCGCTCCTCGTCCTTGGACTCTTCATAGGCAAGCATGAAGCCGCGAAAGGTGATGACCGTTCCGCTGGCTCCGAATTCGGCGAGCGCACCCGAGGCGGAGGGGTGCTCCGACGTGCCGGTCGGGCCGGCCGCGATGGTCACCGAGGCGGTCGAGCCGGTGGCGTCCTTCATCTGCGAGGCGACGGTGCGCTTCCAGATCAGGTCGTACAGCTTGAAGTCGTTGCCGCGCAGGCTGGAGGCAAGCGAGGTCGGGGTGCGGAAGGTGTCGCCGGAGGGGCGAATTGCCTCGTGCGCTTCCTGGGCGTTCTTGCTCTTGCCCTTGTAGGCGCGCGGGGCATCCGGAACCGTCTCGGCTCCGTAGAGTGCCGCGGCCTGGGTGCGGGCAGCCGTGAGGGCCTGCTGCCCGAGCGACGGCGAGTCGGTACGCATATAGGTGATGTACCCGTTTTCGTACAGCGACTGGGCGACGCTCATGGTCTGCCGTGCGGTGAAGCGCAGCTTGCGTGCCGCTTCCTGCTGCAGGGTCGAGGTGGTGAACGGGGCTGCGGGGCTGCGACGGTAGGGCTTGGAGGTGACCTTGGTGACCTCGAGCTTCACACCGGGGGCCCGCAGCGCGGTCGTCAACGCCTGGGCGGCGGAGGCGTCCAGTGTGACGGCCTTCACGGTGGGCTTGAGCGCACCGGAGTCGTCGAAGTCGCCACCGGTGGCAATGCGCTCACCGTTCAGTCGAACGAGCTTCGCGTCGAACGCCTGCTCTGCTTCTGAAGCGGATGCTGCCAGTCGAGCCAGCAGGTCCCAGTAGCCGGCGGAGACGAACGCGAGGCGCTCCTTCTCCCGGTCGACGACGAGGCGGGTCGCGGCGCTCTGCACGCGGCCGGCGGACAGACCGGGGCCGACCTTGCGCCACAGGACCGGGGAGATCTCGTAGCCGTAGATGCGGTCGAGGATGCGGCGGGTTTCCTGCGCGTCGACGAGGGCGGTGTCGAGGTCGCGGGTATTGTCTTTGGCGGCGAGGATGGCGTCTTTGGTGATCTCGTGGAACACCATGCGCTTGACCGGAACCTTGGGCTGCAGCACCTGCAGCAAGTGCCAGGCAATGGCCTCGCCCTCGCGGTCCTCATCAGTTGCGAGCAAGAGTTCGTTCGCATTCTTGAGGGCCCGCTTGAGTTCGCTGACAGTCTTCTTCTTGGCGTCGCTGACCACGTAGTACGGTTCGAAACCGTTCTCCACATCGACCGAGAATCGGCCGAGCGCACCCTTCTTGAGTTCAGGCGGCAGGTTTTTCGGCTCGATCAGATCGCGAATGTGACCGACCGAAGACAAAACTTCGTAGCCGTCGCCGAGATACGCGGCGATCGACTTCATCTTGGTCGGTGATTCAACAATGACCAGCTTCTTAGTGCCTGGCACCAGACTCCTCTTTATACGTAGTGACCAAATGTGGGCCAAGGCACACCATACACACCGGAATGGAGTGCGCGCCTAATCGACGGGCACGTCTCGGCGCGTCCCGCTCGCACACACGGCGCTCCCAGCCCGTGCTCAGTTCGCTCAGAGCATGCAGCACAACAATCCCAAACCCTTGCTGTTTGCCCGCCCCGGTGCAGAATAGACCCATGGGTACAATGACGGCCACATACACCGCGAAGTTGACGGACGGGCCCCTTCAGGGCAAGACAATCACGACGACTTTTCTCGACTCGGGTGATCCGCAGCCGCGCATCGAGATTCCGGCCGATTCCGGCAAGCGCTATCTCTACGCGCGCGGTGCCGGCCTGGAATTCGAAGGCTCCGACTTCCCCGGCCGCCCGAGCGCGGTCGAGTACCGCTACCTCGAGGTGCTCCTCTCGTAGTTAGCTCGTCAGATCAGGCTGGCGGCCCGGCCCGAGCACTCGCGGAGATGTCGATGCCGTGCACCCGCCGCCGCACCGAAACCGATGCGATCAGTCCCGTTACCGTGCAGCTTGTGACGGTGGTCTCGTTCATCGTGGCGACGGCATCCGCTGCCTCACAGGGGAAGCCCGGGATGGCACCGGAGGCTGTGTCGGCGGCGGCGAGCGCGGCCGCATCGGCCGCGTTCGCGACGGACCGGCCCGCGGTGAGCAGCCCGAGAACCGACAGGACGAGGGTTGTCAGCAGCACGGTGGCAGCGAGCACGGCGAGCGCGAGGATCGACCCGGCTCCCCGCTCGGTCGAGCCAGGCCCGGTCTCGGGCCCGGCGTCAGGCGAGACTCCAGGCCCGGGCCAGACTCCAAACCCGGAAGTTCCGGTCCGGGCGGCCCTGTCGCTCGGCGTGCCGATTCCCTCACTCATTGGCCGCCAGCCAGAGCGCAGGACTGTGCTTCGAGGGTGAGGCCCGCGAAGATTCCCGGCGCACGCGTGACGACGCGCGCGCAGACGAACTCGCCGCGGCGCTCCGGAGCCAGACTGGCGCCGGCCACGGCTTGATGCACGAGCCCCGCAGCCCGTACCACGCTGTCGCCGCGGGCGAGCGAACGCGCGGCGCTGGCGGCAGCATCCGTCAACCGCACCTGCACACCGATGACCTGAACAGCACCGAGGCAGCAGGCCAGCACCAGCACCACTGCCGGCAGTGCCGTGGCGAACTCAGCGGTCGTGCTGCCCCGGCTACTTCGCCCACTTTGGCTACCCGATACTGAGGGCACGTCGCACCAGATCGGTGAGCATTCCGCGCACCTCGTCGCTGCGCAGAATGACGATGAGCAGCCCGGCGAACCCGACCGCGGCCATCGTGGCGACAACGTATTCCGCCGTCGCTGCTCCGGCCTCGTCGGCCAATTTTTTCAGGGTGGTCTTTGTATACACAGACTCGTCTCCTTCGGCGTCCATCGACGCGGGTTGGTCGGCACGAGCACGTTCACTCTGCTCCGATCCGCCGGCGCGGGCAGCGGCATCCGCTTTTCTGTGGACAGTTTCAGAACGTTGTCAGGGTGGAGGAGAGCACGCTGAGCAACAACGGCACGACGCCGACCAGCATGAACGCGGGCAACACGCACAGGCCGAGCGGCAGCATGAGCGTCACGGAGAGTGTCGCGGCCCGGCGCTGCCCCGCGCTGCGGGCATCGCGCCGAAGCTGTTCGGCCTCGCTGCGCAGTAGTTCCGCCGCAGGAACTCCCGCACGCGTCGAGAGGTCGAGTACCCGGTCAACCGGGTCACCGACGTCGCCCGCTGCAATGCCGTAGCGCTCGGCGGCAGCCTGCACCAGTGCACGGGAGCGGTCGATGGAACCTCCGCCGCTCATAGCGATGGCCATGAGTTCCAGTCGCAGCCCCGGCGTGAGGTCGGTCGGGCCGGCCCGACGCACCAACGCCCGGTTCCAGCCTGCGGCGGCGAGCATCAGCAGAGCGCCGCCGCCGAGGCAAACCCACCCCGGCACGGTCGCGAACAGGGTGTGCAGGGAGTCGAAGCCCATGAGACTGCCGAAGACGACCCCGATCAGCGGCAGCACCATCACCAGCCGGGCGGTCGCGCGCGGAGCCGCCAGCGCCACCTCGAGATCGCGCTGCACCTGGGCGAGTTCGCGCAGCGAGGCGGCGAGTTCGCGCAGGCAGCCGGCCAGCGGGGCACCGGCCTGGGTCGCTACCTGCCAGGCCGCAGCGAGTCCGAGCCAGGCGTGCTCGGCCTCAGCGGCCGCGCCGTTCCGGCGTCGCCCGGGTGCGGCAGTCGCCGCACGTGCGGCACCGCCCGCAGAAGAATTCTCGCTGCCGAGCCGGCGCGCCTGACCGGCGATCGCATCGGCCACGCTGTCGCCCCGAGTCGCGGCGCGCGCTGCAGCACGCAGGATGCCCGTGGTCCCCGAATCCACCAGTAGTGACGGCGGTAACAGGTAGCCCCAAGCGGACACCGGGGACACACCCGCCGACAGCAATACCGCCAGCCGTTGGGTCACCGCCGCGACCTCTTCGATCGGCGGGACAGCATCAGCTCGGCGCACGGTTGTCCCCTGGCCGAATCGTGGCTGGTTGATCGCCCCGCATCAGACCGCCTCGATCGAGAGCCGGTCTCGGCCGTCGAGCGTGAAACGGCCGACGGCGTCGAGTCGGCGTACCCCGTCGGTGCGTTCCAGGTGCAGCACCAGGCCGATCGCGCTCACGGTCTGCCGGGCCACGGCGGAAGCGCTCATGCCGGCGAGAGAACCGAGCGCCTCCAGACGGGCCGGAACGTCTTCGAGCGAATTCGCGTGCAGCGTGCCCGCTCCCCCGTCGTGACCGGTGTTGAGCGCGGCGAGCAGTTCCCGAATCTCCGACCCGCGGCACTCGCCGAGCACGAGCCGATCCGGCCGCATGCGCAGCGCCTCCCGCAGCAGCGCCTCCAGGCCGATGCGCCCGGCCCCCTCCAGATTGGCCTGCCTGGCCTCGAGGGCAACCACGTGCGGATGCCGGATGCGCAACTCGGCGACATCTTCGATCGCGACGATGCGCTCGTTGTCCGGCGCTTCGCCGAGCAGCGCTGCCAGCAGCGTGGTCTTTCCACTCCCGGCAGCACCGGTGATCAGCAGATTCTGGCGGCCGCGCACCGCGGCGCGCAGCCGCCCTAATCGGGCAGCGGCTGCCTCCCCCACGCCAAACAAACCGGCGTCAGCGAGTGCACCAAGGCTGCGGTCGGCAGCGTGGGGAAGCCGAATCGAGAGCAGGGTTCCGGTGCTCGAGACCGGTGGAAGCACGGCGTGCACCCGAATGCCATCGGCCAGTCGCACGTCGACGCACGGGCTCGCTTCGTCAATGTGCCGCCCGCCCAGAGCGATCAGCCGTACGGCCAGCTCGCGCACTTCGGCCTCGCCGAGCTGCCAGGCCGGCGCGAATGCGAGACCGTGCCCGGCGTCGATCCACAGACCGGCATCTCCGTTGACGAACAGGTCAGTGGTCTCCGGGGCGGCAGCATAGCTGGCCAGCGGGCCCAGCGCCCGCACATTCAGTCGCTCGTTGCCCACCAGCGACGGGGTCGCCGGGGTGGTCTGCGGTCTCGCGCCAGCGGCATCCGCTGTCGCCGAACGGTGCCGGGCGGAGTTCACAGGCGGCGGTGCGGCTCCAGAACCCGACGTGCCCGACGTGCCCGACCGTGCCACCGCCGGGCCGACCGGCGGCGCCGCCCAGGGATCTGCCACAGCTGGCGAGCCCGAATAGGCAACGCCCGAGACGGCAGCGCCCGAACCGGCAGCACTCGGAATGGCCGACACTGCAACGGCCGCGGCCGGAACGGCGTACGACGGAACGGCAACGAAAGGCTGGCCCATGCTTCGACGGTACGGCGAGCCGTGCCGGCGCCGGCTCGGCCGGCACAATCTGTGGACAACCGGCGGGCCGAGGAAGCAGGGGAGGAGCCGCATCGGCACGACTTTTCACCCACATCAACTCCGCGCACCCGCCATAAACTATGGAACCGCTTAAATAGAAGGGGCGGCACCTATTGGGGGGAACAGGTGCCGCCTAGCATCGCGCAGATTGGGGGGAACCGTACGCGATGCTGGTCAAAACTTTCGTTCAGACGTGTTTCAGTTTACGCAGCCGCGCTCAAAATGCAAGTCCGATGTCCTCATTAGAGAGGACACTCGGGCGGGGGGTACAAAATCACCCTGAAACAGGGGTCCATTTCTCAGTATTTCGTTTGTGTATACAGAGATTGGCCTGAAACCGGTAGGGTTCAGGTGAGCTGGCAATGTCCTGCATGCACGTACCGCAAAGGAGCGAATTACACATATGACGGTTAAAATTGACACCCTCCTGCACGAATCGCGTCGATTCGCGCCCACTCCCGAGTTCGCCGCGCAGACAGCAGCGACACCAGACCTGTACACCGAAGCGCAAAACGACCCGACCACCTTTTGGGCTGATCAGGCCCGCAATCTGCTGCACTGGCACAAGCCGTTCACCAAGACCCTCGACTGGAGCAACCCGCCGTTCGCGAAGTGGTTTGAAGACGGCGAACTCAATGTCGCCTACAACTGCCTCGATCGCCACGTTCTGGCCGGCAACGGCGAGCGCGTAGCTCTGTACTTCGAGGGCGAGCCCGGCGATTCCCGCAGCTACACCTACGCCGAGCTCACCACCGAGGTCAAAAAAGCCGCCAACGTGCTGCTCGGCCTCGGCGTGACAGCCGGCGACCGCGTGGCCGTGTACCTGCCGATGATTCCAGAGGCTGTCATCTCCATGCTCGCCGTGGCCCGCATCGGCGCCGTGCACTCCGTCATCTTCGGCGGATTCAGCGCCGAAAGCCTGCGCTCGCGCATCGACGATGCCAATGCCGTGCTCGTGATCACGGCCGACGGCGGCTATCGCAAGGGCAAGATCAGCGCCCTCAAGCCGGCCGTCGACGCCGCCCTGCAGTCCAACGACTCCTCGGTGAAGAACGTACTCGTGGTCAAGCGCACCGGCCAGGACGTGCAGTGGAACGACCGCGACATCTGGTGGTCCGACGCCATGGAGACGGCGTCTCCCGATCACGAGGCCGAGGCTTTCCCGGCCGAGAACCCGCTCTTCATTCTGTATACATCGGGCACGACCGGCGCGCCCAAGGGCATCCTGCACACCAGCGGCGGTTACCTGACTCAGAACGCGTTCACCCACCAGAACGTCTTCGACCTCAAGCCTGAAACGGATGTCTACTGGTGCACCGCCGACGTCGGCTGGATCACCGGACACAGCTACGTGGTCTACGGCCCTCTCGCCAACGGCGCCACCCAGGTGCTCTACGAGGGCACCCCCGACTCCCCGCACACCGGTCGCTGGTGGGAAATCATCGAGAAGTACAAGGTCTCGATTCTGTATACAGCGCCGACCGCGATCCGCACGTTCATGAAGCTGGGCCGTCAGATTCCGCAGCAGTTCGACCTGTCGAGCCTGCGCGTCCTCGGCTCGGTGGGCGAGCCCATCAACCCCGAGGCCTGGATGTGGTACCGCGAGGTCATCGGCAGTAACATCACGCCGATCGTCGATACCTGGTGGCAGACCGAGACCGGCTCGATCATGGTCTCGGCCCTCGCCGGCCTCACCGAAACCAAGCCGGGTGCCGCCCAGGTTCCGGTTCCCGGCATCACCATCGACGTGCTCGACGACGACGGCGTGCACGTGGGCCACGGCAATGGCGGGCTCCTCGTCGTCACCCAGCCTTGGCCAGCCATGCTCCGCGGCATCTGGGGCGACCCCGAGCGCTTCAAGGAGACCTACTGGGACAAGTTCGAGGGCACAACCGGCGCGAAGGACGGCCCGCTGTACTTCGCCGGCGACGGCGCCAGGCTCGACCACGACGGTGACATCTGGCTGCTCGGCCGCGTCGACGACGTCATGAACGTGTCCGGCCACCGCCTGTCCACGGCCGAGATCGAGTCGTCTCTCGTTGCCCACTCGCTCACGGCCGAAGCCGCTGTGGTCGGTGCCGCCGACGAGACCACCGGTCAGGCGGTCGTCGCGTTCGTCGTGATCAAGTTCAGCCAGGCTGAGATTGCCTCGCACGAGGACATCGTCGATATTCTGCGCAAGCACGTTGCCCAGCAGATCGGTGCCATTGCCCGCCCGCGCGACATCTACATCGTCGACGAGCTGCCGAAGACCCGCTCCGGCAAGATCATGCGCCGTCTGCTGCGTGACGCGGCCGAGGGACGCGACGTCGGCGACGTCACGACCCTCGCCGACACGATGGTCATGAACACCATCACCTCGCAGATGAAGAAGTAGCCAGCGAACACCAGCGACGGCCGTCTTCCCTCCGGAAGTCGGCCGTTGCCGTTCCCCCGGCACCGTAACTCCGGCAATTCACCGCCGCCGCAGATCTGGCCCCTGATTTCACGCGGATGCTTCGCGCGACCCCCACAAATTGCAGGAGTTGTGCAGGCTCCCGCCCGGGAACCAGCAAGGGGCCCTACTGTGTGGACATGACTTCAGCCGCGACACCCGGGCGCGGTCGCCTCGGCCGGCTGGATGCGCTGCGCGGGGTGGCCGCCGTTGTTGTGCTGGTGCACCACGTGTCGATGACGGTGCCGCAGATCGCTGCAGCCTACGAGTCGAGTGCCGGCGTGACCGTGTACTCCGTTGGCTGGTGGACCACCCTGTCCCCGCTCAAGGTGTTGCTGGCCGGCCCCGAGTTCGTGCTGGTGTTCTTCGTGCTGAGCGGCTTCGTGCTCGTGCGGTCCCCGTTGGCTGCCCGCTGGAACGGCGCGCGGTACGACTGGGTGGCCTATTACGTGCGCCGCGTCATCCGTTTGGCCGTACCCGTGCTGGTGTCGGTGGGCCTCGCTGTCATCTGGATCGTGCTGGTGCCGCGCACGGTGGGCGCGGCAGGCGGACCGTGGCTGGCCCGGCAGGACACACCAGACCTGGGCCTTGGCAATCTGCTGCGGGAAGCCAGCATCATTGGAGAGACCCGGCGCCCCGACATCAACCCGCCCCTGTGGTCCCTGGTCTGGGAAATGTGGTTCTCGCTGCTGCTGCCGGTGTTCGTCGCCCTCGCCGCGTTCACCCGCAGTCTGGTCAGCGCGCCGGTGCGCCGTGTTCTGCTCTGGGCCGCTTTCTGGTGTGCCCTCGCCGGCCTCGGCTACGTCACGACCACTCAGGCGCTCATGTACCTGCCGCCGTTCGCGCTCGGCGCCCTGCTCGCTGCCAACTTTGATGAACTGCAGCGGTGCAGCGAGCGGCTGGCCGAACGGGCCAGCGGCCGCCTGCTCGGATTCGCGCTGGCCGCGCTCGGCCCGTTCCTGCTCGTGGCCTATTGGATGCTGCGCCCGCTGACCAACGGCGCGTGGAGCGACGTCACCCTGTCGCTGCGAGTGGCCGGCGCGTTCGTGATCGTGGCGACCGTGGCGTTCTGGCCAGCTGCGCAGCGGGTCAGCGGGCCGCGGCTCAGCGGGCACTGGCCGCGCCGACTACTCACCTGGCTGGGCTCGATCAGCTTCAGCCTGTACCTCGTGCATTTTCCGATAGTGGTGGCCTTCGCACTGCTCGCCGGACCGGGTCGATGGTGGCTGGGCGCTCTGGTGTCGGTGCCGCTCAGCCTGCTGATGGCGCAAGCGATGACCCGGTGGGTCGAGCGACCGGCGCAGGTCTACGGAACGCGAGCCGGGGCATCCGTTTCAGAGCGGATGCTCCGGCTCGCGCCGCGCAGATAACGGCGGTTAGGCGAACGCGACGACGAACTCGATCTCAACCGGAGCGTCGAGCGGCAGCACCGCGACGCCGACGGCGGAACGCGCATGGCGGCCGATGTCTCCGAAGATCTCCACGAGAACGTCGGAGGCTCCGTTGACCACGGTCGGCTGGCCGGTGAATGACGGATCGGAGGCGACGAAGCCGGTGACCTTCACCACCTGGGTGATGCGGTCGAGCGAACCGATGACGCTCTTGATGGCGGCGAGGCCGTTGAGGGCGCAGGTGCGGGCATATTCCTGGGCGTCAGCGGCGGGAACGAGGCCGTGACCGTCACCGACCTTGCCGGCGGCGGGCAGCGCGCCGGACACCATGGGCAGCTGGCCGGCGGTATAGACGAACCCGTTGCTGATCACGGCGGGCAGGTAGGCGGCGACCGGCGGTACGACGCTGGGCAATTCAAGACCCAGTTCGGCCAGGCGGGCTTCGATCTTCGACACGCTTAGGCCTCTTCCTTGCCGGCGAGCGGGCGTTTGAGATAGGCAACCAGGCCGCCTTCGGGGCCGGGGACAACCTGCACGAGTTCCCACCCGTCAGTGCCCCAGTTGTTCAAAATAGCGGCCGTGTTGTGGATCATCAACGGCGTTGTGAGGTACTCCCAGGCGGGCATAAGTCTCCTATTGAGGCGGTCATTCAGATTTGTCGCTTACGCTCAAGTGTATGTCTGCCAAAAATCGAACCGTGAGCGGGGCTCTGGGGGGTTTCCTGGGTCTCGTCGGGATGAGTGCCGTTGCCGGCATTCTCGTGACCGCCGCCGTCGCCCCCGCCGTTGCCCTGTCCGGCATGGCCGCTACGAACACCATCAACGTGTTCGACAGCCTGCCCGAGTATCTCTCCATCGATCGGCTCTCCCAGAAAAGCAACATCTACGCGTCGACCAACGCCGAGGATCCGGTGGGTACCCGCGTACTTCTCGCCTCGTTCTATGAACAGAACCGGGTAGATGTCGCCTCCGACGCGATCAGCCAGTTCGCCAAGGATGCCGCGATTGCCGGTGAAGACCCGCGCTTCATGGAGCACGGCGGCGTGGATATTCAGTCCAGCTTCAACGGTGCCGTGCAGACCCTGGCCGGCGGCGACACCCGCGGCGGCTCATCGATCACGCAGCAGTACGTGAAGAACGTGCTCATTCAAAAGTGTGAGGTCATGACCGACGCCGATGCGGCGAAGTCGTGCTACGCCGATGCCACCAAGCCCACCGCCGACCGCAAGCTGCGCGAGATGCGCCTCGCCATCGGCATCGAGAAGAAGTACGAAAAAGTAGACATTCTTCGCGGCTATCTCAACATTGCCGGTTATGGCGGAACGGTCTATGGCATTGAAGCCGCCGCCAACTACTACTTCAACACCACCGCCCTCAACCTGACCCTGCCGCAGGCCGCGAGCCTGGTGGCGATCGTGAACAACCCGGTGAAGTTTCAGCTCGACCGCCCAGACAGCGAAACCAACGGCGCCGCCAACGGCTACGCCGCCAACAAGGTACGGCGGGACTACATCCTCGCCGAGATGCTCAAGTACGACAAGATCGTGCAGGCCGACTACGACGCCGCTATCGCAGCGCCGATCGAGCCCGTCATTACCGTGCCGAGCACCGGCTGCCAGACCGCCGGCGACAACGCCTTCTTCTGCGATTACGTGACCAAGGTGCTCAAGAACGATGTGACATTCGGCGCGACCGAGGAAGAACGCATCGACAACTTCACCCGCGGCGGGTTCGACGTATACACGACCCTTGACGTTGAGCTGCAGGCCACCTCGGTCGCCGCACTCAACGCCAGCGTTCCGAAGGTTGTCGACGATTGGAACGTCGGCGGTGTGGTGTCGAGCGTGAAGGTCGGCACCGGAGCCGTTCTCGTGATGGCCCAGAACAAGGACTACAGTCAGGATCCGGCCGTTCAGGCAACCGGTACCAACTACACGAGCCTCAACTACAACACCGACCACGCCTACGGCGGATCGAACGGGTTCCAACCCGGTTCTACCTACAAGGTGTTCACCCTGGCCGAGTGGCTCAAGGAAGGTCACGCGCTCACCGAGCGGGTCGACTCCCGACGCAAATCCAACTGGGGTAATTTTCAGGACAGCTGCAACGGGGTGCAAAACTACGACAACACCAACCCGCCCTTCAACCCGCGCAACGACGGCGGCAGTAGCGAATCGAACCCAAATTACTCGGCGCTTCAGGCCACCACCGGTTCAATCAACACGGGTTTCATCGGCATGGCCAAGAAGCTCGATCTCTGCGGAATCCGCAAGACCGCCGAAGCCTTTGGCGTGCACCGTGCTGACGGAGCTGTCCTCGACCAGGGTGCCTCGTCAGTGATCGGTACCAACGAGATCGCCCCGCTGACCATGGCGGTGGCCTTCGCCGGAATCGCCAACAACGGCATGACCTGCAGTCCAATCGCCATTACGAAGATGCTCAGCTCCGACGGCACCGAGTTGCCGATTCCGAAATCGACCTGCACCCAGTCGGTCGAGCCCGCAGTGGCCGCCGGCATGCAGTACGCCATGGAAACGGTCATGACCAACGGAACAGCCCGCAGTTCCAACGGTGCGACATCACCCCGACTGCCCATGATCGGTAAGACCGGAACCACTGACTCCGCCAAGGACACCTGGATGAGCGGTGCCACCACCCAGGTGGCCACCGTCGTCGGCGTGGTCAACGTGGGCGGGTCGAATTGGAAGAACCAACGCAACAGTAAGTTCTTCGGCAAACAGGTTTCCAACGTGCGCCACACCATCTGGCCGAAGATCATGTCGGTCGCCAACGCCAAGTACGGCGGAGCTGACTTTCCCGAGGCGTCTTCGGCCGTGATCAACGCGGTCGCCGTTCCGGTGCCCGACGTGCGCGGCAAGTCGATGGCCGAAGCCAAGACCACCATTGAGGCGGCCGGGTTCCTGTTCGTCGACGGCGGCGTGACCAGCTCCGAGATGCCCGCCGGTACCGTGGCCAACACGGATCCGGCCGGCGGTGCGGCATCCACTCGCGGTGCCACCGTCACGGCTTTCTCGAGTGACGGCACCGGAGTGGTGATTCCCGCGGTTATCGGTAAGACCGAAGCGGATGCCCGCGCCACTCTGACGGCCGCTCCCTACGGTTTCAGCGTGGCCAAGACTGAAGAGGCCACCGCCGACAAGGCGCAAGACGGCAAGGTCATGGCAATCCAGCCGGGGGTCGGCGCGGTAGGCCGTCCCGGCGACGGGGTGACGATCGTCATCGGCAAATACACCGAGCCAGCCCCCGCCACGGCCGCCCCCGATAAGAAGAACGGATGACCGCGCTCCGTCGCCTGGGCGAGGGCGGGCGGCTCGTCGGCACATCGCTCGCGGCGGCCGGCGCCATCGGCCTGGCCGCCTTCGCTTGGGGCGCGCTCGTGGAGCGCACCCGGTTCACCCTGCGTGAGGTGAGTGTGCCGGTGCTCGCGCCGGGATCGGCGCCTATCCGGGTGCTGCACCTCTCCGATCTGCACATGGCTCCGTGGCAGAAGAACAAGCAGGAGTGGGTGCGCAGTCTCGCCGCCCTGAAGCCCGATCTCGTGGTCGACACCGGCGACAATCTCGGGCATGACGACGGCGTCACGGGCATCGAGTATGCCCTGGCACCGTTCCGGGGAATTCCCGGCGTGTTCGTTAACGGTTCCAACGACTACATTGCTCCGCAGTTGAAGAACCCGTTCACGTACTTCGGCGGGCCGTCCAGCCGGCGTACTGTGCGCCGGGAGGAGCTCGACACCGATGCCCTCCGCCGGGTGTTCGCCGATCTTGGCTGGACCGACATCAACAACGCCGCCGAGGCTCTCGACCTCAACGGCACCCACGTGGAGTTCTTCGGCGTCGACGACCCGCACATCGGCCGAGACCGGCTCGACCTGATCACTCGCGCGATCGACGACCTGCGGGCCAACGATCCGCTCGGCGATGACGTCTGGCCCGACCCGGAAGAAGCCGCTGCCCCGCGCTCCACCCTGACGGTCGGCGTGGCGCACGCGCCCTACCAACGCGTGCTGAATTCGTTCGTGAACCACGGTGCCCAGCTCATTCTGGCCGGCCACACCCACGGCGGTCAGGTCTGCGTACCCGGTTTCGGAGCGCTCGTAACCAATTGCGACATTCCGCGCCGCCAGGTGAAGGGTCTGAGCCTGTGGAACCACGGCCTGCACACCGCCTTTTTGAACGTCTCGGCCGGTCTCGGCACCTCGATTTATGCGCCGGTTCGGTTCGCCTGCCCGCCCGAGGCGACCCTGCTGACCCTGACCGCAGCCTAACTGCCGACTCAATTCGTCGCGGGAGGCTTGGAGCGCCTATACTGATTGAGGCCCACGGGCCATCGGGGTATGGCGCAGCTTGGTAGCGCGCGTCGTTCGGGACGACGAGGTCGCAGGTTCAAATCCTGTTACCCCGACAGCAGTAAAATCAGCAGAAACATCACAAAACCCCCACTCCAATCGAGTGGGGGTTTTGTTGTAGGATCGCCTGTCGGCATCAGCGTCACTCCTGCCGAGGATCGCCGGGAGACCGGCGCAAAAGGATCTCGCGCATGACTTCTACGCCAGCCACCCCAACAACTTCCGTCGTTCCCCGCCGCGCCTGGCAGGCCCTGATCGTGCTGCTGGCCGGTATGTTCATGGCCCTGCTCGACACGACCATCGTGAACGTGGCGCTGCCGAGCATCCGCACGAGCCTCGATGCCAGCGAAGCCACTTTGTCGTGGATCATCTCCGGTTACGCCCTGGCCTTCGGCCTCGCGCTCATTCCGGCGGGCCGGGTGGGCGACCGGTACGGCCACAAGTGGGTCTTCTTCACCGGCCTGGCCCTGTTCACCCTGGCGAGCCTCGCCTGCGGACTCGCACAAAACGACCTGCAGCTCATCGTCGCCCGGGTCATTCAGGGCCTGGCCGGCGGCATGTTCGTGCCAGCCGTGACCGCCGTCATCCAACTGATGTTCCCGCCGCTGTCCCGTGGCAAGGCCTATGCCATCATGGGCTCGGTCATCGGTGTCTCGACGGCCCTCGGCCCCATCGTCGGCGGACTGATCATCGAAGCCTTCGGTGTGGAGAACGGCTGGCGACTGGTGTTCTGGGTGAACCTTCCGATTGGTGTTCTCGCCCTCATCGCCACGGTCTTTCTCCTGCCCGGCGGCGCCGCGCTCCCTCAGAAGACCCGGAGCTCGCGGGCGGGCATCGACTGGTTGGGACTCGTGCTCATCTCGGTCGGTCTCGTGGCGCTCCTGGTGCCGCTGATCGAGGGTCAAGACCAGGGCTGGCCGCTCTGGACTTTTCTCACCCTGGCGGCCGGCGTGCTGCTCGTGGTGGCGTTCGGTGCCTGGGAGGTGTCCGTCGCCAAGCGCAGCGGCAGCCCGCTCGTGCCTCCGCACCTGTTCTCCCACCCGGCCTTCACCGGCGGTGTCATTCTCGCGCTGGTCTATTTCGCGGCGTTCACCAGCATTTTCTTCACCATTTCCATCCTCTGGCAGGCTGGCCTCGGGCACAGCGCCCTCGAGTCGGGCCTGGTCTCCATCCCCTTCGCGATCGGCACGATTCTCGGGGCCTCACAGAGCGACCGACTGGCCAAACGCCTCGGACGCACCATTCTCGTGGTCGGCGTTGCCTTCGTCACGATCGGCCTGACCTGGATCTGGCTGGTCATGCTCCTGACCACCCCGGGCGATCTGACCAACTGGCACCTGCTGCCGCCTCTGTTCATCGCGGGCCTCGGCAGCGGATTCTTCATCGCCCCGAACGTGTCATTCATCGTCGCGACCGTCGACCGCGCCGAGGCCGGCGGCGCGAGCGGCGTGGTCGGCGTGATGCAGCGCGTCGGCAGCGCGGTCGGTATCGCCGTGATCGGCAGCGTCTTCTTCGGAACCCTGACCGTGACCGGCCCTGGAGCGGATGCCCTCGCCACGGCTTTCACCCACAGCGCCACCATGGCGATGGCGGTGAGCGTCGGGTTCGCCCTGCTCGCGCTCGTGCTCGTCTTTGCCCTGCCGAAACGCGTCGCCGGCAACGGCCCGGCCGCTGCCGCCGGGTAAGGCAGAGTTGACGAGTATGCAGGACCTGACATGACCGTGATTCGACGACGTCGGCACAGCCTGCTGCGCCGCGGTGCCCTGTGGATCACGCTGGTCTACCTGGTGCTGCTCGCGCTTATCGCATTCTGGCCCACGCCGGTCGACCGCGACATGCACGGATCAATCGGGGCTTTCGTGACCTGGTTGCACGCACACGGGATTCCGAACCGGTTCGGTTACGACACCATTGAGTTCACCGCCAACATCGCGCTGTTCGTTCCGGTCGGCCTGCTCGTCGTCGTGCTCGCAGGAGCGCGCCGCTGGTGGCTCGGCCTGGTGGCTGGCGCCCTGATCAGCGCCATGATCGAGCTCGGCCAGCTGATTTTTCTGCCGGAACGGTTCGCGACCATGAACGACGTTGTCGCCAACAGTCTCGGGGCACTACTCGGCACGGGTCTCGCGCTCGTCGTGCTGCGATTCGCCCTCGGACCGCGCCAGACGCCCCACCCGATCCACCTTCGCTAACATTTCGGGTTGGACCTCGTCGTTTCTCTCTGCTACCTTCGGCAGAATGAAGCGTCGAGAGTTTCTCACTTTGTCAACTGCTGGCGCAGCCACGCTCGGCTTGGGTGCGCTCGGCGCACCCGCCGCGTTCGCTGCCACCGCCCCGAAACTACCCGGGGAGGTGTCACGCCTGTCGAATGTGCTCACCCAGAAGGGACGGAAGCTCTACGACAACGTTGAGGTGGACATCGGCGGCGATCGTGCCCGCCTGTTCATTCCGCAGACAATCTCGATGAACTCGACCGCCGCCATCGGTGCCGTGTGGTTCTATCACGCGGCCTCCAGCTCCCACAACGCGCTGAACGGCGGCTTCAAATACCCGGGCGAATTGGTGGTCGACCAGAACAGCATCGCCATCTGCATCAATGCCGGCGGCACCCAGTACACCAACTCCATCGCCACGACTGCTCAGAAGAACGCCTGGACCTACCTGAACTCGCTCTACACCGTGCGTCGCAATTTTCTGCGCGCGACCTCCTTTGGCGGGTCGCTGGCCTGCTACACCTACGGCAAGAAGCTCATCCCCTACATTCGCGGCCTGTACATGGTGAACGGCCTCTATGACAACGAGTGGCTCTACGCCTACGACACCAAGAATCAGGCGCACGTCGGCGACGCCTACAGCAACGACCCCACCCTGATCAAGGGCACCAACCCGGCGCGCATCAGCGCAACACCGTGGACCAATAGCCGGGTCAAGGTGCTCGTCTCCGATGATGCCCACCCCGATGACGTCGTCGTGCCGAGCAAAAACGGTCTCGCCCTGGTCAACAAGATCAAGCTCGTCGCCGCCGACACCCAGGTGATGTACCACACGCTCGGCCACGAAACGCCGGGCTTCGCCCACACCGACATGATCAAAACCTTCGCCCAGTGGTCGGTATAACACCGTGGTCGGTCTGAGACACCGGACGGTCTAGCAGGGAGGCACTTGTGGCCAGCACAATCGATCACACCCGGGTCGACTGGGTCGACGGTGCCAAGGGCATTGCCATTCTGCTCGTGGCCCTGGCGCATGCCGTGCAGTGGACAGTTCTCTCCGGCCTGGCCCCCGAGCTGTGGAACAAGATCAACCTGATGTTCATCGTGTTTCGCATGCCGTTGTTCTTCCTCGCCTCCGGGCTGTTTGCCGGCTCCATCATCAAACGCACCTGGCCGGCGCTCTGGCGCACCCGGCTGAGCCTGCTGGTGTGGGCGCTGCTGCTGTGGACGGTCATCCGTTTCGCGTATTTCTCGCTGCTGCCGAACCCCGCGGGCTTCGATGAGACCAACCCGATCGACCTGCTGCTCGCCCCCGTGCGCCCGAGCAATGGCCTCTGGTTTCTCTACGCCCTCGCGTTGTTCTTCGTGGCCGCGAAACTGATGCGCAATCGCGTCGACTGGCGGGTGCAGATCGGTGTTGCCGCCGCGTTGTCGGTGTTGTTCTTCGCCCGTGCCGACACCGGCAACATCGCCTGGAACGGAATCGGCCGCTACTTCGTGTTCTTTCTGCTCGGCTGCTACCTGCGCGAATGGATCCTGGCCTTCGTCGACCGGCCCAGCCGGTTCGGCGCTCTCTCGCTCGGGCTCGGTTTCGGTGCGGGCTTCCTCGTGCTGGCCGGAGTGATTCTCACCGTCGACGCCCGGGTGCCGTTCATCACCGGCAGCCTCGTGCTGGTAAGCCTCGCCGCCCTCGGGGCCGGCCTGCTCCTGGCCCGGTTTCTGGTGGGCTTTCGCGCGTTCAACTGGCTGACCTATGTGGGCCGCAACACCCTGCCGATCTACGTGGTGCACGTTCTCTTCGTCTCCGCCATCACCAGCCTGCTGCTGCTCGCGCGCGGCCAGGCCTGGCTCGACCGCCTCGCCCCGGCGCTGCCCCTGATCGTCGCCGGAGGCGCCGTCGCTGCCTCGCTGTTGTTCTGGCGCCTGGTGCGCGACCTCCCGGTGCTGCGCTACGGATTCGCCGTGCCGACCTGGTTCTCCGGTCGCCCTCCGGTCGCGGCGGTGAAATCCCGACCAGCAGAGCGGATGCTGCCGCGCAGCGAGTGAGGCACCCCCGTCGGCAGCGCGCGCTGATCGTGCTCACCGGCCTCGTGCTGCTGACCGTGGGCTTCCTGGCCGTCACCACGCGAACGGTCATGTTTCCGCGCGAGGACCAACCGGTCGCCGCCGACGCTATCGTCGTGCTCGGCGGACTCGGCAGCGCCGCCGTGGTGGCGAAGGCCGTGCACCTCGCCCAGGCCGGCTACAGCGGAAAGATCTTCATCTCCGACGCGTTCGGCGGTGATACCCGACCGGCGAATCTGTGTGCGCGAGCGGTGCCGGTACCGGGCACGGCGATTACCGTGGAGTGTTTCGATCCGCACCCCACGACGACCCGCGGTGAGGCCGAGGCCATCGCGGCGTTTGCGACCGAACGCGGCTGGAACCGGGTGATCGTGGTCACCTCGAGCTATCACGTGAGCCGGGCCCGGGTGCAGATCAGCCGGTGCTACGCGGGGGAACTCGCCATGATCGGTGCCGCACAGCCGATGGATCCAGTCAAGTGGGCCTACCAGTTCGTCTACCAGAGCGCCGGATTCGTGAAGGCCCTTGTCACACCGCCGTGCTGACCCAAATTCCGATTTTCACACCATTGCGCTGGCGCTGAGGAAAATTCACGTGTTATCGTTGC
This sequence comes from Cryobacterium sp. TMT1-66-1, assembly GCF_004403435.1. Classification (NCBI taxonomy): domain Bacteria; kingdom Bacillati; phylum Actinomycetota; class Actinomycetes; order Micrococcales; family Microbacteriaceae; genus Cryobacterium; species Cryobacterium sp. TMT1-66-1. The sequence continues at coordinate 58,363 of NZ_SOGP01000011.1, forward strand.
GGCTATTCGCACCAATAGCGCTGCGCAATACCCGAACTATTCACTGCGCCAACACTGCGCCACTACTACCCGAGGCGGCCGATGTTCGATTCCACCCTGCGCCGATTGAGCAGCACGCCGGTCGTCCTGGTCGTGCTCGCCGCACTGTTCGTCATTGTGTCCAGCGTCGTGCTGCCCCGATTCATCACCACAGTGGGCATCATTCTGATTCCACTCACCCTGCTGGCCTTTGCCGCCGTCGTCACCTTGTTCCTGCTGCCGGCGCACATCCTTCCGGCCGTCGCGCTCGTCACCTTCGCGCTGATTCCGGCGCGCATCCTGCCGCAGGACGGCCCGATCGGCGCTCTGCCGCTGACCACCATGATCATCGTCATCTGGGCCATTCGACGCCTGCTGCCGACGAAAACGGATGCCGGCTCCGCGACCCCGTCGGCCCCCTTCCGGTCGGCCACCCGCTACTTCGCCCTGCTGTTTCTGGTCTGGACACTGTTCACCCTCGCGCGCACCACCGACCTGCAGGCGAGCCTGGGTTGGATGATCAGTTTCAGTGCCGCCGTTCTGCTGCCGCTATGCATCGGAACCAGCACCCGAGAGGCGTACTGGATTCGCCGCACCTGGCTGTTGCTCGGAGCCTGGCTCGGCGCCTACGCGGTCGTCGAAGGGGTTCTGCGCTTCAACCCGATCTGGGGCACCCTGTTCTCGGTGCTCGGGCTGACCGACCACCAGCACTGGTCGGTGTATCGGGCCGACGCGTCATTCGGGCATCCGCTCTTCGCGGCCCTGTTTTTTGCCGTCGCCTGCGCCTTGGCCATTGGCATCTGGCTGCGGGAGAACTCCAAGCCCGCGCTCGCCGCCGCCGTCTTCAGTGGCCTCGGCCTGGTCGCCACCGTCTCGCGCGGGGCGATTCTCGCCGCTGCCATCGCCATCGGTTTCGCCTACGCGGTGTCGCTCGTGCTGCGCGGCGAAAAGCGCTGGGGCAAATTCGCCCTGCTGGCCGGGCTCTTTGTCATTGCCGTGGTGGGATTGTTCCAGTTCGATGCCTTCACCGCTCGCAACAACTCCGTCGAAGCCGAGCTCTCTTCGCAGGCCCGCGACCTCGGCGTGTGGGTGTCGGTGCAGGCCGCGAATCTCACCGGCTGTATCGGGTCGGGCCCTGGCACCTCCGGCATCACCGGGCGTCTGTTCAACGAGGTCACCATTGAGAACTCGCTGCTGCAGCTGCTCATCAGTATCGGCCTGCCCGGCCTGGTGCTGTTCCTGCTGATGATCGGTTCGGCCGTCGCGCACGCTCTGACCCGTCGGGCGGTCGGCGCTGCCGCCGCCCTGATGGCGTACACGGTGTGCATCGCCGGCTTCAACGCGATCGACGCGCTGCGCCCGATGCACCTGTTGCTGGGCCTGCTGCTGATTCTGGCGCTGAATCCCAGCAGAGCGGATGCCGCCGGCCCGCTCGAATCCGGCCGCGCACCCACCGCGCGGCGGGCATCCGTGCGCCCCAAACGGGGGTATGCACGACTCTGACGCAGGAGCTCCGTGCACGCTACGCTAAACCGACAGATTCTCACGTTTGAGTTGATCCGTTTAGCCGTTCTGTTTAGCCGATCCGTTTCACCGGCCCGTAAGGGGAATGGGCATGATGACAGCATTTAATGGACACCTGACAGTTTTACAATCGCTGAGTCCGCCCGACGGCACCACCCGGTACGTCAACCAGGTCGTCGAGGGCGCTCCCGATGCGGTGACCATGCGATTCTTCTCCTGGCGCACCGCGCTGCTCGGCCGCTATGACGTCTTTCACGTGCACTGGCCGGAGCTGCTCATCCGCGCGCCGAGGCCGCTGAAGGCCCGGCTGCGCCGCGGTGCGCTGTACGCCCTGCTGCTGCGCGCCAAGCTGCAGCGCATTCCGATCGTGCGCACCGCGCACAACCTGACCCCGCACGAGGCCGGTCACGATGCCGAAACTCGCGCGCTGGACGCGCTCGACGCTCGCACGGCCCTCGTAATCCGGCTCAACCCCACCACACCGGTCGAGCCCGAGTCCCGGGCGGTCACCATTTTGCACGGCCACTATCGCGACCGTTTCAACGGCATGCCGCTGCCAGACTCGGTGACGGGGCGCATCCTCTATTTTGGTTTGATCCGCCCGTACAAGGGCGTCGAAACGCTGCTGCAGGTGTTCCGAGCGTTGCCTCGGCCCGACCTGACGCTGCGCATTGTCGGCCGGCCGTCGAGCGGGCTGGGTGAGATCATCAGCACCGAAACCGCCCGCGATGCGAGGATCAGCTCCGTGCTGCGTTTCGTCTCCGACGAGGAATTGGTGATCGAGGTCGGCGGGGCCGAACTGGTCGTGCTGCCCTACCGCGAAATGCACAACTCGGGCGTGCTGCTCGTGGCACTGTCGCTCGATCGACCGGTTCTCGTGCCGTCGACACCCTCGAACCAGGCGCTGTCCGAGGAGGTCGGCCCCGACTGGATCTACCTCTACGAGGGCGACCTCACTCCGGAGATCCTGCTCGGCACCCTCGAGCGGATGCGCGCGGCCGGCCCGCGACCGCGCCCGCAGCTCTCCGGGCGCGACTGGAAAACGCTCGGCCTGCAGAGCTATCACACCTACCTGCGGGCCCTGCAACTGACCGGTCGCACCGTGGCTGCCGGGCGGAGCATCCGTTGACCGCCACGATTCAGCCGGGAACCCCCGAGAAACCTCGCTCGACCGCCGGACTCGGCCGCACCGCGGGGCGCGGAGCATCGACCACCCTGGTCGGCCAGCTCATTCGCATCGGCGTGCAGCTCGGCGGCATCGTCGTGCTCGGCCGGCTGCTCGCCCCGAGCGACTACGGCCTCGTCGCCTCGGTCGCTGCCATCATCGGCGTCGGCGAGGTGCTGCGCAACTTCGGGCTGTCGTCGGCCGCCATTCAGGTGCGCGACCTCAGCCGGCACCAAAAAGACAACCTGTTCTGGATCAACAGCCTGATCGGGCTCGCGCTCATGCTGCTCGCGGTACTGTTCAGCCCGCTCATCGCCACCCTGTACGGCGACGACCGGCTCGTGCTGCTCACCCAGGTGCTCGCCGGAACGTTTTTGCTCAACGGCCTGGCCACCCAATTTCGCGCGGACCTCAACCGCAACTTTCACTTCGTGGCCCTGGCCGGGTCGGAGATCGGCGCGCAGGTCGGCGCCCTCTTCGTCGGTATCGTGATGGCCCTGAACGGCTTCGGCTACTGGGCTCTCGCCGGGCAGCAGATCAGCCAGGGCATTCTCACCATCATCATTCTCATTCCGGTCACCACCTGGTTTCCCGGCTGGTATCACCGCGCCGCGCCCATGCGCCACCTGATCGTGTTCGGGTCGAACCTGGCCGGTACCCAGCTGCTCGGCTACGCCAGTCGCAACACCGACACGATCGTGATCGGTGCCACCCTCGGTGCCGGCCCGCTCGGCCTGTACAACCGGGCGTTCCAGCTGCTGCTGCTGCCGCTCAACCAGATCAACGGTCCGTCCACCCGGGTGGCCCTGCCGGTGCTGGCCCGGCTGCAGGACGACCCGCCCAAGTACGACCGGTTCATTCTGCTCGGGCAGACGATCATGCTGCACGCGGTCACCATCGTGCTCGCCTTCTCCTGCGCCCAGGCCCTGCCGATCATCAGCATCGCGCTCGGCAGCCGGTGGCTGGGTTCCGCACCGATCTTTCAGATTCTTGCCGTCGCCGGGTTCTTCGAAGCCGCCGCCTACGCCACCTATTGGGTGTTCCTGTCGAAGGATGCCACCAAGCAGAACCTGTATTTCGCCCTCACCACTCGGCCGTTGCTGGTGGCCTTCGTGCTGGTCGGTTCGCTCTGGGGCGTCTACGGCGTCGCCGCCGGGTACTCGATCGGCGTCGCGCTGATCTGGCCGATCGGCCTCTGGTGGATCAGCCGGGTAACGGATGCGCCGGCGCGGGCCATGTTCCTGGCTGGCGTGCGCGCGATTCTCGGTTACGGTTTCGCCACCGGCGTCAGCTGGGCCGCCGTGCAGTGGATTCCGATCGAGCTTCCGTTCGCGCGCGTCACCCTCGGCGGAGTCGCGCTGCTCGCCGCGATCGGCCTGGTCATGCTGATCTGGCCGATTTTTCGCCGCGATGTGCGCTCGATCACCCAGGCCCGCAGCTTTCTGCGCACCGCGAAGGCGTCGAAATCGGGCAGCCCCAGCGTTGATATCGACACCGACCAGCTGTCCCCCGCCCGCATCCCGGCGCGGAACCGCACGGCCGGCCGCACCCGGCTGCGCATCATCCGCCGGTTGGACCGGGTCGTGCACGGCCTGGCCGCGGCATCCGCTCTGCCGTATCTGCGCGACCGCGCTGCGCTGCAACACGCGACCAACCAGCTGCGCCCGTTCGATCTGCGCGCCCAGCGGTGGCATGTTCTCGTTGCACCGCCCGGCGAAGGCAATATCGGCGACCAAGCCATGGTCGAAGCTTTTCTTGAGAACGTGGAGGGACCGGTGCAGGTGCTGGTGCGCCGGCCCACCGACGTGCGGATTCCCACGCAGCATGCCTCGCGGGCGCAGCTCGTACCGATTCCGCACCTGATCTACGGCACCGGGCGGGTACACCGCCAGGCTATGGCCCTGCTGGCTCCGGTACTCGACGGAGCCCGGTCGCTGACCGTGATCGGCGCCGATATCATGGACGGCGCCTACAGCGTGCGCGCCTCCTCCCGGCGAGCGGATATTGCCAGCCTGGCCCGCAGCATCGGCGTCGAAGCGCGCATTCTCGGCTTCAGCTGGAACGGTCACGCCAATGTGGGAGTGCGCCGGTCGCTCGCCCGGGCCGGCCGGATGGGCACGCGGTTGCAGCTGCGCGACCCGGTCTCCAGCGAGCGCGCCCGCACCGATCGCTTCGAGAACGTGGTGGATGTCGCCGACGCCGTGTTCGCCGCCCGCACCAGTTGTAGCCTGGCCGTGACGGAATATCTCGGGGCCACACCGGCCCGGTACGCCGTGGTCAACGCGAGCGCGCTGGTTGGCCGCAGCTTCGACCAGACCACGGAGTACGCCCGAATCGTCACCGCACTACTAGAGGCGGGGCTCCGCGTGGTGTTACTGCCGCACGTCGTGCGCACCAGCGGTGACGACGCGGCCGCCTGCCGAGCCGTGTTCGACCGGCTGGCCGCCTCTGGCGGGCTGACGGATTCCGGAGTGGTCCTGGTGAACCGGCTGCTCAGCCCGGCCGAAGTGCGCGGGCTGTGCGCCGGCGCCGACATCGTGCTGACCGGTCGCATGCACCTGGCCGTGCAGGCCATGTTCCACGAGGTGCCCGCCGTTGCCCTGTCAACCCAGGGCAAGGTCGCCGGCATGATGCGGCTCTTTGACACGCAGGAACTGTGCGTCGAACCGGGCGTCGGCCTAGCCGAGCGCATGATCCCGGTGGCCCTGGCCGTGTTGGCCGAGCGAGAGAGCTATCGCGATCGGCTTGCCGCGCGGCTGCCCGAGGTGCAGCGCCTGGCCGCTCTGAACTTCTCGGGATTGCCGAGTGCAACGCGTTCCCATTCCCCTGCCCTGACGGCCCCGAGCCCGACTCCCCACAGACAAGGCCCCGCATGACACTCTCCTCACCGCCCCCGCCCGACTATGCGCGCGGGCACCCAGCCCTGCGCCGCATCCTCTTTGTTATTCCGTCACTGCACGGTGGCGGGGCAGAATTCGTGGCCCGCACCTGGATGGGCTGGCTCGCCGACCAGGGCTACGAGGTGAGCGTCGTGCTCACCGCCGCCGAGGTGAAGCCGGAGCACCTGCCTGACGGGGTTGAAGCCATTTCCCTCTCTGCCCAGCACGGCCATGTGCGAAAAGCCTCCGCGCTGCGCCGCCGCCTGCTCGACTGGCAGCCCGACGTGGCGATCTCCCTGCAGGCGCACCCCAATCTGGTGCTGCTGACGGCAGCCCGCCTGATTCCGGTGCGCCTGCGGCCGCGCGTGCTGGTGAGCGAGCGCAACCTGGTGTCGCTCGGACTGCCCGGTTCGGGCCTCGCCCACCGGGTGAAGATCTGGTTCGCCAAGCGCCTGTATCGGTGGGCCGACCACGTGATCGCCATCTCACATCCGGTCGCCGCGGAAATGGTCGCGGCTTTCGGGGTGCGCGGCGACCGCATCACCGTCGTCGCCAACCCGGCGACCGCGAAGCTGCGCGGAACCCCGCGCGGGCCGGGTACGACCGCGGCGCGGGTCGAGGTGAGTGGTGACGGTACCGCTCCGGCCGAAGCGGGCGGCACCACCATCCTGGAGCGATCCGAACGCCGGCCGGGGTCGGCCAATGGCATTCAAATCGTGCTGGCCTGCCGGCTGGTGGCGCAGAAGCGTCCGCTGCTCGCCATCGCGGCCGCAGCGGAGCTCGCCCGTCGCGGCGTGGCCGTCGAGGTCGTCTCCTTCGGCGGCGGCCCGCTGCTCGACGACGTGCAGGCCGCGGCCCGGCAGGAGCACGTGGTCTTTCACCACCGCGGCTGGGTCGAGAACTGGTTCGACCACTTCGGCGACAACGCGGTGGCCCTGCTCACCTCGAGCCGGGAAGGCTTCGGCAATGTGCTCGTGGAGGCCGCGGCGGCCGGCTATCCGGCGGTCGCCGTGTCGGGGGCACTCGGGGTAGCGGATGCGATTGTGCCCGGTATCACGGGGGAACTCGCGCTGTCCGCTCATCCGGTTGACCTCGCCGACGCCATCCTGCGGGCAGCCGAGCTGCCGCTCGACAACATCGAACCCTGGCTGGCCCGATTCTCGGAGGAAGCCAGCGGCTCCGACCTGGAACGAGTGCTGCTGCGGGTTGTGGAGCGCACATGAGAATCTTCGCCTCGGCCATGGGCCAGATCGACAATGTCGGCGACACCGTGTTGCGGCGGGCCTTTCTCGAGGCGCTGCGCGGGGCCGGCGAACTGCAGGTGTTCGTGGGCGCCCGATCGGATGCCTATCTGAGTGGGCTCGGCCTGCACGACGAAGACCGGGTCTACCGCACCAGCGCCGAGTGGCGACGAGAGATTTCGCGGTCGACGCTGCGGGAGGCATCCGTGTGTGCCTTCAACTCCGGCGAAATGGAGCTGCAACGCGCCTACGCGCTGCGCTATCTGCGGTTGGCGCCACACCTGGCGCTCAACCGGCTGCGCGGCGGCCATGCCGTGCACGCCGGGTTCGGCGTGCGGCAGAAGACCGGCTGGCGCATTCCGGTAGCGGCGACCCTGCGCCTGTGCGACCTGGTGGCCTGGCGCGACGCCTACAGCCGTTCCGCGATGGGGCTCGGCCGTATCGCTCCCGACTGGGCCTTCGCCACGGGAGCAACGGATGCCGACCTGATCGCGTCCACCGCGGATCGCCCGCTGCTCGCAGTCTCGGTGCGCTACAACGGGCGACGCCCCGACGCGGCCTGGCTCGCGGCGCTCCGCGGTCTGGCCGACACTCTCGGGCTCGAGATCGTCACCGTGTCGCAGATTGAACGCGACGGGCCACTCGCCGAAGAACTCGCGGTCTCACTCGGCGGCACGGCCCTGGTCTGGGACGGCCCGGACCATGCAACACAGGAGCTTCGCCTGCGCGAGGTGTACCAGCGGTCGCTGCTCGTGGTGAGTGACCGGCTGCACGCCGCCGTGATCGGGCTGACCGAGGGCGTACTGCCGCTCGTGATCGCTGACGCTGGGCCGTCGAAGGCGGCCCGCACCCTCGACGCGGTCGGCATCAAGGGCGCCACGATCGGCTGGACGCTGCCCGACCCGGCGGCGCTCGAGCGCCGGTCTCGCGACGTGATCAGCCGCCGGGAGCCGATCCTGCGCCACGTCGTGGAGGCCCGCGCTTCTCTGCGGGAGCTGACCGACACCATTCGAAAGCTCACGGCGTGAACGGGGGGCACGCCGCCGGGCGGTCAGAGGCGGTCGCGCATCCGGTCGTGAGCGTCATTGTTCCGGCCTACAACGCGGAGGAATTTCTTCAAGACGCCATCAAGAACCTGCTGCAGCAGACGCTCACCGTTTCCGCCGCCGGGTCGGTCGAGATCATCGTGGTCGACGACGGCTCAACGGATGCGACGGCCCAGATCGGCGCGCGGGCTGCAGCCGCCCACGCCAGCGTTTCGTATTTTCGACAGGAGCAGAACGGCGGAGTCGCCCGCGCCCGGGCCCGCGCGGTGGCTGAGAGCCGCGGCGAATTTCTGTGGTTCGTCGATTGTGATGACGACTGGGCGGTGTCGGCGCTCGAGAAACTCGTGGCGGCGGCCCGGTCGACCGGCGCCGACGTGATCGTCTGCGGCGCCGAATACGTCTATCCCGGCCAGCGGCGCCCGTTAGCTGCGCCGCCGCTGAATGGTCCGATCAGCGGCGCCGAGGCTTTTGGAATGCTGCTCGACGGCGAGCTCACCGGGCACCTGTGGAACAAGCTGTTCCGCCGGGAGCTCACGCGCGAGATCGAGTTCACCCCGGCCCGGGTGCACTCCGACCTGGCCATGGTCGCCCAACTGCTCGCCGCGGCCGCTCACGTGGCCGTCATCAGTGACGTGCTGTATTCCTACGTCGTGCGCGGTGGGTCGATCATCCGCTCGGGGTCGCGCCGAGCGGAGTCGCTGCTGCTGGTGGAGCAGGCCGTCACCACTGCGGCGATCACCCTCGACACCCGCATCATCGGATCGAACTCGTACGGGTACTTTCGGCTGCGCTACGTGCTGCTCTCCGGACTGAAGGACGCCCTGAGCGGCCCGTACGACGCCGACGAACGCGACGAGATCGTCGCCGAGCTGCGCTCCCGGCTCACCTGGCGGCTGGTGCTGCTCGCTGCGCGTCGTGGCGACTGGAAGCGCCTCGCGCTGGCCGGCTCGGCGAAGGTCAGTGTGCCGCTGCACCGCCGGGTGCTGCGCCTGGCCGCCGAGCAGGGTGAGTGCTGAGCCTGTGGAGGCTGCAGCGGGCGAGCTGCGCAGAGACGTCACGCGGAGGGGCGCCATTCTGGGCGTTTTCACAGGAAAGTGAAACGGATTCGACTTTGGCTCTCGATAGGCTCGGGATCACAGTTCAATCCGAATAGTCCCCTACGATCTCGGTCTTCGAACGCTGAATACGCATCGCACCCCAACGACTCGGCCAGCATCCGGCACGAAGCGAACCGTCGAAAGACTCGCCCGCTACAGATCACCGGAATATCTCCAACCTGACCGAATCGCAGAGATCGACGAACCGATTCTCGGGCAAGAATTCACCCGCGCCTGCCCTGCGATACGGCTCTGCGATACGGCTCTGCCAGCATCCGCGCCGCTCGCGCACCAGCTGTCCATTCGCGACCCTGACTCTCCGGAGGACTCCACCGTGCACCTGTTCCGCAACCGCCCCCAACGCACACCGGCTGACCGCACGCCGACTTCCCGCACACTCCCCCGCCCGCGCGCATCCACTCGCCACGCTCTGACTACTGTCGCCGCCTTCACTGCGGCCGCCGTGGCTATTCTGGTCCCGATGACCGCCCCCATCCCGGGCATCGAGGCCGCCGCCGCCGGACCGGCCCGAACTATCATCGACAGTTCCTCGACCAAGATCGCCTACACCGGCTCCTGGCGCAGCACCCGCGATGCCGCCGACCGGGGTGGCTCCGTGCGGTTTCAGTTCAGTGCGGGCAGCGCGTCGATGACGTTCACCGGAACCAGTGTGGCCTTCATCACCCGCACCACCACGAGCTCGGGCAAGAGTACCGTGTCGATCGACGGCAAGGTCGTCGCCACGGTGAATGCGTACTCCGCGAGAACAGTGCACCAGAAGACCGCGTTCAGCACGACCACCCTGTCGAGCGGCAGCCACACCATCAAGATCAGTCGCACCGGCAAAAAGGATGCCCGCTCGAGCGGCACCAACAGCATCGTCGACGCCTTCGTCGTGAACGCCACGACCAGCGTGGCCCCGGCTCCGGAACCCGCGCCCGTCCCCGCGCTCGCGCCGTCGACCGGAGTGCACCGCTATGCCGACTGCCCCGCCGCGACGACGACGGTGCACACCTCCGACGAGCTCATGGCGGCCGTCGACCGCGCACGGCCCGGCACCGTCATCAGGATGGCCCCCGGTACCTACAGAGGCCAGATCGACATGCACGCCAACGGCACCGCCTCCAACCCGATCTGGGTCTGCGGCTCGCGCGACGCCGTGATCAACGTTGGCGGCATCCAGGACAACCACGGTATCCAGGTCAAGAACTCCTCCAACCTCGTGATCGCGGGCATGACCGTGACCAACAGCCTCAAGGGCATCAGCGTAATCAGCGGCACGAACGTGACCATCGCCGACACCCGCATCGACCACATCGGCTATGAGGGCATCCACCTGCGCGCTTTCACGACCGACAGCACGGTCGTCGGCAACACCATTTCGAACACCGGTAAGCGCGACGCATCCTTCGGCGAGGGCATCTACATCGGCACCTCGGAGAACAACTGGTGCGCCCAGACCAACTGTAAGCCCGATCGAACCGACGGCACCCGGGTGCTGTCCAACCGCATCAGCCTCACCAGCGCCCAGCCGATCGAGGTCAAGGAGGGCACGTCAGACGGCGTCATTCGCGACAACGTGATCGACGGCGCCAATGCCATGAGCGATGCCGAAGAGTGGGTCAAGGTCAAGGGCAACGACTGGACCATCGATGGCAACCGGGGCTCCAACAGCCCGCTGCACGGATTCGCAGTCAACGGCAGCGTCTCCGGCTGGGGCTTGCGCAACACCTTCACCGGCAACTCCGGGGCGGTGAACGCCGGCGGCTTTGCCTTCTTCATCCACGAGAAGGGCCCCAAGGGGTCGAGCGACACCGACGTGTCGTGCTCGAACTCGGTCACCCGCGCTGGCGAAGGTCTCTCCAACATCGCCTGCACTCGATAGCCGAAATTCTCACGGCCCTCAATGCGCTCAGGGAGCGCGTTGAGGGCCGTTTGTCGCGCGCTCAGCTTCACGATTTTCGAGGTTGACAAAAGACTCAACAGTTTCATATTTTCTCTAGGCACTTTCACAGGAATGACGGATGCCGCGCCGCGGCTACCCCGCTCGGGGGCCCGCAGGACACGCCCCCGTTTGCGGGGCATAGCCCACAATGGGCAATAGCACTGATCAGGGCAAAATCGTCGAGGTCTTTTCAGTTTCGGCCATCCGGCCGCACGGGAGCACCCCGAGCCCTCCCGCGCGCGCTCGCGCGAGGCGAGGCGAGGCATCCGCTCAGATTGCGCCCACAAACCCATTTACACACGGGTAACGCGCAGCAGTTCAGACGCTAATTGACAAAGTGATCACGGCAGCACGAAGCCGAAGTTCACGAAGATCATGTGCGTCGGAATCCCCCGGGTTTATGGACGCCACCAACTGTCCATGAATTTCCGGAAGGTCCACAATGCTGTTCCCCCGCATCTCACGCCGCGCCATCATCGCCGCCGTCGCCATCGCCGCGCTGGTTCCCCTCACCGCGATGATCCCCGTCAGCGTCGCCTCAGCCTCCGCCGCCACTGCGCCCGCCGGCACCACGGTGGTCGACAGTAGTTCCTCGCAGGTCAAGTACTCCGGCACCTGGCTCACGACGGGCTCGCCGTCCGACAACGGCGCATCGATCAAGTACTCCTCGACCACGTCGAGCGCCTCACTCACCTTCACCGGGTCAACCGTGGCCTACGTGACACGTATGACCAGCAGCTCAGGCACCAGTGACATCGCCATCGACGGCAAGGTCGTCGCCACGGTCAACGGCTACTCAGCCTCGACGAAGTACCAGCAGAGCCTGTTCAGTACCTCGAACCTCTCCAGCGGAACGCACACCATCAAGGTCAGCCGCACCGGCCAGAAGGATGCCCGTTCGACCGGAACCAGCAGCATCGTCGACGCCTTCGTCACCCTGGTCCCGGCAGGCACGACGACGACACCGGCCCCTGAGCCCACCTCGACTCCGGTTGCTACCACGGCTCCGGTACAGGCCCCGGCCGGCTCGACCACCTTCGACAGCGCCTCGGCATCGGTCTCGTATGCCGGTACCTGGCGCACCTCCGGCTCGGCCAATGACTCGGGCGGCGGAGTGCAGTTCACCACGACCTCAGGCAGCGCCGCGTTCACCTTTCAGGGCACCAGCGTTGCCTTCATCACCCGTCTGACCAGCAGCTCGGGTACGAGCACCATCGCGATCGACGGCCAGACCGTTGCCACGGTCAACGGTTACTCGGCGACCACGGCCTACAAGCAGAACGCGTTCAGCACCACGAGCCTCTCGGCAGGAACCCACACCATCACGGTGACCCGCACCGGCCAGAAGGATGCCCGCTCCACCGGTACCAGCAGCATCGTCGACGCGTTCATCGTGTCGGCCGTGCCGAGCACCGCGCCGACCCCGGCTCCGATCAGCACCCACCGCTACGCTGACTGCCCCGCTGCCACCGTGAACGTGGCCACGGCCAGGGAGCTCATGGCCGCGCTCGCCCAGGCCCAGCCCGGAACCGTCATCAAGCTGGCCCCCGGCACCTACAACGAGCAGATCAACATGACCGTCAATGGAACCGCTTCCAACCCGATCTGGGTCTGCGGACCGCGCAGCGCCGTGATCAACGTCGGCAGTATCCAGGACAACCACGGCATTCAGATCACCAACTCGTCCAACCTCGTGGTAGCCGGCATGACCGTCACCAACAGCCTCAAGGGCATCAGCGTGATCCGCAGCAACCACGTCACCGTTGCCGACACTCTCGTCGACAACATCGGCTACGAGGGCATTCACGTTCGCGCCTTCAGCATCGACAACACCATCGTCGGCAACACCATCAAGAACACCGGAAAGCGCGACCCGTTCTACGGCGAGGGCATCTACATCGGAACCTCAGACGCCAACTGGTGCGCTCAGACCAACTGCCAGCCCGACAACACCGACCGCACCCTGCTCATGGCCAACGACATCAGCCTGACGGGCGCCCAGCCGATCGAGGTCAAGGAAGGCACGTCGAACGGCATCATCCGCGACAACGTCATCGACGGTTCCAACGCCATGCCGCGCGCCGAGGAATGGGTCAAGGTCAAGGGCAACGACTGGAGCATCTACAACAACACCGGCAAGAACAGCACCATGCACGGCTTTGCGGTCAACGGAAGCGTCGCCGGCTGGGGACTGCGCAACGTCTTCTTCGGCAACACCGCCCCGGTCGGTGCCGCCGGCTACGGCTTCTTCGTGCACGAGCAGGGCAGCAAGGGTGCCAGCGGCACCAAGGTCTACTGCTCGAACACCGTCACGGCCGCCGGTTCCGGCTTCTCGAACCAGGCCTGCATTTCATAACACACGTTCTGCTCGCCGGTCGAGCGCAGCCTGCCAGCTGCGCTCGACCAGCGGAAAGACAGCGGCCGCCGAATAGGTAGTCTCAAAGGCGGATCTTGCCAGATCCGCCTTTTTGGCGCGCCAGGCGGCATCCGTTATCGCGTGCCGCAGGGCTGCCTCGAGCGAGTCGGCGTCGCCGGGCTCCACGATCATGCCCACACCGTTCGCCAGTACGGCCGGCACGCCGCCGACCCGCGTCGCCACAACACAGTTCCTCCGGGCCATTGCTTCGAGAATGAACATGGGCATCGCCTCGTCGCGGGAGGGCAACACGGCGATCGCCGACCGCTCGAGCAGCTTCATCAGTGCCTCGTGGCTGAGCGCCCCTACGAATTCGCCGCGGGTCAGCGGCACTGCGGGTTGGTCGACGATGGGGCCGGCAATGACCAGTTTCCAGAACGGATGCTGCGGCGCAATCCGCTGCCAGACCGCCACCAGCACGTCGACACCCTTGCGCGTGCTGACCGCGCCGCCGAACACCACGAGGGGTTCGATCTCGCGCCGCACCCCGTCGGCGACGGCATTCGGCACGAGCACGACGCGCTCGAGCGGTACGAACTCGGCGGCCGCGGCCTTCGACTCGGCGGACAGGGTCAGCACCACGTCGGCCGCGCGCAGGACACGCCCGACCAGGCCGGGCCGTTTCTCGGCAAAGTCGGCGAAGGAGCTGCCGTGCAGCTGAGCGACCGTGGCGAACCCGCGCGCGTGGGCCAGGGCGAGCAGCGCGCCTTCGCGCGCGAAGGACCCGCCCTGCGACAGGTGCGCGATCACCACGGTGCGCTCGGGCGTGGACAGGCGCAGCACCTTCCAGAAAGCGGATGCCGCCAGCCCAGCTGCTCGCACCCCGCCACTGCCGTCCCGCGACGAGACCATGCGCAGATCGAAGTCAGCGAAAGAATGTGCCAGATAGCCATTGACGACCTGACTCATACCGCCGGCGACTTCGCCGCTGCGCCCGATGTGCACGGCGAGGAGGCGTTCGGACTGCGCAGCCGGAACGAACGAAACGCGGGTCGGTCCGGGAATGGACGTGGAACTGGTGGCACTGACCGCTGCAGGGGACGGGTGCACGATGGCGATCGGTTCGGTCTCGATCGGTTCGATGTCGCCCGGTTCAGAATCGATGGACTCGGCTGCAACGACCACGGCATCGTCGGACTCGACGTCGTTCGAGACGGTGTTGATCGGACCCGTGTCGCCCGCTTCGGCGAGGCTCACCGCACGCTCTCGTCGCGCAGCACCTGGTCCAGCAGCCGGCGCACGGTCTGCAATTCGTCCTGGGCCTCGGCCAGGCCGGCCAGAATAGCCGTGCGACGGCCCAGCAAATTCTGCAGCCGTGCAGCGATCTCGGCGGCAGCCAGGCCCGCGCTGACAATGCTCACGTCGTGCAGTCCGGCGGCGGCGAAATGCCGAGCGATCTTGTCTGACTTGGCGTCGACCAGGAGCGCGGCCGGAACCGCCCCCTCGGTGAGGGCGCCGACGAGCACGTGCAGTCGATCACTCACGGTGAGCGCCGCCCGCCGATACAGGGCACGCAGGCGTTGTTCCTGCTCGTCATGCCCGGTGCCGTTCCAGCGCAGCGCCGAGCCGCCGAGGTCGGCGGCAAGTTGGCCGCACTTGTCATCATCGCGCAACACCTGGGTGACGCACCAGATCTGCAGGCCGTTGTCGGCCGCGACGGCGCGCACCCCGGCGAGCCAGGCGGCGCTCGGGTACGCCAGATCGGAGCGCATCGACACGACGAGCACGTCGCGACGGGCCGTGGCACCGGCATCAGCGCCGCTTGAATCAGCGCTGCTGCCGGCGAAGGCCAGGTCGGGCATGATGCTGCCCTGCCCGAGATACCCGGCCGTCGCCGCATCCCGCCACAACGACACGTTCGACAGCGCGATGGACGGCCCCATCAACGCTCGCGGCAGCGGCGCGAAGTTTCGGCTGCCCACTCCGACCCGGGCGACGCGACCGTGTCGAGCACGCACGAGTGCGAGCACCGGCAACATGGCGAGGTGCTCTTTCATGCCGATCAGGGTCAGCTGGATCTCGCCCGGTTTGAACACGTACGAGGCGCGGCCTCGGGCCGCACTGGACAGCGCCGTGGCGTACCACCGGCGAAACGAACGATACTGCACGTCGACCGGGGTGAGACCGAGCCCCTCGGCATACCCGTCGGGCGCCTCGCCGACATAGACGTGCAGCGGGCCGCTCGCCCGCAACCAGTCGAGCAATTGGCGGCGCAGCAGAATGTCGCCGATGTTGTCGTACTGGCCGCGGGCGGGCACGAAGATGTCGCGCCGCATCCGCTGGGGGGAGCTCCCCTGGCTCATCGGTCGCTGGGCAGCGGAATGCGCACACCGGTGTCGATGGCACGGCCGGCAGCGAAGCGGATGACGTCGGCCGTGAGGTCGGGCGAGTCAACGGCTCGGGCGACGCCGAGGTATTCGGCGAGCTCCGCGATCTGCATCTGGTGGTCATCGACGTGTTCACCGCGGTGCTTGCGGCGGGTCACGAGCACCGGAAAAATGCCCATTTCGAGCAGTCCCATGAAGGTGCCGACACCGGCGTGGGTGATCACGACGTCGGAGTTCAGGGCCGCATCGACGAACTGTGCGGTTGGCATCATCTGGTGCACCTGGCCGGGAAGGTCGGTGCGCTTGGTGGTGAAACCGACCTGCCAGACGGTGCGCTCATCGGCCAGGCCGCTGGCCAGCACGGCGTCGACGAGGGAGTCGAAGCGGTAACCCTCGATGGTGCCGAGGGTGACGAACAGGCTGGGGCGCTCCGGCGCTGGCCGAATCAACGAATGGTAGGTGGACAGCACGCTCGGGTGCGTTCGCCACCGGTTGGTGGCCCAGGCTGGATGCTGGGTGCGTACGCTGACCAGGTGGCTGGCTGCGAGCATCCGCCCGCTGAGCGATGGTCCCTCGACGCGGGAGACGCTCTCGATGTAGAGGCTCGGCACGCCGCTGATCGCGGCCTGAGGCAGCGCCGCGACGGCGAGACCGGCGCCGGTGCTCACTGCCCCCTCAAACGTTTCGTGCCTGAGCACACGGCGAACGATGCCGGCCGCGCGCATCATTCCGAGGTAGTCGCGGGGACGCACGTACGGCACATGGATGCGGCGCTGGCCGGCCAACAATGACCGGCTCTGCATGGAATCAAAGGTGACCCAGAGCGAACTGGGCGACGCGCCCAGCCCGGGCGCCAGCCGCACCAGCTGGGCCAGGTGCCCGCCGGTGGAGGCGACGAGCAGAAGCTTTCGTTGCTGGGAGGGCGACGAATCGATGGGGTTAGACGAGTGCACGGACACTGAGGCTCCCTTCGGGTAAAGCCTTTGCGGAACTGTTTCGAACGTGCGTCTTCGAACGTGCGCCACACGTAAATGGAACGGGTGGATCTACCAGGTGACGCGGGTGGGTGTGTCTGCCGGGGCAGACTCGCTGGCGGGCGGGGTCGAGCGACTCGCGTCGTTCGTCTCCGCGTCGATCGCGGTGGTGGCACGGGGTGCCGGGCGGGAAGTAGCCGCGAACCCGGCGCCCTGCACGAGCGCGTCGGGACCGCGAGTGGGAACCATGGCCAGCACGACACCGAGGGGCGTCGTGCCGACCGCTTCGAGGGCGTCGAAGGCGGCGAGCAGCTCGGGTTCGCGCACCCGGTTCGCGCCGACGACCAGGATGGTGCCGCCGGTCCAGCGGCTGAGCACGGCAGCGTCGGTCACCGCGAGTACCGACGGGGCGTCGATGAGCACGTAGTCGTAGCTGCTGCTGAGCACGTCGAGCACGGTGCCCATGGCGGTCGATCCGAGCAGTTCGCTCGGGTTCGTGGGAATTTTGCCCGACGACAAGACGGTGAGCGGATGCTGCGTACCCCACGATTGCAGGGATTCCTTGAGCTGCACGTCTCCGAGGAGCACCTCGGTCAGGCCACGATCGGCGTCGAGGCCAAGGTAATCGGCGAGCCGGGGCGTGCGCAGGTCGGCGTCGATGACGGCGACGGTCGCACCGCTCTCGGCCAGCACGATGGCCAGGTTCACGAGCGTCGTGGTCTTGCCCTCGCCCGAGACGGAGGAGGTCACGACGAGGCTGCGACGACCGGTGTCGGCGTCGGCGAACTCGAGGTTGGTACGCAACACCCGAAACGCCTCAGCGCGGGCGGTGGAAGCACCGTCGGGCGAGATAATCGGGTTGGCGCGGGCTTCCAGCGGAATACCGCCGAGCATGGGAACGACGGTGAGTCGTTCGATGTCGTCGCGGTTGTAGATGCGGCGGTCGAGCAGCCCGAGGATGAGCGCGGTGACCAGTCCGACCAGCAGCCCGATCAGCAGTCCGACGGCGAGGTTGAGGTAGAGCTGAGGCAGCGCGGGGTGGTCGGGGGCGACTGCGGGGTCGAGCACGCCGACCGTGACCGGGCTGGCACCGCCGTCAGCGGGCTTCTCCAGCTGGTTGATGACGACGTCGGTGAAGCTCTCCGAGACGGCCTGCGCGAGTTGCTGGGCGGCATCCGCTGTGGAGGCAAGCGCTGCGATCTCAATGACCGCTGAGCCGGGCTGGGTGGTGGCCGTGACCCGCTTGGCCAGGTCGACCGCGCTCTCATCGAGGCCAAGGCTTGCGATCACCGGGTCGAGCACACGGGGGCTCGTGGCGACGTCAAGGTAGTACGGCAGCTTCTGCACGACGAAGTTGTTGCCCTGCACGAGGTCACCGGGTGTTGAGCCAGTTTGAATCTGGGCGGCCACGAACACGCGGGTGAAGGCCTGGTACTGCACGGGGGTGATCAGCGCGGCTGCTGCTCCACCGACCACGCCGAGCAGGACGAAAGCAACAATGAGAATCCATCGCTTTTGGAGTATTCGAACCAGTCGTTTCAGTTCCATGGGCACTTCTCCCCGCGTGATCGACGCATCGTGCTTCGGGTGCACGATGACAGAAACCTATGGTGGCATAAAAATCCTCACTTTTGGACCGTCAGTATTGAGGATTTAATCAGTCCGTGACGAGGAGTTAACTAGATTGTCGATCAGAAACTGACGAATACTCGCGCGCGTGGTCTCGTCGAGGAGCTCCAATGCGTGTCGTTTACCGGGTTTCACGTCGAGAGTGACCGGTACACCGACCGCTTTGAGCGCGAGGGCCATGGCCTCCCCCTGTTCGACGGGAACAAGTTCTTTTTTTGAAATGGCGATGTAAAACGGCGGGTCGGTCTTGTCCACCGAGTATAACGGCGACGCCTCGCGGGAATTCGGGCAGTCGGTGAAGTCGGAACAGCCGAGGTATTGCAGAATAGAGGCGATCGCCGTTTTTGACGGGTCGCCGAGCAGGAGCCCGTTCTCGGTGAGGTCGACCGCCGGCGACATCGCCACGACCGCCGCGACCCGGTCGCCACTGGTGAGGCTGCCGGTGCCGTTGGTACCGATCGAGGCGGCGATGATCGCACCAGCCGAACTGCCGAACAATCCGATGCGTTCGGGGTCGATGCCGAACTCAGCGACCTGGGCGGGTTCCCGCAACCATTCGAGCGCGTCGGTGACATCGTTCACCTGGGCCGGGTAGGCGAATCGCGGGGCCAGGCGATAGTCAACCGAGAAGGCGGCGATGCCGCCGTCGGCCAGCTCTGAGCAGAGTGCGGTCATGCCGCCGAAGACTTTGGTGCCACTGTCGAAGCCGCCGCCGTGAATGAGGATCATGGCCGCAATGGGACTCTTCTTGCCCTTCGGCAGGCAGGCGTTCAGCAGTAGCTTCTGGCCACGGGCGGTACCGTATTGCAGGTCGTTCTGCAGCGCTACCGAGTCGCTGTGCGCGTCGGTGACTGGCCTGGTGGGGGTGGCTGAACATCCGCTGAGCAGCAGGCCAGCGGCCAGCAGTACAGCGGATGCCCCGATCAGGCGAGATTTCTTCACAACAGGTCTCCGTTCAGATGAGCCCGACGCGAGACCGATGTGGTCTGGCGTTTGCGGAACGGGCTGACCCAGAGGAACGAGAACCGGCGCAGGAGCTTGGCGAGGTAGAGCGAGGCGACGAGCACGATGGCCGCGAGCAGGAACGGCAGGGCGTTGCCGGCCCGTTCGAGCCAGGGTGATTCGGCGAAGGGCGCGAGCAGCGCGAGGGCGCCGGCCACGAGGAACAGGTGCAGCAGGTAGATCTGAAAGCTGTATTGGCCGAGGGCGTTCATGAAGTTCAGCCATTTCACGCGCACGAGCAGGGTGGCCAAGGCCACGCCCATCGCCACGGCGACCGCGCTTTCGAGCAAAATCAGCCCGGGAACTCGGGAAAGGTGCAGCGGCACGAGCAGCACGGCGAGGCCGATATACGCGGCCACGAGCACGATGGCGTGCCACACCCGTACCCGAGCCGCCAAGCGGTAGACGGCGTGAGGAAAGTAGACCGCGGTGATGAAGAAAATGAAATTGGCCGCGACTCGGTCCCAGCCGACGTTGTCGAGGTCGAGCACTCCCGGCGTGGTCGACAGCACGGCCACGGCCCCGGCGAGCCCGATTTGCGCCGGGACCGGCAGTTTACGCAGCAGCCAGGCGAGCAGGGTGAAGATGGCCAGAGCCCAGATGAACCAGTAACTGCTCGTGGGCCAGACCGGGAGGAGTGCGATGTTGACCAGGTCGGTCGGGGATCGCTCCGTGCCGCGCAGGTGCGGCACGACGAGGTAGAAGACCACCCGGATGACCGACCAGAGCAGGTAGAGGTAGACCAGGGTGAGCAGGCGGCGACGCCAGAGATCCTTGAAGTTCCAGGTGAGCATGCGCCGTGCGGTGAGACCGGCGATGAAGAAGAACACCGGCATCGGAAAGTAGCTGAGCACGAGGCGCAGTCGCGGCGTGCTGCCGGCCAGGCCGAGGTCGTTGAGAAACAGCGACGAGTGGTAGAGCACGACGAGAATGATCGCCGCGCCCTTGGCGAAGTTGATCCACTCGCGGTTCTCCGCCCGTATCTCTTTCACAAGCGAAATGTACACGAGAAAAACTCAGGATGGTATCTCGACCTCGGTTGTCGGGCCGCTGCGGACCCATAACCCGACCCTCACACGACGCCATTCGGCATAACTCCTGCAATTCGCGCCGGGCCCGACGGCGCACCCCCGGAAACATGCGAAAGTACGTTTCGGAGGTCAGAAATCGCAGGAGTTATGCCGGGCGTTCAACGTAGAGCGCCTCAGGAGGCGGTTCAGACGGCTACGTAGCGGGGAATCAGGTCATCGAGCAGGGCGGCCGTGTCTGGCCAGCCTTCGACGGCAACGCACTCCACGCCGAGAACCTTGACCGGGTAGTCGTTTCCGTTCTCGTCGAGGCGATCGCCGACGAACAGCATGTCGTCGAGGGTAACCCCGGTGAGGTCGGCCAGGCGCTTCATGCCGTAGGCCTTGTCGATGCCCTGCCGGGTGATATCAACGGATGTCGACCCGCCGGAGCGTACCTCGAGGTCGGGCAGCAGAGCCTGCACGGCTTCCCGCAGGGCATTCTTCTTCTCGCCCGTCGGGTCCCAGGCGATTTTGGACGCAACCGGGGCAGCCTGGCCGAGCGCGGAGAAGGTGATCTGCGACCCGCGGTCTTCGAGGATCGGACCCCACGTGTCGCTTTCCCAGTACCCGAGGTCGCGGGCGGTCTGCTCGACGGCCTGGAGCGCCCGCGCCTTCTGGTCGTCGCTGAGATTCTCGGCGTAGACCTGGGTCCAGCCTTGGGCGTCGCTCCGGTAGTACTGGGTGCCGCAGGTGGGCATGAGGTGCAGCCGGGCGAGCTTCTCTGCACTGATCTCGGGCAGGTTGTCGATGATCTGGGCCTGGAACTGACCGAACTGGCCGCCGGAAATGATGCAGACCTCGGTGACGCCGAGCAGCTTCACGAGCAGGTCGATCATGGTCGGGTCGAGCGCGGACTTGGACGGCGCGAGCGTATCGTCGAGGTCGAAGGCCACCAGGCGGGGAAGAGTAGGCATCAGGCCACTCTATCGGCGCGGGCCGGTTACCGGCCGGGCGCGGCGCCGGCCACGCGGGCTAAACGAGTTGTTAGCCTGAGCGGATGCGTACTGACTTCGACCCAGAGACCCTGCCCCGCCGCGACTTCTACCGCCTGCTCAACTCGCTCGTGGTGCCGCGGCCGATCGCCTGGGTATCGAGCCGGTCGGCGGAGGGTGTCGACAACCTGGCGCCGCATTCGTTCTTCACCGTGGCATCCGTTTCGCCGCCCATCGTGCAGTTCACCTCGGTGGGGGTAAAGGACAGCGTGCGCAATATCATCGCGACCGGGGATTTCGTGGTGAACTTCACGCCGGAGTCGCTGTTTGCGGAAGTCAACGCCACCGGCACCGATTTTGGGCCGGAGGAGAGCGAATTCGATCGCGCCGGGCTCACCCGCGAGCCGAGTGCGACCGTGGCCGCCATGCGGGTTGCCGAGTCCCCCGCGGCGATCGAGTGCCGTCTGCATTCCACGCTGTCGATGGGTGATTGCACTCTCGTTTTCGGCGAGGTCACCCACATTGCCATCGCGACCAACGTGGTCGACGAGGCCGGGCATCCGCTCATCGACAAGCTGCGGCCGCTGTCGCGCCTGGGCCTCGACGAGTGGGGCACGATCGGTGAGGTCAAGGAGATCCGCCGCATTCGCGCGAGCGAGTGGCCGCGCGAGTTTCGGCCGCGCGAGCACTGACCACGGGGTGACGCGGCCCAAGCGGATGCGCGCGCCGAGCGGCTAGGCGGCCGGCGGGAACAGGGCCTCCGCCAGCAGCGGGCCGAGCTGGTTGCTCGCCTCGCGCACGAAATGCTGGCCGTCGAAGAAGACCGGCGTGTTGTCGATGAAAGCCGGGCAGGTGTTGTCGACACAGAGCCACGGCACGACGTTGACGTACTGGGCGAAGTCGCCGAACTTTTCGATGGCTCCCTGCTCGGTCGCGACCACCTTCTGGTAGAGGCTCGAGGGGCTGTAGGTGCAGTCGGCGGGGGCGCTCGTGAGGGTCTTGCACTCGGCGAACGGCGTGCTGGCCGGCGGCGGGGAGAGCACAGCGACGTGGTCGGTCGCCCCCTGCAGGGCCGTGATCGTGTCGGCGGTCGCGGTCTGCCATTCCGTGAGGGCTGCAACTCCCTCGTTGCCGCTGGCCAGGCGCACGATGGATCCGGCCAGGCTCGACATGATCACGAGATCGGGCGAGAGCCGCGCGACCTCGTTGTAGACCCAGGAGTGGTGGTCGTCGCAGGTGGCGGCCGAGGCGTCGGAGGCGTTCTTGGGCGCCACCGAGATGTTGACGGCCGGGCAGGAGAACATGGTCAGCGACTGCACGTTGTAGCCGAGCGGTTCGAGGGCGGCGCGGATGGCGGGCATGTAGCTGATGGCCATGGAGTCCCCGAGCAGAACTGCGGTTTTGGCGGCCGCAGGGTCTCCGTAGACGCACCCCGCGGCGTTCTTCTCGCTGACCGATAGGCAGTTGTCGTCGACCCATTCCGGGGCGCCGGAGCTGTCGCCGAGGGCGCCGAAAGCGGGGGTGGTCGCCGGCCAGGCGGTCGACGCCAGTGCTGCGGCGATGTCGGACTGCCGCGTGGCCAAGAGGGTAGCCGGTGCGTCGGGCGTTTCGGGACCGACGTCCGCGCCGACCGGGGCCGGGTCGGCCTGCGGGGTGGAGAACGTTCCGCCCTTCAGGGCGATGAACGACACCGAGACGATGACGAGGGTCACGACGACCAGGGCACCGATCCAGGCTTGGGCTGGGGTGATGCCGAAGTGGCGTGTGGTGGCGGGGCGGAGCATCCGTTCTCGCTTTCGGGTTTGGGCAGTTTCGAGCCAGAGCGAGTGGCGGATGGGGTCCTCGACGAAATGAAAGGAGAACACCGACAGGGCCACCATGAGTACCACGGCGAGTGGCAGGTAGACCGGTGAGTCGGTGGCGAAGACGGTGGCGAGCAGAATCACGACCGGAAAGTGCCACAGATAGAGGGAGTAGGAGATTTTTCCGACATAGCGGCTGACCGGGTTGGTCAGCAGAAACAGCAGGCGCTGCTCGGGCTGTCCGATTCCAGCGGCGATGACCAGGGCGGCTCCCGCGACGGGCAGCAGCCCCCACGGCGCCGGGAACGGCGAATCGCGGCTGATCAGGAGCAGGCTGGCAACGATGAGAGCCAGGCCGAGCCAGGCGAGCAGTGGGCGCATCAGAGCCGGCAGCTTGGCGATGCCGGGAGCGGCTGCGGCCAGGAGGGCGCCGATGCCGAGTTCCCAGGCGCGGGCGCCGGTGGAGAAGTAGGCGATGGCCGGGCTGGTCGAGGTTTCGAAGAAGCTCCAGGCCAGAAATCCGAGGGTGATGACGCCGGTCGTGACGGCAACCGTCGTGATCAGGGCTCTGGCGCTGAGAGTGCGGCGGCCGGCGAAGGCGAAGATCACGATGAGCAGGAACGGCCAGACGAAGTAGAACTGTTCCTCGACCGCGAGCGACCAGTAATGCTGCAGCGGGGAGACGGCGTTGGTGGCCTGCAGGTAGTCGGTACCGACGGCGGCGAAGTGCCAGTTGGCCACGAACAGGGCCGAGTAGACGCCGTCCCACAGGGTGCTGAGGGCGCGGGCGCCGGGCAGCAGCAGGTAGCCAATGGCCACGGTGACGACGAGTACGAGGAGCGAGACCGGCAGAATGCGGCGAATGCGGCGGCGGTAGAAGTCGACGAGGGAGATGCGGCCGGTGCGGGCATGTTCCTTGAGCAGCAGGCTCGTGATGAGAAAACCGGAGATGACGAAGAAGATGTCGACGCCGATGAATCCGCCGGAGGGCCAGCCGAGCAGGTGATCGAAGATGACGACGATCACGGCGACCGCGCGCAGGCCCTCGATGTCGCCACGAAAGGTGCGCGTGGCAGACTTTCCGCCGGTGGACCCGGCCGGGTCGGGTGCGCGCTCGTGGCGCTCCAAGGTGGACTGAACGGACATGTATAGCCTCCGACTCGGGTTTCGGAACTGGTACCTGTTCGGCCCGACTTTCGGGCACGCCTTGCGATTATGACGCAAGCTCAGCTATTGGGGCAAACCTGTCGGCCGAGTTTTACCTGATTGACACAACCTCGCCGGTGCGCGCCGACTCCTGCGCGGCAAGCACGATTTTCAGCGAGCGGATGCCCGCGGCCCCGTCGGGCTGCCCCGCCCGCCCGGCACGCACCGCGTGCACAAACTCGTTCAGGAGCAGTTCGTCGGTGTTCTTGCCGTAGCCGAGAAACACGGCCCCATCGGCCCCGACGCCGCCCACGTGCTGCGCAAACGGATCGATGTCCGCGATCCCCCGCGTGCCGACCACCTGAAGGGTCAGTCCGCCCCAGGTCGGCGCGTTGTCGGGCTGGCTCCAGGAGCAGTCGATCGTGGCGACGAAGCCGCCAGCATAGCTGATCGTGACTAGTCCCCCGGTTTCGGCGCGAACCTCGGGCTTGTCGGCGTGCAGAATGCGGTTCGACACTGCCCGCACGAACTGGGCTGTCAGCCCGGTCAGGGCATCGAGCAGGTCAGCAACGTGCACGATATGGTCGACTATTGCACCGCCGCCAGAGAGTGCCGGGTCGGTGAACCAAGCCCGGTTCCCGACCGGAATCTGACCGTTGTTCGTGCCGGTCGCCGCGAGCAGCGCGCCCAGCCCACCGGCCTGAACGAGTTCGCGCAGCCGGGCGAAGGCGGGCGAGAACCGCACCGGGTAAGCGGTCATCAGCGTGACGCCGGCCGCGTCGCAGGCAGCCTGCATGGCGAGGGCATCCGCCAGGGTCGTGGCCAACGGCTTCTCGCACAGCACGGCCGCGCCGGCCAGGGCTGCGGCTTCGACCAACGGACGGTGCCGGGCGTTTTCGCTCGTCACGATGACGGCGTCGGGTTGCCAGGCGAGCAGTTCGGCGTAGCTGTCGACGTAGCTGACGCCGAGGTCGTCGGCGAGGCCCCGGCCACGCCGTTCGGCCGGCTCGTTGCCGCCGTCGGGGTCGGAGGCGCGCAACTCGACGTTCGGCATCGATTGTAGCAGTGCCGCATAGCCAGCGGCGTGCACGTGGGCGAACGACATCAGGGCTACGCGCAGGGGGCGCTCAGACAACGGATGCTGCGGCGCGACCCCGCTCGACGCGGCTTGCTCGGACAACGAGGAGGTCGGTTGCACGGACGCGTTCGGTCGGGCATTCGCGACGGCTCTCATGCCCCCACCGCCTCACGCACGACGGACTCGCTTCGCCCGGACGCGATCGACGCGTTCGCGGCGGCGGCTAGTTCGACCGCGCGGGTGGCGTCGGCGAGGCTGACCCGCGGGGCAGGTCCCCCCAGGGTCGCGGCGGCGAAGTCCCGCAGTTCGCTCAGGTACGGGCTTTCGCCCAGCGACGTGTCCGGGCGCATAGACTGCGTGCCGGCGACGGGCGCGCCGAGGTCGAAGCGGAGCGAGGCATCCGCTCGGGAATCGTGCTTCAGCACCCCGGTCGAGCCGGCGATCGAGAAGGACGTGGCGAAGGTGGTGCCGGGCGCGCCCCAGACTCCGGTGACGTAGCTGAGCGCGCCGCTTTCGTGGGTGAGCACGACCTGGGCGGTCTCGCATCCGTCGCCCACGGACTTCACGGCGTACACCTCGGTGACCTCGCCGGCGATCCAGCGGGCAATGTCGAGGTCGTGGATCATCTGGTCCAGCACGATTCCGCCGGACTGTTCCTCATCGGCGAACCAGCTCGCCCAGGTGGGAAACTCGCCGATGCGACTGAACCGCAAAATGGCCGGCTCGCCGATCGTTCCGGCGGCGACGGCGCCTCGGGCCAGAGCGTACTCGGGAAAGTAGCGCACAACGTGGGCCGGGTGCAGCTGCTTGCCGACGAAGGCGGCGAGCTCGGCGAGAGCGGCGGCATCCGCTGGGTGGAGCGCTATGGGCTTTTCGCAGATGACGTGTTTGTCGGCGCGGAGGGCGCGTTCGGCGAGGCGATAGTGCGTTGGAGTGGGAGTGCAAATGTCGACCACGTCGCACGCGTCGAGCAGCTCATCGAGTGAGCCGACCGCGGTGATGCCGTACTGCGCGGCGACCTCGGCGCCGCCCTCGAGCGAGAACACGGTGACCCGCGCGCCGAGGGCGAGCCAGGCCGGAATGTGCACGTGGGTGATGCCGCCGGCACCGATGAGGCCAATGTTCACGAGAAGTCCAGACATATAAGGGGTGGTGCTACTTCGAGCCGCTGAAGGCGAGGCCCTCGACGACGCGACGCTGCAGAACAATAAAGAGGATGAGCACGGGCGCCATCGCGAGTACGCTCGCGGCCATCATGACCGGGTAATCGGTCGTGATACTGCCGGCGAGCGTCGCCAGGCCGGCCGATAGCGGCATTTTCTCGGCGTAGGTCGTGACCACGAGTGGCCAGAGCAGGTCGTTCCACGACCATAGGGTCGTGATGATGACCAGGGCGCTGATGCCCGGGGTGGCTAGCGGAAGCATGATCTTGTAGAAGATTTGGACCGGGTTGGCGCCGTCGAGCCGGGCGGCTTCTTCGAGTTCGATCGGCAGGCCGAGAAAGATCTGCCGCATCAGGAACACGCCAAAGGCGCTGAAGATGCCGGGCAGGGCGATGCCGATGATGGTGTTGAGCAGGCCGAGGTTCTGGATGATCTGGAACTGCGGAATGAGGTACACCTGCGGCGGCACCATGAGAATCGAGAGGATGACGCCGAGAAAGATTCCGCGGCCGCGAAACCGCATACGGGCGAACGCGTAGCCGGCCATCGAGCACAGCACGACCTGGCCGATCACGCGGATGACGGTGATGCCGACCGAGACGCCGAACTGGTCGAAGAACGGCAGCTTGGTGAAGACGTCGACGAAGTTGCCCCACTGCAGGTCGCCCGGCCAGAAGGTGGGCGGCACGCTCATCACCTGGTCGTTGGTGGAGAGCGAGATGACGAGCTGCCAGATGAACGGGAACACCATAATGAAGCCGATGATGCCGAGCACCAGGTGGGTGCGCACGCTGTTCGCGCCCTGCTGGGCCGGGGAGAGGGACTGTTTAGACATAGTTCACCCACTTTTTCTGCATCCGAAACTGGAAGAAGGTGACGATGCCGATCGTTACGAGAATGACCATGCCGATCGCCGCGGCATAGCCCTTGTCGTTTTGAATGAAGGCCTGGTTGTAGAAGATGTAGACCAGCGACTGGCTCTGCACCAGGGCCGGATTGTACTGGCCCATGATGGCGTAGAGCAGGTCGAACAGCTGAAACCCGTTGATCACCGAGATGATCGTGACGAAGAACAGGCTCGGCGTCACGAGCGGCACGGTTATCGAGGTGAACTGCTTCCACTTGGTGGCGCCGTCGAGCTGCGCCGCCTCGTAATACTCCGGTGAGATGTTTTTCAGGGCAGCACCGAGAATGATGATCCCGAACCCGAGCGACGCCCACATACCGACAACGCCGACCGAGACGATCGCGAAGCCGGGGGTCGAGGTCCAGTACGGGCCATCGATATCGACGAGCGAGAGCATCCAGTTCAGGATGCCGAAATCACCGTTGTAAATCATGCGCCAGACCAGGGCGACCGCAGTGGGCATCGCGATGTAGGGCATGAAGAACAGCACGCGATAGAACGACGCGAAGCGCAGGCCGGGCTGGTTGACCAGGTTGGCCATGAGCAGCGCGATCGGAATGCCGGCCAGCACGATGACCGTGTAGATCAGGGTGTTGATCAGGGCCTGGGCCACGTTTCCGTCGGCCAGCATGGTTTGGTAGTTGTCGATGCCGACGAATTCTTCGCCGCCGAACGGGCCGGTTTCGGTGAAGCTCAGGTAGCCGGTCTGAATGATCGGCCAAATGTAGAAGCCGAGCACACCGAGCAGGGTCGGCAGCACGAACAGCCACGGCCAGTAGCCGTCGAAGCCCTTTGGCTTCTTTTGCGGTGTTGTTGCTACGGGCACCGGGAGGTCGGCGGGAGCACGGCTCTCGCCGACCGCGCTCCCGGTGCGCAGGGTCATTCCTTGGCCAGCGCTTCGTTCATTCGAGTGGCGAGCTCGTCAGCGACATCTTCAACGGTGCGAGTGCCGGAGAAGGCCTGCGGCAGCAGCTCGTTTTCAATCGTGGTCCAAGCCGCGGTGTCCTTCGAGATGGGGAATGGGTAGGCATAGTTGTCGGCTTCGTCGATGAACACCTCGAGGTCGAAGTGCTCGACCGAGTCGAGGAAGGCTTGGCCGGCGCCGATGAAGGCGGGGTTGGCCGCTCCCATTTCGGCCTGCAGGGTCTGCGCTTCTTCGCTGCCGAGGTAAGCCTGAAAAGCCTGTGCGGCCGACTTGTGCTCGCTGCCCGCCGAGACCACGTTGGCGAGGCCGTGGATGACAGTGGCCTGCTTCTCGTCCTGAGGCAGCGGGGCCACGTTCAGGTCGAGGGTGTTGCTTGCCGACGCGAGTTCGGCGACGCTCCAGGTGCCGGACCAGAAGAACGCGGTCTTGCTGCTGGTGAACCACGCGTTGTGAGGAGTGTCGGAGAGTTGCTGCAGGTTTGGGCTGGAACCGTCGGCAATGAGATCAGCCCAGAACTGCAGGCCGCGAATCGTGTTCGGGTCGTCGTAGCCGCTGGACGTGCCGTCTTCAGAAAGGATACTGCCGCCCGCCTGCAGAATCGTGTTGTAGTAGCCCTCCTGGCCGCCGGTCAGGCCGGTCGCGACGCCGTAGACGCCCTGGTCGGCGAGGGTGTCACTGACGGTTTTGGCGGCCGTAGCGAAGTCGTCCCAGGTCCAGGTTTCGTCGGGAATTGCGACGCCGGCCTCGGAGAGAATCGCCTTGTTATACCAGAGTGCGACCGTGTCGAAGTCCTTGGGCATGCCGTACTGCACACCGTCGAAGGAATAGAGGTCGTTGAGCACCTCGACGTAGTTGGCCGGGTCGACATCGCCGTCGTCGATGAGGTCGGTCATCGGTTCGAGCTGGTCGTTGGCGGCGTAGAGCTGAAAGTTGGGGCCGTTCATCCAGAACACGTCGGGCAGGGTGTCGCCGGACGCCTGGGTCTGCAGCTTGGTGAAGTACTGCGCCCACGGGGTGATGTCGATCTTCACCTCGATCTTCGGGTAAATCTCGTTGAACGCGGCAATGTTCGCCTCGAGCGCCGGAATCTGGTTTTCGTCCCAGATGGCGTAGCTGATCGATGCTACCGAGTCTGCGGTGACGGCTTCATCGGATGCTACGGGTGCCGAACACGAGGTCAGCGCGAGCGCGGCGACCAGCGCGAGCGGCGCCAGTCTGGTGATTTTTCTCATTGGGTTCCCCTGCCGTGTTTAATGAATGGTCAGGAATGTGGGTGGGTGGCGGTGCCGGTGTTGGCGTTCGAGCTGCTGCCGTTCGCGCTGGCCGCGTGGGTTGCGAGGCGGGCGCCGAAGGTGGTCGGGTCGGGCCGGGCTGATTCGGGCCGGGCGGCTTCGGCATCCGCTTCTGTGACAGGGATGGCGGGCAGGCTGAAGCGCGGCACGGCGATGTCTTTCGCGCCGTAGAGCCGCTCCGAGACGACTTCGAGGGCGCGCACGAGGCCACCGAGGGCAACGCCGGTGCGGCCGAGCGCCGAGGAGACGAGCGGCGGCTGCGTGCTGCGGGTGACCAGCAGGGCCAGTTCAGCCTGCAGCGCGCCGAGCAACACCGGCCCGGCGGACAGCCCGCCGCCGATCACGATGAGGTCGGGGTCGACGGTCAGCCCGACGACCGCGATACCGCGGATGATGCGGCGCGCGAACCGGGTGACCAGCTCGAGGGCGTCGGGGTCGCCGACCTGTGCTGCCGCGAAGACGTCTTCGGGGCTTTGGCCGAGGAACGCGCCGAGCACGCTGGTCTCGTGCACGTCCTGGTAGCCCCAGCCGGTGGATTCGAGGTCGCCGACCTCGCCGGCGGCAAAGTTGCGGCCGCGGTGCAACGCTCCGCCGAGGATGATGGCGGCGCTCACGCGGTGGCCGACCATGATGAAGACGACATCGTCGGCGTTTTGTGCCGCGCCGGCGTGCAGTTCGCCGAGGGCGGCCATATTGACATCGTTTTCGACGGACACCTGGCAGCCGAGCTGTTCGCTGAGGCTCGCAGCGAGGTCGAGGCCGTTCCATTCGGGCAGTACGTTACTCTGCAGAACGCGGCCGGAGGCATCCACTATGCCCGAAATGCACACCGTGACGGAGGTGAGCCGGCTGGCGTCGAGTTCTGCGAGTGCGCGTTTCAGGGTCGCGGCGGCGAGAGCGAGGAGTTCGGAGCCGGTGATGTCGGTCGTGATGTCGTGCAGGGCGGTGGCGACGATGGTGCCGGCGAGGTCGCTGACCAGCACGGTAACCCGGTGCAGGCCGAGGTCGAGGCCGGCGACGTAGCCGGCGGAGGCGTTGAACGCGACGCGGCGGGCGGGACGGCCCTTGGCTGCGGTGGTGGTCTGCTGCTCGTGTGTGACCAGGCCGTTGGTTTCGAATTCGGCGACGATCGACTCGACGGTGGGGCGGGAGAGTCCGGTGAGGCTGGCCAGTTCGCTGACCGTGAGCACGCCGTGGTCGCGCAGGGCGCCGATGCAGGCGGCGGAATTGCGCCGGCGAAAGGCCAGCATTTCACGTTCATGCAGTGCCATGGCGGTCCCCCTCACCTCGTAGTGAGCATTATGCAAGTCATTTGCATAATTACGTCTGAGTTCAGAGTAGGCACGTTGGCGCGGTGTTGTCAACGACTCGGGCACCGTTGCTGGCTGCGGCGCGCTGCAATATTCCACTCAGCAACGGTGGAATGCGGAGTGAGGGCGACCCGCTACGGAGTGCGCACGGCCGGCTGATAAAAGCGCAGCCACTCGACCGTTTGGGCCACGTGGGACGCCGCGGCGGCAGATGCCGCAGCAGGATCGTGCAAGACGATTGCGTTGAAGATGGTCCGATGGCCATGGTCGCTGACGCGCCGGATTTCCGCGCCTTCCGGCAGCGCGAACAGTTGATAGGCACGCGAACGGGCGCGAAAGACGCCCAGCAGAACGGTCAGCGTGGGGTTGCCACTGATCCGATCAATCAACGCGTGAAATTGAGCATCAAGCTCGGGGGCAATTTCGGGGTCGGCGGCGGCCTCCATGGCCTCGACCAAGTCGAAAAGCTCCGCGGTTTGCTCCGGGCTTATTCGAGCAGCCGCCTGGGCCGCAGTATGCGACTCGAGGACACCTCGCAATTCGTACATGTCCAAGAGTCCAGACAGCGGCAGAAGGTCGACGGTCAGCGCCAAACTCCCCATGATTTCCTCGGGACGCAACTGAGAAACGTATGTTCCCGACCCATGCCGTGACTCGATCACGCCCAGGGCCGACAGCATGCGCACTGCTTCACGAAGAGACCCGCGCGATACGCCGAGTTCACTCAAGAGAGCGGTCTCCGGTGGGAACTTCTCTCCAGCGCCGAGACGTCCGGACGCGATCATGTGACGCAATCCGTGGAACGCGATGTCTACTGCCGACATGCGTGGATCCTTTCGTCCAATCGCCACTACCGATAACCCCATCTAATTCTAAGCCGGAGGCGAGCTGACACGTTCCTCACCCGACAACACTTTATCTCAACTCATCTGATGACTTTTTGGAACAATCCCGATAGAGTCCTGAAAACAGCCATGAAAGTGGGGTGATCCAGAGAGTCATCACACGTCTTGTCATGGTTTGCGAGCCACGAACATTGAAATAGGAAGCACATGCTGACCTCTCCAGTCGCGCCACCGCGTGGATTGACACTTTCGGACGGCCGTCCAGCCCGGGCCGCCTGGTCTCTCGATCCACGAACCATCCACATCAACCACGGGTCGTTTGGTGCTGTGCCCGTCGTCGCCCAGGAACATCAGAATCAACTCCGCGCGCAGATGGATGCCAACCCGGTAGCGTGGTTTCCAGCGCTGCCGGCCATGGTGAAAAGCACCCGTCGCGAAGTTGCCAAGTTTCTCGGCGTAAGCGAAAACGACACCGCCCTCGTGCCCAATGCGAGTGCCGGAGCAAGCGTGGTCTTCTCCAGCCTTCCGGCGAAGATCGGACTGGAGATCGTCGTCACCGACCACGGGTACGGAGCTGTCACCATGGGTGCCGAGCGGTTGGCCCGCCGCTGGAACGGCACGGTACGTACGGCGCATATTCCGCTGGATGCCACCGCAGCCGAGGCTCATGAGGCCATTGTGGCCGAACTCAGCGCTGCCACCGGGCTGATTATTGTCGACCATATTTCTTCTCCCACCGCCCGATTCTTGCCGGTACAATCCGTCGCCCGCGAGGCGCGCCGTCGTGGAATCCCGCTCCTCGTCGACGGAGCGCACGTGCCAGGGCTGTACGAGGACCCGCTCAATGAGCTGGATTGTGACTTCTGGATCGGGAATCTTCATAAATTTGGCTGCGCCCCGCGCGGCACATCCGTTCTGGTCGCCCGGGGCCCACTGGCGGCTGAGCTATATCCACTCATTGATTCCTGGGGCGCTACCGAACCCTTCCCCGACCGCTTCGACACTCAAGGCACCCTAGACCTCACGAGCTACCTCGCCACGACGACGGCCCTGGATTTCATCGGGCGAACTTGGGGATGGGATGCCGTGCGCACCTACATGTCGGATCTTGCGGACTACGCCGAAGAGACCATCACCGCTGCTTTTGGTGCGATTACCGGCGAAGACCATCACGTAGATGTCGGCATGCCGGTCAACGCGCTCAGACTCGTTCGTCTGCCCGACGGGATCGCCACGACCCACGACGAAGCGGACGCGCTCCGCGATCGAGTCTTACGTGAACTGGGCGTCGAAGGTGCCTTTACGAGCTTCGGCGGGATCGGCTACTTCCGTTTGTCGGTGCATGTCTACAACACTGCTGCCGACTTTGACTATTTCGTTGAGCACTGCGTTGCCGCACTCACCGAATGGGCCCAGGTCCCTTCTGCTACACCATCGCCATAGGGCGTTGGCCTCAAGAATCGTCCGATCTCAATGAAAAGAGGAATGCTGTGATTCACAAGAAAACGTGTGCATGGATCGGCCTGGGGCTCGCTACGGCCCTGGCGCTTTCGGGGTGCTCTGCCGCCTCGGATGCTGCGGATGGCACCGTCAACCTGCAGATGGTTGAAAGCCTGACCAACCCGGCCCGAACCGACGTACTCAAGGGTCTGATCTCAGATTTCGAAGCGAAGAACCCCGGAATTACCGTGGAATTGATCTCCCCTCCCACCGAGCAGGCCGACCAGAAGATTCAGCAGATGCTTCAGTCTGGTACCGGGGTCGACGTTCTTGAGGTGCGCGACATCACGGTTGGACCGTTTTCCACCAACGGCTGGCTGTACGACATGTCCGATGAACTTGCCGGCTGGGCCGGCTGGGACGACCTGACCGTGAACGCTGCCAAGTACGCGACCAACGCGGACGGCAAGTCCTATTACATTCCCTACGGTTTTTATGGTGCGAGCCTGTTCTACCGAACCGACCTCATCAAGGAGGCCGGCTTCTCGGCACCACCCACCAGCTGGGACGAACTTCTCACGCAGGCCACGGCCTTGCAGGACGAGTCGAAGAGTCAGTTCGGCTACGCTTTTCGCGGCGGCAAGAACGGCAATACTAACGTTGTACTGGCGATCGAGGCTTACGTAGCCGACCAGATCGACCAGGACAATGCTTTCAAGCTCACCGACGGCAGCACGATCTTTGCCGCGCCAGAAGCTGCTGACGCCCTCGAGACCTACTTCGCTCTCTTCGAGAATGCGTCGCCACCCTCGTCGGTCGCCTGGGGGTACCCAGAAATGGTGGAGGGGTTCGCCAACGGTTCCACGGGATTCCTCTTACAGGATCCGGAAGTAATCGCGACCCTCGAACAAGCGCAGTCGATCAGCGTCGATCAGTGGACAACGGCCCCGATGCCGACCGGACCGACGGGTAAGGCGATTCAGCCCATGGCCACCGCCGGCTGGGGCACTGCAGAGTCCAGCGAGCACAAGGCCGAGTCGGCCAAGTTGATCTCCTTCCTGTCGGAAGGCGATGCGTCGGCCACCTTCACGCAGAAGAACAGCCTCGTTCCCATTCTGAAGGACGCCGCAGACAGCGACTTCTACAAGACCGGCGCGTGGGCCAGCTACGTAACCATGAACGAGAATCCCGATACCTACATCACTGCAGTCCAGCCGCGCGATTCTTCATGGTGGACCGACTGGATCCAGAAGTCCGACTCTGAACTACAGCAGGTGCTCATCGGCCAGATGACTCAGAAGGAACTTCTCGCCAGCTGGGATGCCTACTGGGTCGAAAAGTGGAAGAACGCCTAGGCGGAACTTCTATGACGTCTCCACGTACCGAAACACTGGAGCGCGCGGCGAATTCGCCGAGCGCTCCACGACGGCCGGACCCGGGAACACGACGTTCGCAACGGCGCACTTTCACCGTTCGCAAAAGCCTGACTATTCTGGCGTTTCTCTCCCCCGCCCTGATATTCGTGATCATCTTTGTGTATTACCCGATGATCGCGGGCAGCCAGATGGCCTTCCGCAATTGGAACCTGAGCAATCTCACCGACACCTCCTGGGTGGGATTCAAAAACTTCGCGGCGATTCTGACCGATCCGGTCTTCTACACCGTGCTGAGAAATACAGTCGCCTGGGTCGTGGCTTCTCTCGTGCCGCAGTTCGTGATTGGTTTTGCTCTCGCGCTTTGGCTCCGACGTAAATTTGCCTTTCGAGGACTTTACCAAGCCCTGATCTTTTTCCCGTGGGCGATCTCCGGTTTTCTGATCGGCATCTTGTTTCGGTGGATGTTCAACAGTGAATTCGGCGTGATCAATGACCTACTGTCGAAAGTCGGCCTCACCGATCAAGCGATACCGTGGCTCGCTGACCCCACGACGGCCATGGTCGCCATCATCATCGCGAACGTCTGGTACGGCGTTACATTCTTCACGATCATGATCCTTGCAGCTCTTCAATCCGTTCCGGAGGAGCTCTTCGAGGCCGCAGCCCTCGACGGTGCAGGAAAAACGCGAACTCTCTTTCAGATCACCATTCCCTACATTCGCACCACGCTCGCGCTGACGGTTCTGCTGCGTGTGATTTGGATCTTCAACTTTCCCGACATCATCTTCGGCATGACCGGCGGCGGTCCAGCGAATCAGACCCACATCATCACGACCTGGATGATTGCGACGACCCAACGCGGCGACTACGGGCAGGCATCCGCTCTGGGACTCATTGTCGTGGGGATCCTGCTTATCTTCTCCATCTTCTACCTCCTTGCGATTCGCGAGAAGAAAGCGGTCATCACATGATCGACAGGGAAACCAGGCTGGCCCGCACCATTCGCATCGTTTTTCTCGCGATCTGGCTCGTCATCACGATCTTTCCGCTCTACTGGATCACGATCACGTCGTTCAAAGGCCCCGGGGCGATCTTCAGCTTTCCGCTGACCTACTGGCCAGAAGTCTTCTCGCTCGAGAACTACGTGAACCTCTTTAGCAAGGCGCAGTTCGGCACCTATCTTGCCAACAGCCTCGTGATCGCTGCGGTAGCCGCCACCGTCGCGACGCTCATTTCTTTGCTCTCGGCATATGTCCTTGCCCGGTTCGAATTTCGCAGCAAGGGCGCGCTGATGATGGCGTTTCTGGTCACCCAGATGATCCCGGCGTTCATCGCCCTGGGCCCGCTTTACCTGATGATGTCGCAGCTGGGGTTGGTCGACAATAAGTTCGGACTCGTGCTCGTCTACATCGCGATTTGCATACCGTTTTGCACGGTGATGCTGCGCGGGTTCTTCGCCAACGTGCCGGATGCGTTGGAAGAAGCGGCAATGATCGACGGATGCTCCCGGCTGGGCGCACTCTTCAGAGTCATCGTTCCCGTTATGAAGCCCGGGATCGTCGCCGCGTTCATCTTCAATTTCGTAAACTGCTGGAACGAGTTGTTTCTCTCGGTCACGCTGATGAACCGTGACCAAAACAAGACGATTCCGACTGCCCTGAATGGGTTCATCTCAAGCTTCAACATCGACTGGGGCTCGATGTCAGCGGCAGCGGTTTTGACGATCATTCCGACCATGGTCTTGTTCGCCTTCGCCAGCCGATACATCGTGCAGGGGCTGACTGCTGGGGCGGTCAAGGGATAACCTACGCGGCGAAAAGTCGCATCAGGCGGGCTGCTTCCTGTACAACGGCGGCACGTCCGGCTGCCCCGTACCTGCGGCTGTCAACAACCGCGGCATTCGCGGCGAGATAACCGCGAATCGCCTCGGTGAAGTGTTTGTTCAGCTGCGTCGAGACGTTGATCTTGGTCATGCCGGCTCGAATCGCCTTCACGATGTTCTCATCGGCAATGCCGGATGACCCGTGCAGGACCAAGGGCACGTCGAGAGCGGCCCGCAGTCGCGCGATCAAGCTGTAGTCGACTGCTGCCACGCGTTCCGTCATGGCGTGCGATGAACCGACTGCTACCGCCAGTGCGTCGACACCGGTGCTGCGCACAAACGCGGCTGCTTCACCCGGGTCTGTTCGCACGCCCGGTGTATGGGCGCCATCTTTGCCGCCAACCGCACCCAGTTCAGCCTCGACATATACGCCGCGAGACTGCGCGTACTGGGTGATTCGCGCCGTGATCGCGACGTTTTCATCAAATCCCAGATGCGCTCCGTCGTACATCACGGACCCAAAGCCGAGTTCGATCGCCTCGTAGACGAGTTCTTCATTCTGGGCGTGGTCGAGATGCACTGCGACCTCGACGGCTGACGCTCGCGCCACCGCCAGGGTGGATAGAGCGATCGGTTCGAGTCCGCCGTGATACTGGGCGCAGTTCTCTGAGATTTGAAGTATGACCGGAAGTTCGGCCTGCTCGGCTGCTGCGACGAGCGCCTCGGCCGTCTCGAGATGGAGCACGTTGAACGCCCCAATAGCAACCCCGCGCTGATAGGCCGAATCCATGAGGCTTCGGGTGAGGACTAACGTCATTCGGTCTCCGAGAACTTGATTGGTTACTTGACGCTGCCAGCGGTGAGACCACCGATGAGGCGTTTTTCAATGAGCATGAAGAGCACCACGACCGGCACGATGGCGACGATGGAAACACCGAAGACGTAGTGCCAGCTGGTTTCGTACTGCCCCACGAACTTGGTCAGGGCAACGGCCATGGGCTGGTTGCCCGCCGTCGAGAGGATGACCAGGCTTGCGGCGAATTCGTTCCAGCAGGCCACGAAGGTGAACACGATTGCGGTGACGATGCCCGGCCAGACGAGGGGGAGGTTGATCTTGAACAACACCGTGAGGCGACCCGCTCCATCCAATTGCGCGGCTTCGTCTACTTCCTTCGGGATTCCAGCAAAAAAGCTATGCATGATCCAGACAGCAAAGGACAGATTGAACGCCGCGTTGATCAAGATCATGGCGAGCCAGGTATCGGAAATGCCCAGGAACCCGAACTGACGAAAGAGGCCGGAGGTGAGAACGGCCGGCTGCAGCATCTGGGTCACAATCACCAGGAACATGAAGACCAGGCGTCCGGGAAAGCGCGCCCTGGCCGTGTAATAAGCGGCCGGTAGTGCAACGAGAAGCACCAGAAGAGTTGCGAAAACGGAGATGACGATCGTCGAGATGAGATTCTGCACCAGCGGGGTCTCGGGTGTGGACCACATGGTGAGGTAGTTCTCCCAGTGCCATTCCGTGGGGAAATAGGTGGGCTCAACCGAACGAATCTCGCTCTTTGTCTTGACTGACCC
The DNA here is from genome assembly GCF_004403435.1 of Cryobacterium sp. TMT1-66-1. Lineage (NCBI taxonomy): Bacteria > Bacillati > Actinomycetota > Actinomycetes > Micrococcales > Microbacteriaceae > Cryobacterium > Cryobacterium sp. TMT1-66-1. The sequence goes on from NZ_SOGP01000011.1 coordinate 96,315, forward strand.
GAAGAACATGATCAGGTAGGGAATGACGAAAATAAGCAGCACCACGGCGCCGGCAATCATGCGCCAGATCACTGTCGAAAGCGGAACCTGATCAGCCGTGTATCGAGGTTTGCGGGCAGCGCGCGGCGCCGACGTAAGCAGGGCGGTCATAATCAGACCTCTTTCATAGGCTTGACGACCTTGACGTAGATCGCCACGATCACGATCACGATCAGGAAGGCAACGACGCTCAGCGCGCTGGCCACGTCGATCTTGTGCTCATTCTGGATGTACTTGAAAATCATCGTCATGACCGTGTCAGCGTCGTAGCCGGGAATCGACCCGGTCATGATTTTGAGGATCGGCAGCGAATTGAAGACGTTGATGATGTTGATCAAGACAGCTACGGATAATGCACCGCGCAGCTGTGGAAGGACTATCCCGAAATAGGTGCGGATGCGACCGGCACCGTCCATTTTGGCGGCCTCGAGAATATCGCCGGGTACCGATTGCAGACCGGCGAGAATCGTGTAGGTCGTGAAAGGGAGGGAGACGAAAACTGCAATGCCGATCGACCAGCTGAAGGCACTGACCGGGTTCTTGGTCCAGCCGTATGGTCCGTCGATCAGTTGGATGTCGACGAGAAACTTGTTGATGATGCCGATGTACCCTTCGAGCCCGTAGTAGACCACGAGCGTGGTCATCACCACGCTCGCTGCCCAGGGGATGATGACGGCGAGGCGCACGATCTGGCGCCCGGGAAATGACTTGTTGAGAAACTGGGCCAGGACCAGCGAGATGAGAACGGTGAGAGCCACGACGGCAACGACCCAGATCAGGGTGCGCAGCATGATTCCGCCGAGCGGGGTGAATTCAAGGAGCGTTGCATAGTTGGCAAACCCGACGGGACCCTTGTCGAGACCGCTCAGGCTGATGTCCCTGGTGGAGTTGTAGAACATGACGACGGCAGGGAAGAGTACGACGCCGAAGATCAGGACGAGTGCCGGCCCGATCCACGGCAAAGCGGAGATCAGATCGGACAGGCGGGTACCCGCTGCTGCACGCTGACGCGCAGGCCCCGAACGGGGACGGCCGGTGGCCGTCCCCGTCTGGGTCGGTGGTTCATGAATTGTTTGAGTCATTTCCTAATCCACCGATATTCCTTGTGATCAACTTGGAGCGAGGTCGCGCACGGCGCGAAGGCTGTTAGCCTTCGTCTGACTTGGCCTGAATTTCGGTGAGAACGGCCTGCGCATCCTTGCCCTGGGCCAGCTGCCCGATCAAGCTCTTGAACGCGGCATCCGTCGCCGACCAGTTGGGGTTCGTGCTCGGGTAGAACTGAGCACCGGGCAGAGCCTCGATGAACGGCGCCAGGGCCGGAGTGTCGCCCATCGCGTCGGAACCGGACTGGGTGGTCGGGAGGAAGTTCTCGGCGGTTACCCACGGCACGTACTGGTCAGCAGAGTAGAAGAAGTCCAGGAACTTCGTGATGGCTTCCTGCTTGGATCCGTCATTCTTGAATGCCATGAGGTGATCGGCTACCCCGAGGGTAAAGGCCGAGCCGTCAACCGTGGGGATGGGGTTTACGGAGTAGTTGAGTGCAGCATTGCCCTCAGCGATCTGACCGACCGTCGGCGGAAGCCCGATGATCATACCGATCTTGCCCTGGACGAAGACGTCCATGAGGGGGCTGCGGTCAGTAGCGCCCGCATCCGCCTGCGTCGCGCCGGCATCAACCATCGACTGAATGAACTTGGCAGCCTCAAGGTTTTCGGGGATGTCGATCGTAATCGCACTGGCATCACCGAAACCGCCACCGGCACCGTAGAACCAGACCGCCGATTCCGCCTGCGCTTCTTCGGACCCGAGCGGCAGCCCGTACCCGGCTACTCCCCCGCCGATGGCGGAAATCTTTGTGGCCGCATCCAGCAGCTCACTCCATGTCGTCGGGACAGCGGCTACGCCGGCCTGTGCCAACAGGTCTTCGTTGACGAAAAGTGCACGGGCCGAGGCGAGCAGGGGCGCGCCGAATTGGACGCCGTCGACGGAAGCGTTCTCAACAAACGAGGACTGGAAATCAGCGAGTGTGTCGGCCGACACTACTTCGTCGATCGGGTACAGCAGGTCATCCGCGGCAAAACCCGCAAACGGGCCGCCGTTCATGATGTCAGGCGCTGCGTTTCCCTGAACCTTGGTCGTGATGACATCGGTCAGGTTGTCCCAGGACTGCACCTCGAGGTTGACCTTGATATCGCTGTTGGCGTCTTCGAAGTCGGAGATGACGCCTTCCCACAGTGCCTGCGTGTTGTCCGAGTAGCTGGGGACCAACAGGTTCACGGTCGTGCCCGATCCGTCGGACCCGCCCGACGCGTTGCCGCCACCAAAACCACAGGAGGCTAGTGACATCGTGGCCAGCGTCGCTGTCACGACGATGCCCCCCAATCGCAGAGACTTCTTCATGTCTGATTTCCTTATCGTCTGATGATGTTTTTTGACTGCAAAAGCACCTGAACAGTCATATCCATCCAGGTTTTGACCAGTTTGGCGCGCGGGTCGTGTCAGCACAACTGTTGATATCAGATCGTTACATGACGTCAACAAACGCTTAGAATAGTTGGTAGTGATTGATTTTCTAGCTCTACAATCATTAACAGTCAGAAATGACCGCGAATTTTCAAATCGGCGTCATTCCACCTGAATGATCGCAACCAATCAATCCGAAAGATCCACAACTTACCGAGGAGCCACGGTCATGACGACATCCACCGAAGAACACATGGCGACGGAACTGGCCTCACAACCCGAGACCTGGGCCCGTGCCGTTGCGATGACCGATGAACAGCGACTGCTCCCCTCTCGTGGGCAGAAAGTCGCCATGGTTGGCTGCGGCACTTCCTGGTTCATGGCCCAGTCCTACGCGGCCTTGCGCGAGAGCGCCGGCCACGGGGTGACGGACGCTTTCTCGGCCTCCGAGGCCTTCATCGATCGCGATTATGACGCCATCATTGCCCTCACTCGCTCCGGGACCACGACTGAAGTGCTCGACATTGTGAAGGCACACCGCGGTCGAACTCGGATCGTTGGAATCGTCGGCGACACGACCTCGCCGTTCGTTGACGAGGTGGATGACCTCATCGCCCTGCCGTTCGCCGATGAGCAGTCGGTCGTGCAGACTCGATTCGCGACCACGGCGCTCGCTTTTCTCCGCGCGAGCCTCGGCGAAGATCTCAGCACGGCCATCGCTGACGCCGAGTTGGCGGTCGCAGACGAACTCGATGACGGGATCATCGGCGCAGAACAGATCACCTTTCTCGGCCGGGGCTGGACCGTCGGTCTGGCTCACGAGGCCGCACTCAAAATGCGCGAGGCGACACAGTCCTGGACCGAGTCCTACCCCGCGATGGAATATCGACACGGTCCAATCAGCATCGCCGCCCCCGGGCGCATCACCTGGATGTTCGGCGCGGCGCCCGCAGGTATTCGAGAGGATGTGCTCGCCACCGGCGCACGCTTCGAAACGAGCGCCCTCGACCCGCTGGCCAACCTCGTGCGCGTACACAAGCTCGCTTTGCTCCGCGCCCGCGCCAAGGGCCTCAACCCCGACCTGCCTCGGAGCCTGACGCGGTCAGTCATACTCGACTCGTGACCAACTTTCCCGCGGCCGTCTCAATTGAGCCCCTCGGGGATGGTGCAGCCGTCGTCGCCTTCGACATTGGTGGGACCGACATCAAGGCCGCGCTGTTCGATGCGTCCGGTGCCATGCTCGGTCTGACCCGAGTCCCCACACCGCATCGTGGTGTGCACACCGTCGATGCCGTGATGCAAGAAATTGCGGACCTCACCGCCGGTTTTGCGACGGACTTCCCGCTCGTGCAACCACTGGCGGTCGGGCTTATCGCCCCGGGCATCGTCGATGACGATCAGGGAATCGGGATCCGCGCGGCCAATCTGCAGTGGGCGGATGCCCCCTTCAAACATCTCGCCGAGAAACGTCTGGGCATGCCCGCATCGTTTTCCCACGATGTCCGCGCAGCCGGGGAAGCGGAATTCCGGCTCGGCGCAGCCCGGCCATACCGAGATGTGGCCGTCGTCGTGATCGGCACCGGCATTGCGGCGTCGCTGTTCATCGGGGGGCGAGCTCATTCGGCGGGCGGATACGCCGGTGAGTTGGGGCACGCCATCATCGACCCGGCGGGCGAACTGTGCGCCTGTGGTTCGACCGGCTGTCTCGAAACCATCGCATCGGCCGGTGCCATCGTGCGCCGCTACGAGCGGGCCACGGGAACGAAGATGCCCGGCGCCAAAGAAATCATTGAGCGAGCCGTCGACGGTGATCCCCAAGCGCAGTCGATCTGGAACGACGCCCTCGACGCCCTAGCTTTGAGCATCGCGCAGCTGGCAGCGGTGCTGGCCCCCGAGGCCATTGTGATCGGCGGTGGTCTGGCTCAGGCCGGCGCGGCACTCCTCATCCCGCTGCGCACGCGCGTTGACAATCTCCTGAGCTTCCAACGAAAGCCGGTCGTGGTCGCGGCCAGTATCGGTGAAAATGCCGGACTTCTCGGGGCATCGCTCCATGCCCGTGCTGCTGCAGTCGCTGCCGGAGTAGCCCAATGATCGTCACGGTCACGCCGAATTCCGCAGTGGACCTCACGTACCTGCACCCGGACATCCGTTTTGGGGAAACCAACAGGGTGCCCACCGCTGTCGCTCGTGCTGGCGGTAAAGGACTCAACGTGGCGCGGGTCATCCACCAGCAGGGCCAGCCCGTATTGGCTGTAGCGACGGCCGGCGGTCGCACCGGTCAAGCGCTCGTGGACGATCTCGTACAGGCGGGCATACGTCATTACATAGTCGCCGTGGAAGCGGACACCCGGCGGACTATCGCTCTCGTTGATTCTGGGCGCGAACAAACCACGATTTTGAACGAGCACGGCCAGAACCACACGCGGCAGGAGTGGCTCCGACTGACCGGAGAGACGACAGCTGCCCTGGCCGGCGCACGATGTCTGGTGGGCTCCGGCAGCCTGCCGAGCGGCGCCGATGAAGCCTTCTACGCCCAGCTGGTGAAAGTGGCGCGCGAACGCGGGATTCCGAGCATCATCGATACGTCTGGGCCGGGACTCCTGGCCGCAGCACGTTCGGGTGCGTCTGTGCTCAAGCCGAATCGTGAGGAACTTGTCGCCGCCACGGGGATGGTCGACCCGGTCGGTGGCGCCCGCGCTCTGGTGCAGTTGGGCGCCGGACTAGTCCTGGTGTCGCTGGGAGAGCGGGGCATGCTTGCCGTATCGCGCGAGCATCCGCATTCATCACTGCACGCACGACTACCGCGAGTGCTGGCGGGCAACGCCACCGGTGCCGGGGATGCGGCCGTGGCGGCCGTCGCCGTCTCGTTAGCCGCGGGAATAACGAATACCGATGCCCTGCTGCGGCAAGCCACCGCCTGGTCTGCCGCTGCCGTCCTCATGCCCCTGGCCGGAGAAATTTCTCCTCAATTTACGAACTTCGTCGAGGAACTCGTCGTGGATCGCCTTGTCGACGAACCCGGGCCATAACGTCGGGATAGATTTGCAACTGAGAAGCTTGAGAAACGAGAAATCATGAACCGCGCCGAGCGTCTGATCGCTGTGCTGGACCTTCTGGCTGAATCGGGCCATCTTGAGGTCGACGACATAATCACGAAACTCCAGGTGTCCGCCGCGACGGCGCGACGCGATCTCGACACGCTCGCTTCGCAACAGCTGCTCACCCGAACGCGCGGAGGAGCCACCGGTCAGGTCGTCGCCTACGATCTCCCCGTGCGTTACAAGCGGGAGCAACACGCCCCGGAGAAGCAGAAGATTGCGGTAGCGGCGAGTTCACTCATAGAGCGCGGGGATGTCATCGGCCTCTGCGGTGGCACGACCAGTACGGCCATCGCGAGTGTGCTCGTTGCCCGCGCAGACATTATGGAGGCCAGCCCCCACTCCAATCTGACCGTCGTCACGAATGCCATCAACATTGCGGCGCAGCTCGCCATGCGACCTCAAATCAAGACCGTCGTCACCGGAGGGGTGGTGCATTCGCGGTCCTATGAGCTCGTCGGCCCGTACAGTGCCGAGGTACTCAATCAGGTAACCCTTGACCTCGCGTTCATCGGCGTCAACGGAATCGATCCGATCCGCGGCGCCACGGTCAATGACGAACGAGAAGCCGCGGTGAACTCGCTCATGGCCCGGCGTGCCACGAGGGCTTTCGTGGTGGCCGATTCGAGCAAGATTGGAACGACAGCTTTTGCCACTCTGGGTGCCCTAACGGTCTTCAGCGCGTTGATCACGGATTCGGGAATCACCGCGGATCAGCTGTCGGCGTTCGCCGAGGCGGGGCTCGAAGTAATCGTCGGCCAGTGACACACGTTATTCACTCCGCCAGGATGATTTCGGGCGGCGCGACCACGCCGGACTCATGGGTTGCTTTCTCCGGCGACACGATCAGCGCTACCGGAACAGGTGCAACCTGGCGCGGCCTGGCCACGGCCACCACCCGAATCACGGACGCTGCCGGCCGCATACTCTCGCCGGGTTTCGTAGACATCCACTGCCACGGGGCCGGAGGCGCCGCTTTCGACGACGGTGCCGAGGGCATCACCACGGCGCTGCAGGTACACCGCCGTCACGGCACAACCCGGAGCGTCTTGTCGCTCGTGACCGCCAGTCAGGCGGATCTCGAGCGGCGGGTCGCGATCGTTGCCGACCTGGCACAGCACGATGCGCTCATTCTCGGCGCCCATCTCGAGGGGCCGTTTCTCGACCAGACCTACCGTGGCGCCCATGACCCCACCCTGCTCAGTGCCCCGGATGCGAAACGGATCGATCGACTGCTCGCGAACGCTCACGGACAGTTGCGCCAGATGACGCTGGCCCCCGAGTTGCCCGGGGCGATCGACGCGATTGCGCAACTCGTCGACGCTGGTGTTGTGGTCGCCGTGGGACACAGTGCCGCTGACTATTCCACAACGCTCGCGGCCTTCGATGCGGGGGCGACAATCTTGACCCACGCTTTCAACGGGATGAAAGGCATCCATCACCGCGCGCCCGGACCCGTGGCTGCCGCGACGCATTCCGCAGGCGTCACCCTCGAGATCATCAACGATGGCGTCCATGTGCACCCGGAAGTCGTGCGGCTGGCCTTCGCGGGCGCGCCCGGCCGGATAGCCCTCGTGACGGATGCCATGGCCGCCACTGGCGCCTCGGACGGCGCCTATCTTCTGGGCTCGCTCGCCGTGACGGTAACCGACGGCGTCGCCCGGCTGACCGATGGCGGATCGATTGCCGGCTCGACGCTGACCCTCGATGTCGCGCTGCGCCGAGCTGTGACCGGGGCGGGCGTGCCGATCGCCGAGGCCATCACCGCGCTCACGGAGACACCGGCCCGAGCCATCGGTCGCGGTCACGACCTGGGGTTACTGGCCGCCGGCTATGCGGCGGACGCCGTGCTGCTGGGCGAAGGTCTTGCTGTCGAAGCGGTATTTGCCGCGGGGCGTGAGCTGACTTAGATCGTCTGCCAGGCTGGGCGGTTCGCCCAGATGTACTTGTAGTAGTCGAGGTTGACCAATTTGCTCGCGGCCGCTTCGTCGACGACGACGGTGACGTGGGGGTGCAGTTGGATGGCGGTGCCGGGCTGGCTGGCCGAGAGGGGCCCTTCAACGGCCGCGGCCAACGCGGCGGCTTTGCCTTCTCCGAAGGCCAGCAGCACCAGGTGCCTGGCGCGCAGAATTGTGCCGAGTCCCTGGGTGATGCAATGCACTGGAACATCATCCGGCGACTCAAAGAACCGGGCATTGTCGGCGCGGGATTTTCGGGCGAGCGTCTTCACTCGGGTGAGGGATGCAAACGACGAGCTGGGCTCATTAAACCCCAGGTGCCCGGTTCGACCAATGCCGAGTATTTGCACGTCTACTCCACCCGCCGCGATCAGTGCTCGTTCGTACTCAGCACCAGCAGTGGAAAGCGTGGCGACGTCGCCATTGGGCACATGGACATTGGCCGGGGACAGTCCCAGCGGCTCTACGACGTCTCGCGCGATGACCATCCGGTAGCTCTCGGGGTGGCCGGCCGGCAGCCCGACGTACTCGTCGAGGGCGAAACCTCGCACTCTCGAGACATCGAGGGGACGCTCCGAGAACGATCGAGCCAGTGACGCGTACACCGGCAAGGGGGTTGAACCAGTCGCCAACCCGAGCACGGCGTCGGGTTTGGACTCGATAAGTGCCCGAATCGACTCGGCGATCAGATCGCCAGCTGCTCGTTTGTTCTCTACAACAACGATCTCGGCCAATGGGGGCTCACTTCCGGTGTGATTGTATTTGATTCTATAATACATATAATAATCATTTGCAATCATTTCTGAATCAATGCGGCAGGACACTTTCATGCACACACTCGTCGAAATTTGCATCGATGACCTGGACGGAGCGCTCGTGGCCGAGCGGGCCGGAGCCGACCGGGTCGAATTGTGCGGCAATCTGGTCGAGGGCGGCACCACTCCGAGCATTGGGCTGCTCACGCGTGTGCTCGATTCCGTCGGACGCGTTGGCGTGCAGGTGATGGTTCGCCCACGCGGCGGCAACTTCGTGAACTCGGCGTCGGAGCTCTCGGTGATGCAGGCCGACATTCGGGCAATTCGGCGCGCCGCCACCGGCACGGCCGTGCGGGTCGGCCTGGTACTGGGTGTGCTGACGCGCGACAACCACATCGATCAGACCGCGATGCGTCGTTTGATCGCCGACGCGGCAGAGCTACCGGTCACCTTTCACAAGGCTTTTGACGAAGTGTTCGACCTGGGCGCCGCCCTCGAACAACTCGGCGAACTCGGCGTTGAACGCGTTCTCACTTCCGGCGGACAGACCACGGCGATTGACGGCGGAGGGGCGCTGCGTGACCTCCGCCAGCACGGCTCGGCCGTGCGCATCCTGGCCGGCGGTGGGGTTCGGGCGCACAATGTGGCAGCGCTGGTGGCATCGACCGGGGTTAGTGAGGTTCATTTGCGCGCCCAGGTTGCCAGCCCACTCGGCACGGGAACTTTGGCCACGGACTTCGACACCATTCGTTCGGTGATCGGGGCGCTCGCCGGGCCGCACTAAGCCCGGTGAACGTGCGGCGTACGCCCGCGGAACGGCCTTGCCGCGGGTTGCAGCGGCGTTCGCCCGGCCGTCTCCCGCGGGTCGGAGCAGGTTTTGCAGCGGCTTTTGAAGCGGGGTGAAAGTCAGGAAAGCTGCACGGCTCCGAAGGCCAGAGCCGCGATCAGCGTCCAGGACAGCAGCCCGACCGCGAGCGCTCGACTGCCCGAGCGCAGCAGGGTGCCGAGGTTGACGGCCGCACCGAGGGCGAAGAGCGCCATGGCCAGCAGTGCGGTCTGCACCAGGTCGGCGACCTCGGGCACCTGATCGGACAGCGGAGCGAACGTGCGTATCAGCATGGCCACGATGAATCCGGCAACGAAAAGCGGAACGATCGGTGGAGGCTTCGGCCGGTTGCTCCGGGTGGCCGGTTCAGACACAGCGGCGTCGCCGGCAGTCGGGTCGCCGGCAGCAGGCCTGGATACATCGGAGGCAGCGGGAGCGGCGGCATCCGCCTCGAGAGTGGCAAGCCGGTGGCGCTCGACGATGGACGCGATGGCCACGACCGGCGCGAGCATGAGCACGCGGGTGAGTTTGACGACGAGGGCCACCGCGAGCGCGCCCGAGCCGGCAATTTGCGCTGTCGCGACGACCTGGCCGACGTCGTGCACGCCGGCGCCGACCCAGTGTCCGAATTGCAGACTGCTCAATCCGAGCGGATGCCACAGCAGCGGCAACACGGCGATCGCGAGGGTTCCACACAGAGTCACCAGGGCGATCGGGGTGGCGGTCTCTTCATCTTTGGCCTTGACGACGCCGCTCATGGCGCCGATGGCGGAAGCGCCGCAGATACTGAATCCGGTGGCGATGAGCAGGGGTTGATGGCCGGGCAGGCCGAACCAGCGGCCGAGACCGAGGGTACCGGCGAACGTGAGCAGCACGATGGCGACGGTCGTCACGATGGTCACCCAGCCGAGAGCTGCTATGTCGACGAGGCTGAGTTTGAGGCCGAGCAGCACGATTCCGAGCTGCATGAACGGTTTGGCCGCGACGGCCAGCCCGGGCGCGAGGGCCCCGGCGAGCACGGGACGTACGGCCGGAATCTGGCCGACGACGATTCCGAGCACGACGGCCATGGTCAGCAGCGGGACCGCGGGGACGGCGGCATGCACGCCCCAGGCAGCGAGGGCGGCGAGGGCCGCCACGAGTACTCCCCGAAGCCACATTCAGACAAGTCTAGGCGCGCTGGTTCTCTGGACGGGCCCGGGCCCCGTCCGTGGGCCCAGCTTCTAACCTGGGCCACGGTTCATAAGGTGGGCCCGGCGCCTCAGACCGACACGCGCCGCAACACCGGCGCCAGGCGCGCGGCGAAGACCTCGGCCTGCTCGACGCTGGCCGACGTATAAACGCCCGACGCGTCGAGAAAGTTCAGGCTGCCGAGAAATCCGGCGTCGTCGACGATGACGGCGTTCACTGTGGCGGTCAAGTTCGGTGCGGTGAGCGCTCCAAAGCCGCCCGCCTCGTCGTCGGCCAGAAAGGAACGCTGCCCGATGACACACTGCTCGACCCAGTTCGGATCCAGCTCCGACGAGATTCCGCCGAGTTGGTAGACGTGCGGCCGGCTGGAGTACACGCGTACCAGATCCTCGAATTCGTCCCGCCAGAGTGACACTGTGACCAACTGGGCGCCGACGGCATCCGCGGCCTCGATGGCGATGTCACAGAGCTGGGCGGCAAGATCCGGCGATAGCGTGAGGTCGGCCACGTCTTCGTGCTCGCGCGGAAGTCCGATGATCGGCACCGCGCCGGCGAGCACACCGACGATCGGAATCGCCCCGGTGAGCAGCCCGAGCCCCGCCTGCTTGCGCCGCGACGTTGCCCGGGAGAGCATAACGACCCCGAGCAAGGCCGCGCCTCCCCCGACCAGCGCGGCAATCGTCGGCACTTCGCCGAGCAGCAGCCAGCCCAGGAGCAGCGAGAAAATCGGCACGATCAGCAGCAGCGAACCGCCCTCGGCGACGCTCGTGCGCGACAGGGTCTGGTTCCAGAGGCAGTAGCCGAGCACGGTGCTCACGACCACCAGTACCACCAGCGCCACCCAAACGGATGCCGTCAGCCGACTGGGATCGATCGCGAACCGGGCCGTGGGCAGCGCGGTGAAACCGCCGATGGCACAGCCCCAGAACACGGTTTCAATGGGAGATACCCGCGCGAACAGCGGCTGCTGCACGATCAGAAAGACCGACAGCAGCAGAGCGGCGCCCACGATGAGGAGGGCGTTGCCGTTGAACCCGGTCGCGCTTCCGCCGCCGAGCGTGATCACGATGACGCCGCCGACCGCGATGACCATGCCAAGGTAGCCGAGCCGGGTGGTGCGTTCGACGAGCACGAAGTAGCCGAGAATGAACGCGAACACCGGCGAGATATTGAGCAGCAGGCTGGTGGTTCCCGCGGGAACGGTGGCCTGGCCGAGGTTGAGCAGCATGCCGTAGCCGGCATAACCGCAGAGCGAGACGGCGATCATTCGCGGGATATCGTGGCGCCGCAGCGTGAGCCGCTGCCGGGTGATGAGCAGATAGAGGCCGATGATGGCGGCGCCGACGAGAAAACGCACGGCGGTGAGATCCTGCGGGGAGAGCGCTGTGAGGGCTTCACGCGTGGCGACATACGTCGGGGCCGTGGCCGCGACCATGAGCACATCGGGTCGAGCCAGCCAGCGTCGCACGAGACCCGATTCCCTTGAAGTGTGTCTCGAGACTAGTGCAACGCGGCCGGCCCAGGTAAGAACGCGTTCAAAACTGGGCCCGCGGACGGGGCCCGGGCCCCGTCCGAAGTACTACGGGCGACCGAGGCCGTGATAGGTCCAACCGGCAGCACGCCAGGCTGCGGGATCGAGGGCGTTTCGGCCGTCGACCACGGTCTTGGTACGAACGAGCGCACCAGCCCAGACCGGGTCGAGGTGCCGAAACTCGGGCCACTCGGTGACGAGCACGACGGCATCCGCTCCCCGCAGGGTCTCTTCGAGCGACTCCTCGTAGTTGAGTTGCGGATGCCGCGCCCGCGAGTTCTCGATGGCCTGCGGGTCGGTCGCCACCACGTCGGCACCCAGGCCGCGCAACTGCACGGCCACGTCGAGCGCCGGCGAGTCACGCACGTCATCGGAGTGCGGCTTGAAACTCAGGCCAAGCACCGCGACCTTGGCGTTGTAGACGCCGTCGCCGAGGGCCCCTACGGTCAGGTCGACCACGCGCTGGCGGCGACGCAGGTTGATCTTGTCGATCTCCTTGAGGAAGGCTACGGACTCGCCGCGCCCCAGCTCTTCGGCGCGGGCGGTGAAGGCACGGATGTCTTTGGGCAGGCACCCACCGCCGAAACCGACGCCGGCGCCGAGGAAGCGGCGACCGATGCGGCCGTCGTAACCGATGGCATCCGCCAGCTGGGTGACGTCGGCACCGGTGACCTCGGCGATCTCGGCCATGGCATTGATGAAGCTGATCTTGGTAGCGAGGAACGCGTTCGCGGCGACCTTGACCAGCTCCGCGGTCGCATAGTCGGTGATGACCAGGGGGGTGTCGGCAGCGAGCGCCGTGGCGTAGATCTCGTTGAGCAGCGCGGTGGCATGCTCGCCTTTATCGCCCGGAGCGACGCCGTAGACCAGGCGGTCGGGGCTGATGGTGTCCTGCACGGCGAATCCCTCGCGCAGAAACTCGGGGTTCCAGGCCAGCGAGGCGCCGCTGCCGGACTCGATGAGCTCGGCCAGGCGCGCGGCGGTTCCGACCGGAACTGTGCTCTTGCCCACGACGAGGTCGCCGTCGGCCAGGTGCGGAATGAGCGATTCGATCGACGCATCGACGTAGCGCAGGTCGGCGCTGTAGCTGCCGAGCTTCTGCGGGGTTCCGACGGCGATGAAGTGTACCTGCGAGCCGGCGGCATCCGCTATGTCGGTGCTGAAGCGCAGGCGACCGCTGTTCATGGCGGACGTGAGAACCTCGGGCAGGCCAGGTTCAAAGAAGGGTGGCTTACCGATGGCAAGTTGGGCGATCTTGACAGCGTCGACATCGATACCGATGACCTCGTGCCCCAGCTCAGCCATGGCCGACGCGTGCACGGCGCCCAGGTAGCCGCATCCAATGACAGAAATTCTCATTTATTCCTCTCGGTCCTCCCAGAGCATAGTGGGCGCTGCACGTCACCCCAATTCGAGCAGGTTAACAAACGGATGCCGGGCCCCTGCCTCCCACTCCCACCGCCGGTTTCCGAGCACCGTGCATTCCATGTCCGGGCCCGGGCCAGTCCAGGGTGGGGCTCCCACGAGCGGGCCACAGCGCGCCGGCGTGGGGCATCCGTTTGACGACGCTCGAAACCGCTCCTGAATCAGCAGACATTCCGGCGACGAAGGTCACTGGCCGCCCGTTCTGGGGATACCGCACCGACTCGACAGTACGTAATTTCGTATACGGGTGCTATAGGAGCTGATTCACACCAAGGTGGTGATGAGCTAACAGTCCGCATCAAATTAGGGGGAATGGTCTTGCTTTCCATGGAAGACGCGTGCACTGTCGTGGTGTCCAACACGCCTGCGACCGGCGTGCTCACCTCAACCGGATTCGACGGCGCCGCCACCGCACTTCTGGCTGTGGGGCTGCTGATCACAGGGCTCCTCGTCGTGGTCGCGGTCTACCGGCATCGCCGCAACCGCATGGCGGGCGGACTGCTGGCCGTGCTCCTCGCGGTCTTCGTTCTCGGGGGCAGCGCAATCCCGTCGGCTCAGGCCACTCCCACGGCCACAAAAACAAATACCTGCTCCCTGCTCGACGTCACTGACCTGCAGATCAATCAAGGCTCTACCACCGCGACCCTGCAGCCCGGCGAGGCCAGCCACGCCCTGCGCTTCACGATGAACAACCCGGCCGATTTCGACATCGAGGTCACCGTGGCGACGCGGGTGATCAACAACACGTCGACTGCCTCAGGGTTCGTCGCGCGGTTGCTCGCCGGATCCACCGCGTCGACGCTCGTTGCCACGGGCAACCTCGACGCCGTTCCCACGACGGTGGCCCTGCGTATCCCGGCCGGTAGTCAGCTGGTTCTCACTTACGCGATCTCCGTGCGGGCCAATGCCGGCAACGAGATGCAGGGCGCGGTCGTGCACTTCGAGTCCCTGATCAGCGCGCGCGAGGTGTGACCGTACGTCGGCGATCCGCCGGGCCGGCAGCATCCACTTTCAAACACAACTCATCCACAACCCAGTTCTAGTGAGCTAAGGGAAATCATGACCACCAACATCGAATCCATGCCCTCCCACCGCCTGCGACCAAAGATCCTCGCGTTTCTTGCCGGCAGCGCCGTCGTCGCAATCGGCGCAGGCGGCTTTCTCAGCACGACCGCTCTGTTCACCGACGAGGTGACCATCGGACCGAACAGCGTCGCGGCCGCCACGCTCACCGTGGAAACCGAGACCGTCGCCATGGCGGTCACCGACCTGCTTCCCGGCGTTGCCGGCACGCAGAAGGTGATCGAGTTCGACAACACCGGATCCGTTCCCGCCCGGTATTCGGTCAGTGTTGAAGCCGTCACCTCAACCGCGGCTGTCGACGACAAGGTCGCCATTCTGGGGTGGTTTGACGTGACCATTACCAGTGGTACCGTCACCGAGACCGGCACGCTGGCTGCCCTGCCCGACCTGCTCAACGCCGGCGTGTTCTCGGCGGGGACCAGCGGCGAGGCGACGATCACCGTGACGCTGAACAGCAACGCGACCGATCTGGCTCAGGGCGCGACCGCAGGCTTCAACATCGTCATCGATGCCAAACAGATCGTTCCGGAATAGGGCGCACCACGCCCACCACCGCCTCCCATTGAACGGAACCCCGCATGTCGAAGTCCATCCAGCCCACCTCCACGCTGCGCCGCGTGCGCCGCGCAGCCCTCACGACCGTCAGCGCGCTGCTGATTGTCACCGCGACACCCCTGCTGGGTAGTGGAGCAGACTTCACCGGGCAGGCCACCGTTATGGGCAACGCGGTCAGCACAGCAACTCTCACAGCACCGACCGGCCCGGCTCTGACCGCCGCAGGTGTGACCGGCCTCTCACTCGGCTGGGAGGCCGCACCGGTCGACCCGGGCGCAGCAGCGGACTACACAGTTCAGCGCTCGCTGAGCGCCGACGGCAGCAACCCAGCCACGGTGTACAGCGGTGCTGACCTGGCGACAACGGATGCCGGTGGGCTGCCCGGAGTGCTGGAGGGTAAGGTGCTTTCTTCACTCAGCTCCGGAAACGCGCACAGCTGCGTGATAGCCGATGGGGCCGCATACTGCTGGGGCAGCAACGGCAATGGACAGCTGGGTGACGGAACCACCCAAAGCCGCGACGTGCCAACCCTGGTTGGAGGAGAAGCTCTGGCCGGCCAGACTGTCACCGCGCTGAGCGCCGGCATCGACCACACCTGCGCCATCGCGTCCGGCGCGGCCTACTGCTGGGGTAACAACGACTATGGCCAACTCGGCGATAACACCACAACCAGCAGCCGGTCACCGGTGGTGGTGACCGGCGCTCTCGCCGCAACTCTCCCCACGCAGATCAATGCCGGCTATTCGCACAGCTGCGCCATCGCCGCCGACCAGGCCTACTGCTGGGGAGACAACTCTTCCGGCGAACTGGGCGACGGAACGAGAACAGGGAACCGCAAAACTTCCGCTCTGGTCGGTGGCATTCTGGCCACCGCGCCCGTCACGGCCATCCGCCCTGGCCGCTTCCAGACGTGTGCCATCGCCGGTGACGCCGCACTCTGCTGGGGGAACAACTCCGAAGGGTTCCTCGGTGTCAGCACCTCCGAGATGTATGTCTTGACACCCTCCGCTGTTGTTGGGCTGCCAGACGCGCAACCCGTCACGAGTATTAGCTCATCGAATGGCACGCAGTGCGCGGTTGCAGGAGCAATCGTCTTGTGCTGGGGCCGGAACGGCAACGGTCAGCTTGGCAGCGAATCCGCCCCAGGGGGAAGTGTCACACCGATTGCACTCGCAGGAGCATTGACCGGTTTGGATGCCACGGCCGTCACCGTCGGCGAGATTCACGCCTGCGCTATCGCCGACGGAAAACCGTATTGCTGGGGCACCAACGTCTTTTCAGAGCTGGGTGACGGCGGGTCTGTCACACAACGTTCACCGGTAGCCGCGGTGACCAACGGCGCCCTTTCTGGGGAGATCATCACGGAGGTAAGTGCCGGCCGGTGGCACAGCTGCGCTCTCTCTGACGGTGCAGGCTACTGCTGGGGAAGGAATGACTCCGGCGAACTGGGGAACGGTGCGGCCGGGGCAGCGTCGCCGACGCCGACCTCCGTTTCCACGAAGGCTTTTTCGGAATGGGTCTGCCCGACCGGTGCGATCCTGACCGGCGACACCTGCTCCCTCACCCCCGCCACGACCTACTACTACCAGCTCTCCTACACGGTGGGTGAGTGGACGGCCCCGTCAAGCGGATGGCTGCCGGTCGCGACCACCGCGCCCGCTGCAGCCGGTTCGCCCAGCCGGGGCGCGGCATCCACGTCGACCGCTTTGAGCGTGGACTGGCCCGATGCGTCGTGGGGGGCCGGCATCGACCCGAGCTACACGCTGCAGCGTTCACTGAGTGCCGACGGCAGCGACCCGACCACGGTGTACACCGGCGCTGACCTGACGAAGACGGATGCTGGCGGGTTGTCTGGCGACATTAGAGGGCAGACTGTCACATCTGTGTCTGCCGGATTCTCCCATACCTGCGCCCTTGCTGGTGGATCCGCTTATTGCTGGGGCGAAAACGACTACGGCCAGCTCGGCGACGGAACCACCATCACGAAGCCCACGCCGACGCCGGTCGGCGGTCTGCTCGACGGTAAAACCGTCACCACCATCTCGGCCGGCGAATACTACACCTGCGCCACGGCCGAGGGTCAGGCCTACTGTTGGGGAACGAACGGCTACGGGCAGCTCGGCGACAACACGACCACAAACCACCTAACGCCGGAGCGTGTCGAGGGCGAACTCGCGTCGAAATCCAACGTCACCAGCATCAGCGCGAGCCAGTCGAGCACCTGCGCCGTTGCCGACGCGCGGGCTTATTGCTGGGGAGCCAATTGGTGGGGACAGCTGGGCATCGGCACCACCGATCAGCAGTTGGTGCCCATTGCCCTCGTCGGCGACCTGATCGGCAAGACGGTCACCTCGATCACCGCCGGCAACACCCACACCTGTGCCATTGCCGATGGCAGCGTGTACTGCTCGGGCAGCAACTGGTACCGTCAACTCGGTACGGGTACCGACGACGAAATGGAGCTGACACCACTTCCAGTGATTGGTCTCCCGGCTGGAACGACCAGGGTCGATTCGGCAAATGGATTCAGCTGCGCCGTGGCAGCAGGCGCGGTCTATTGTTGGGGTGGCAACGGCAACGGCCAAGTTGGCGATGGCACGACGGCGTGGCGCGCAACGCCCACTGCCGTTGGCGGGCTTCTCGTTGGACAAACGGCCACCGACGTCAGCGTCGACAGCTATCACGCCTGTGCAGCCGCCAGTGGCGTTGCCTATTGCTGGGGCCTCAACGGGAGTTCTCAACTCGGCGACGGGACTACGACCTCCTCCTATTTACCGCGTGAAGTCGTGCGAACCGGTGTGCTCGCAGACCAGAACGTCGCGGTTGTCGATGCCGCAGTAAACGGGACCTGCGCGATCGCCGCTGGCTCGGTGTACTGCTGGGGCAACAATGCCAGTGGGCAGCTGGGTGACGGAAGCACCACGAACTCCGCAGTGCCGGTCCCGACCGACCCCACTATTTTCCAGAGCTGGAGTTGCCCGGCCGGCGCAGTTTCCACCGGCGCGGGCGCCGACGTGACCTGCTCCCTCACTCCTGGCACGACCTACTACTACCAGCTGTCGTACACTGCTGCCGGGTTCACGCCGGCACCGAGCGGGTTCACCGGGCTGAAGACGAGTGAGTGAGTGAATCGGTGACCGACCGACCGACACCGCCGCGATCAACGCTGCGCGCTGTCCTGGCGACCGGGCGAATGCTGCTGATCGGGGTGATCCTGGTGACGCTGATCGGGCCCACAGCGTTCACCTGGGTGTCGGGGCAGCAGCTCGTGAGCGTGGACGGCGGGTCGATGGCGCCCACATACCTGTATGGCGACATCGTGTTGCTGGCACCGCCGACCGGCGACGACCTCGTTGCCGGCGCCGTGGTGACCATGCGGGACGAAACCGGGGCCGTCTACACGCACCGCATCATCGCGGTCGACGGCGCCGAGGCCACTACCCAGGGTGACGCCAACAGCAGCGCCGATGTCACCAAACTCGTGCAACGCCGCGTGGTCGGCACGGTGACCGGAGTGGTCGGCCAACCGATCGCCGGCCTGCTGCGCAGCACGGAGTCGCTGCCGGCCCGACTCTTTCTGCTCGCCATCATCGTGGGGCTCGCGGTGCTGCCGCTGTCGGGCCGGCGGCGGGGTCTCGCGGGGTCGGCATCCACTTAAGGCGGTGTCAACGGATGCCGCGGCCCGCCGCGACCACCGTCGGCGCGCCAGCTTCGGGTCGGCGCGCCAGCTTCGGGTCGGCGCGCCAGCCAAAGGTGGCGCGCTGGCCGGTAGCGGGCGCGGCGAAGCTCCCGACTACGCCGTGCGGCCCAGCAGGTACGCGTTCAGGGCGTCGGTCAGCACCTGATCGGCGGGAAACGGCTCGCCGTCGAGGGCGACCACGGACACGGCGAGGCGCACGCTGGAGACGAGCCAGGCGGCATCCGCGTGGCGAAGTTCCTCGAGCGTGACGTCGCGGTATTCCACGCGTGAACCCTGCGCGCGCAGGTAGTCGAACATGCTCTGCTGCGTGGTGCCGTGCAGAATAGCGCCGCTCGGCGCGGGCGTCACATACTCGCCATTGATGCGCAGCACGACACTTGAGGTCGGACCCTCCATGACGAAGCCGTCGGTGGTGAGAAAGATGGTGTCGTCGGCGCCGCGACGGTGCGCCTCGCGAATCGCCGCCATGTTCACCGCATAGCTGAGCGTTTTCGCGCCCATCAGCAGCCAGGGGGCCTTCTCGGCAGCCCCGCGCGGATAGCCGCGGTCGAGAGTGACCACCCGCACGCCGTTCGCGCGCACAGCCGTGAAGTCCGACGCCGCAGCCGCGTGCAACCAGGCCGTGGGCGCCGGACCGTGCTCGACGCCGCGGCTAAGCACGAACTTGAGGGCGATCGCGCCCCGCTGCGGAATGCGCGACACGGCGTAGGCGATCGCGGCCCGCCACTGCTCGGCATTCGGCACCGGAAGCTCGCAGATGCGCGCAGAGTTGCGCAGCCGGCTGATGTGCGGCTCCACCTCCTGCGGGTGGCCGTCGACGACGGCGAGGGTCTCGAAGATTCCGTCGCCGCGCTGGGTGCTCAACTCGCCGACGCGCAGCGCCGGGGCGGTCGATTCCATCTCGTGGAACGTGTCGCTGAAGTCCTGCTGCAGCGAGTCGGCGGGCACGGGGTCGATTAGCAGGGTGAAGGGCAATCTCATGCCCCTGAGCCTACTTCGCGCCCGGCCTGGGTGGGCATCCGCTCCGGTGAAACGGATGCTTCCACCCGGGCCCGCCGCGTCGCCCGCGAGGGGACGCAAGAGCGCGGAAAGGACGAATTGCGCCCCCTCACAGGCTGGCGGCCGACCTGGGACCGGCGCGGCGTGGGCGGCCGAGCTGAGGCCGCCTCGGCCAGTTAGCTCTGGAACGCGACGATGGGGTTGGTCGTGGGCTGGTCGGATCCGCCGTTGGGTTCCACGGTGACACCCACCTGGTCGCCGGCGTGCATCGTGCCGTCAAGCACGCGCCAGGCCGTACCATCGCCGGTCGAGTCGAAGGTTCCGGCCGAAGCTGCGCCGTCCCCGTTGATGTACCAGAGTTGATAGTCCTGATCGCTCGGCAGCACGGGCAGCTTGTCAACCAGCACCGCGGAGATTCCAAGTTTGTTCGACCAGACCAGGGTTGCTTCCTGCCCGTTGGCGGTGGTCGTCGCGGCGCGTTGCGAGTCGTCGGCCGCGTTGATCTGGGCGAGTCCGGAGGCCTGCTGGGACTCGAACTGATTGCTGTTCAGCACCTGACCGAAGAAGGATCCGCCGATGAACAGCGCGACCGCGGCCGCGGCCGCCAGCATGAACTGTGCCGGACGCTTGAACCAGCGGGCCTGGGCCCGCTCGGTTGCCGTTCGGTGCGGGCCGGACGCGGTACCGGAATTGATGTCCGTGACCGCCGACGCGGAGCCGGCGGGCGCGCCGCCACCGGAATTCGGCGTCGTGGAGGTCGGCCCCGCGGGCAGGGTCGGGGTGGCGATCGGGGCAACGACGGGAGCTGCGTTGGTAACGGAGGTGAGGGCATCCGTTGTGCCGGCCGTAAGCGGCGGAAGCTGCGGGGTCGACGCGAGCAGGGACATGAGGT
This sequence comes from Cryobacterium sp. TMT1-66-1, assembly GCF_004403435.1. NCBI lineage: Bacteria > Bacillati > Actinomycetota > Actinomycetes > Micrococcales > Microbacteriaceae > Cryobacterium > Cryobacterium sp. TMT1-66-1. Next base: position 116,830 of record NZ_SOGP01000011.1, read on the forward strand.
TCGCCTTGAGCGCGGCGGACGGCTGCACGGGCGCCACGGCGAGGCCGAGGGCCACCGCGGTGTCGTTCAACTCGGCAGCCTCGATGCGGGCCCGCTCGGATTCGGCGAGGTGGGCTTCAAAGGTGGCCGTGTCGTCGGCGTCGAGGGCGTGCAGGGCGTAAGCACCAGCCAGATCGGCCGGGTGATGCTCGTTACGGCCGGTCATGATGCCACGCCCAATTCGTCGCGCAGACGGATGAGGCCGTCGCGCAACCGCGTTTTCACGGTGCCCAACGGAATGTGGAGCATATCGGCGACCTCGCTGTGACTGAACCCGCCGTAATACGCGAGGCTCACAGCCTGACGCTGCAGCTGAGTCAATCGAGTCATCGCCCTCTCCACCCTTTCATGTTCAAGTCGTACTTCAACAGTTTCGGCCACGTGATCGTAGGCAACGGCCAGGTCACGGATTCCAATTTTGGTATCACGGTCGCGTCCGGCCTGCGACGATCGAATTCGGTCGACCGCTCGCCGGTGTGCCATCGTGAGGATCCAGGTGCTCGCGCCACCACGCGTGGGTTCGTACCGCGACGCCGACTGCCAGATCTCCAGGAAAATCTCCTGAGTCACTTCTTCCGACTGTGCGTGGTCGACGAGCAGACGCTTGACCAGACCAAGCACCCGCGGGGCGATCTGGTCATACAGTTCTCCGAATGCCGATTGGTCGCCGCGGGCCACACGTCCGAGCAACTCCTCCTTGGTGGCAGGGGCTGGCGGCGCGAGGTCTCCGGCGGGATCAACAGTCATGAGATCTAGCATGTCAGGTCTTTTCCCGTTGCATGACTAGGGTTCGGTGCGAAGTCGATAACGGATTGGTCTTGGCGGCAAGCAATTCGCCAAAAGCGGATGCCTGCGGCCGCGCTGCGCCGCCGGGACCGGTATGACGCCTCGCGGTGTTGAAGAAGGTCGGGCCGCAGAGCACCTCTCGGCGCGAGGCCGCTCGAAGCGGCGAATAATGGAACCCGGGATTACTGCGGCCCGACCAGACTCCAGTGTATTCGAGCGGACCGGCCGGCGTCGAATGTTCGCCCGTGGCGCACAGGTTGCGCACGTCCGGGCCCACCTTATGAACACGGGCCCAGTTTATAGACTGGGCCCGTGGACGGGGCCTGGGCCCGACCACGGTGAGAAGGTGCGAGACCAGACTCGAACGGCAGCCCCTGCGCGAAGGGCTAGGCCCACCTACTCCAGGGAGTCGCGGCGCCAGAGGCGCGCGCAGGCGGCGAACTCGGCCGCTGTCGTGGAGAATCGCAGCGCTCGCGTGGTCAGCTCCGACGAGCGGTGCGGTTCGGTCAGCTCGAGATCGTCGGCGATGCTCGCGGCCCCGACGGCGGTGACCCGACAGTAGGCGGCCCCACGATCCAGCGCCACCGCGAAGTCGCCGGTGAACAGTCCGCGCAGAATTTCATCGGCGAGGATCATGATCTCGGCCGGGCCAGTGGGCACGGCGGCGCCCGCGACGAGCGGATCGATCGTGGCGGCGGCATCCGTTCCCCGTTGGTACAGGTACGCGCACCCCTCCGGATCCTGCCGAATCAGCATACGAATGAGATAGATGCGCCAGAGTGCGCCCGGCAGGCTGCGCGGCGTGGCCCGCGACCACAGCTCAGCGACAGCGTCGATTCCGTTTTCGTCGGTGTAGGCGACCAGGCGTTCGACAGTCTCCGGGTCGGGGTCGCTGCGCACCCGGTTGAGCAGCGCCTGCGCGGTCTCGTGCGCGACGCGGCTGATGGCCGCCGGATCGTCGCCGCCCTGGAATGCCTCGAATTTGATCCCCGCGAACAGGGTGGGCTTGTGAAAGTTGTCGGCCACGGCGGGTTCTCCTTCGGGTTCAGACGGCGGTTTTTTGCTGTCCCCCACGCTACCCAGAAAAGCTGGGCGCGAATCCACGGTAGATTAGAACCTACGGGCCTCTAGCTCAGTTGGTAGAGCAAAGGACTTTTAATCCTTGGGTCGTCGGTTCGAGCCCGACGGGGCCCACAATGATCGCGCACGTGGCGCGGCAAATGCGCACCGAATCCCCCGGATTCGGTGCGCATTTCTGTTAGAAGGGCGGAGCGCGCCGAGATTGCCGGTCAAGGTTCGCTCCTAGCGCCCCCTAGCGCCCCCTAGCGCCCGCGTGGCGAAGTCGGCGGCTTCAAGTAAGGCTGTTGCGGCATCTGGTCCGAGCCGCTGCTGAAGCGTTTGCTCCCAGGCGACGACAATCTGACGAATGCGCGCGAGTTTGTCACGGCCCCGGTCGGACACATGCACTGTGATTCGTCTGCGGTCGGTAACGGTCGGTAATCGAAAGGCACACGCCGTGTCTTCCAGTGCGTCGACCGTTCGGCTCAGGCTCGCGTTCGCCATACCCGACACCTCGGCTAACTCCCCCATCGTCGGCGAGTCGAGCCTTTCTAGTGTCTCCAAAATTCGCCACTGATCGGGCGTTGTACCCTCTTCCGAGAGCGCGTTTGTCAACCCAAGCGCTAAGCGCCGTTCGAGGTCGGACAGTGTCCAGACCAGCTCAGCCAGCGGGGCCGCAAATTCTGACCCAGGGCGATTACCGTGCGAGTCCTCCGCCATTTCACTCCTCAGCAGGTACATGTGATGGGGCTGGATATTTCCAGACGTGATAATGGACCAATGACGCCACCGGTCAGCTTATTACTCCCGAGCGAAGTTCTCCTGAGCGGCCCGTCTCCCCACGCACTGCGGCTGGGACTTCTCGCCCCGCTTTCGGGTTTACTCGGCGTGGCTGGCCCGGCCGTCATCAATTGCGCGATTCTGGCCGGGGAGGAGATCTCTCTAGCCACGGAGACGGTCTTAGAACTGGTCCTGGTCGACGCCGGCGGACTGCCCGAGACCGTCGCACGTGAGGTCGACCTCCTGGTCGGAGCTGGCCTGGTTGAAGGCCTGGTGGGAACCCACACGTCCAATGTTCGAGTGGCCGTGGCGGCGCGGGTGGCCGACAGGGTGCCCTACGTTTTCACTCCGCCGCACGAGTTCAGTCGGGACCGGGCAGGGAACGTCTTTCTCGGCAGCGACCCGAAAGACCATCTGCGCCAGCCGATCGCATGGTTGGCTCGGAATAGACGGATAACACGATGGGCGCTCATTGGAAGCGACTATGTCTGGCCGCGTCAAGTACACCGAGCGGCGACGACGGTGCTGCGGGAACTCGGGCAGCACATCGTGTTGGATCGACTTGTGCCGATGGGGCACGTCGATGCGGCTGAACTCGTGGCGGCAGCCAGACGGGCTCGCGCCGACGCGATCCTGGTCTCGTTGGTTGGCCGCGATGGCATCGAATTTCACCGCGGAGTTACCGAGTTGGATGCCGGCCAGTCCTTCGTGAGGCTATGCACCGCCCTCGACGAAAATTGTCTGGTCGCCGTCGGGGGCGACTCAAGCGGCGAACTCTATTCCGCCATGCCCACTTTCTTGCAGCAGGGTGATGATCGACACCTTCGGCTACTGGAATCCTACGTCGCACGCTTCGGGCTGACGGCGCCGCTTCCCGGTTCCTATGCCGAGGGGTGCTATGACGGTGTGCATCTGCTGGCCGCCCTGTGCATGAGTGGTTTGCTGGCAAGTAGCTCAGCTGCCAACGCGGCCGAACAGTTCTTTGCCGCAACTGCGGGCGTTCCTGGTGATCGTCCCGAGCTTGGATTCGACCTCACCCGCAGGCCAATGCGCTTGGCGCGTGCCAATGGCACCGATCTTGAGATTGTCGGCATGCCCAACGGGGTGTAGCCTGATGAAAATTTCCACTTGGAAACAATGACGTCTGTCGACGACGATTGGACCACGTATGAGCACCACGACCAAGTCTGGCGGCTTGGCCACTTCCGGTATTGAACAATTTGGCTACAAGCAGGAACTCAAAAGAACGCTGACTTTCAGCGACCTCATCATTTACGGCCTGATCTTCATGGTCCCTATCGCCCCATTCGCCATCTTCGGTGGCGTTTTTCACGATTCGGGCGGGATGCCGCCGATCGCATACATCATCGCGTTGGTCGCCATGATGTTCTCGGCCAATTCTTACTCGCAAATGGCCCAGGCCTTTCCGATGGCCGGTTCCGTCTACACCTACGCCGGTCGCGGGATCAACCGCCCGGTCGGCTTCATCGCCGGTTGGATGATTCTGCTCGACTACATTCTCATCCCGACCCTGCTGTACTTCGTCGCCGCCATCGCGATGAACGGAATCATCAGCCAGATTCCCATCTGGCTGTGGCTGATTCTCTTCGTCGCACTCAACACGTTTATCAACTACCTGGGTATCTACCTTGCGGCCGTGGTGATCCGTGTCATGTTGGTGCTCGAACTCTTGGTACTGGCCGTTTTCCTGATCGTCGGCATCGTCGCCGTCTCGCAGGGCAAGGGCCAGGGCTTCAGCTTCGATGCTTTCTACAATTCTGAAACGTTCTCCCTCCCCCTGCTGTTCGGCGCCGCGTCCATTGCCGTGTTGTCGTTTCTGGGCTTCGATGGAATCTCCACCCTGGCCGAAGAAAACAGCGGCAGCAGCAAATCGCTTGGTCGATCCATGATCGCCGCGCTCTGCCTGCTGGGTGTTTTGTTCATCGCACAAACCTGGGTCGCGTCCATGCTGGTGGAAGACCCTGCAGCCCTGATCGCCAATGGCGACCCCACGGGAGTGGCTTTCTATGAAGCGGCCGCAGTCGCCGGTGGTCCGTTCATGTATGTCCTGACTGCAGCATCGACCGCCATCGCCTGGGGTTTCGCCAATGCACTCGTCGCGCAGGCATCGACTTCCCGCCTGCTCTATGCGATGGCGCGCGACCGCCAGCTGCCCAAATTCCTCGCCAAAGTGAGCGAGAAACACAGCGTGCCGGTCAATGCGACATTTTTGGTCGCGGCCATCTCCCTCATCCTCGGACTGTTTCTGACAGTACTGCCGGATGGACTCGGTGCTATCGCGGCCCTGGTCAACTTTGGCGCGCTAACAGCATTCCTGCTGTTGAATGTGTCGGTCGTGTGGTGGTTCATCGTCAAGCAGAAGTCCCGGCGGTGGTTCGTACACCTGATTTTCCCGGTCCTGGGGTTCGTGGTTCTCGCCTTTGTGCTCTACAACGCCCGAGTGTCCGCCCAAATCCTCGGCGTGGCCTGGCTGATCATAGGAATTGTGGTCGCGGCCTTACTCTACAAAACGGGTCGCATGACCAATCCCGTCCCCGTGTCCACACCGAGCGAAACGCGGTAGCGACATGGCCATACACCAGCTCACTCCGCTCCCCGAACAGTACTCCTACGTGTTCGGGGGGCGCGCTCCCCTGCTGAGCGTGCACCCCGGCGACATCGTTGAAGTCAGCACGGAGGATTGCTTCGGCGGACGGGTGAAAACCCCCGAGGATTTTCCCAGTCAAATTGTGCCGTTCAACGAACTTAATCCGGTCTCCGGGCCGATCGAAGTGATCGGCGCGGAACCCGGTGACGTGCTGGCCGTACATTTCGTTTCAATCATCCCGGCGCGCCGGTACGCCATCTCCAGCACCTTCCCGCTCTTCGGCGCTCTCTCAGCGACGCACGAAACAGCGATGCTGCATGAGCCGCTCGAAGAGCGGGTGTGGTTTTACGACATCGATCTGGATGCCTGGACGGCCACTTTTCGCGCCAAGAACTCGGACTACACGCTCGCGCTCCCACTCGATCCGATGCACGGAACCGTGGGTGTTGCTCCAGCGGGAGGCGAGGTTCGGTTGGTGGTGACGCCCTCCACCCACGGTGGCAATATGGATACCCCTGAAGCGAGAGCCGGAACAACGCTCTACCTTCCGGTCAACGTCGCCGGGGCGATGCTGTCCCTCGGAGATGGTCACGCGCGCCAGGGAGAGGGCGAGGTGTGTGGCACCGGACTTGAGTCGGCCATGAACTCGGTCATCGCCCTGGACCTCATCAAGGGCGGCGCTTCGGCGTGGCCCCGACTCGAGAACGACGAGTTCATCATGAGTACCGGGTCAGCTCGACCCTTGGAAGACGCCTTCCGGATCAGCCAGAAAGACCTTGTGAACTGGGCATCCGATCTCACCGGTCTCGACACTCTCGATGCGTATCAACTGGTCAGCCAGATGGGACTCGCTCCGGCCGCCAACGTGTGCGATCCCAATTACACGATGTTGGCAAAACTGCCCAAGTGGACTTTGAAGGATACGCAGGCCTACGGCGGAGTTCACGGTCGTTTGCGCACTGCGGCCGTGGAATACCTGGCAGCACGATAGCGCCGCCGTTGTCCCGCAGGTTCGGGTGCCCAGACCTGAGCCTGTGTGGCGGTGACGGCCCCTGCAGCGCTGTCGGGCGACGGGCCGGCCACGCCCTATCAGGCGAACCTAGGCGGTAGGCCGGCATTTAGAGCGCGTAGCGGTGACGGATATGGTGGCGATCGCCGCTCGCCTGCCAGAACTCGATCTCGGTGGGAAGCAGGGCGTAGAGCTGCCAGTCGGGGTTGGACCGTCCGTCGGCGCCGGGGCGTTCCTCCCAGTCCAGAGCGGATGCCTCAGCCGACAACAGAGACACCGCGCCGACCACTCGCACCTGCCTCCCGAGGGCCGCCCAATAGAAGTTCATGGCCGCACGCGGGTTGGCGGTGAGCTCGCGCCCCTTGCGCGATGTCCGGGTGCTGGCGAAGTGCCAGGCCCCGAAGTCGACGCCCGCGTTCGTGCCCGAGGAAGCCGGCTCGAGGTTTTTCAGAATGAGCATGCGCGACGACACCTCGCCGGTTGCAGTGGACGTCGCGAGGCTGAAGGCGTGCGGCTGGGGCACGCCGGCGGCCAGCGACTGCTCGAGCCATTTGAGAAAGAGGTCGACCGGCGAGGTCGGCGCCGTGGCCGGATCGAAGGCGGGCAGGTCCGCCGGAAAATCGGGCAGGGCCCGTAGGCGTCGACGCAGGGAATCACTCACGCGGCGAGCCTACCCGTATTGCCCCGAGAGATGGCCTGCTTGCTACCCCTTCCGCGGCCCTACCCGCAGCTCCCGCTGCACCAGCAGCGCGAGCTCCCGCAGCAGCACCTGGTCGACGTCGGCGGCCGAGCGGGGTTGCGAGTCAAACACGCACAGGGTGCCGATGCGCTCCCCTGAGGGCGACTCAATGGGAAAACCAGCGTAGAAGCGAATGAGCGGATCACCCTGCACGAGCGGGTTGTCGCTGAACCGGGCGTCACTGCGGGCATCCTCGATAATGAGCGGCCCGTCGCCGTCAATGGTGATCGCGCAGAACGAGCCGGAGCGGGGCAATTCCGGCGCGTCCAGCCCCACTCGGGCTTTGTGCCACTGTCGGTCGTGATCAATGATGCTGATCAGGGCAGATTCGGTGTCGAAGAGGCGTTGGGCGAGTACGACCAGCCGGTCGAATCGGGCCTCCGGCGGGGTGTCGACAATGGCGAGAGCGTCGACGGCCGCCTGGCGCGCGCGTTCCTGGCCGGCGGCATCCGATTGGGGTGTCGAAGGGTGGTCGGTGATGCCGACCCGTGCTGAATCCAAGTTGTCGGACATGGCCTCAGCCAGGAGCACGGCCCAGCGGCGATAGTCGTCGGGGGTGCGGTGCCGGTCTGGAGAGAGCGTCGCCGTGGGCGAGAACGGCACGAACGTGGTGCGCGGCGCGTCGGCGGCGAGCCGCTCGCTCACGGCATTGAGGTCGGTGGCTGACCAATCCGCGATGAGGGCGAGTGGGCCCTTGAAGATCTCAATGCTGCGAATGGGCGGAATTCCGAGCACGAAGATGGTCGTGCTGCGTGAAGTCTCACGTTCCAGCACCGCGAGCAGGGCCGCCAAACGGTCGCGCCATTCGGTAACGCTGGTGAGATCGAGCGCTTCATTGACGCCGAGTGTGACGACGACGGCGTCGAAGCGGCCGAGCCGGGTGTCGGCCAGGGTGGTGAGCGCGTTCACGGCGGTCATGGTACGGCTGGACAGAAGGTCGATGTCCACGCCGCGGCCGGTACGGGTCGATAGTTCGCGGGCCAGCCAGCCGGGCAGGGCGAGCTGGTGGCTGAGCACACCCCACCCAACGGCCGGTCCGCCGCCAAGAATGAGCACCCGGTCGCTGTCGATTCCAGCGGCGTGGGCCTGCGGTGCGTCGCTCGGTCGGGGCAAGTGGCGGTCTTGGCGCTCGGCTGACGCCGTCCACACTCGTATCAGGGGGCGGAGCGCCCACCGGGTGAGGTCGTGCATTGGAGCCTTTCGTTCTGACCAGTCTCCCCCGCATCAGGGTCGAAAGCGATTCAAAACAGCGCGGCCACCGCGTGCGCGAGCGTGAAAATGGCCAGACCAGCGAGGGCGCCGACCACGGTTCCGTTGATGCGGATGAATTGCAGGTCGCGGCCCACCTGCAATTCGATCTTCGCGGCCGTCTCTTCGGCGGGCCAGCGCTCCACGGTTTCGGTGATCACTCCGGCGATCTCGTGCCGGTAGTTGGCGACGACGTAACTGGCTGTGTCGGCGAGCCAGCGGTCGATGCGGGAGCCGAGGGCGCCATCCGTTGTGAGTCTCTCGCCGACGTCGCTCAGCGTCGAGCGGATGCCGACCCGCAGCGCGCTCGTCGGGTCGCTCAATGCCTCGATGAGCGACGCTTTGACGGCCTCCCAGGTGTCGCCGGCGAACTCCCGCAGCTTGGCATTGTCGAGAATCTCGTCCTTGAGATTTTCGACTTTGGCGATCATGGCTGATTCATATTGCAGGTCGTGCATGACCTCGCTGAGGTACTCGTCGAGGGCTTTGCGCACCGGATGCCTGCGGTCGTTTCGCGCGGACGCCACAAACGCAAGCACCTCCCGGTAGGCCTTGTCGTCGACGAGTTTGTCGACGAAGCCGGGCAGCCACGTCGGCAGCCGCTGCGACACCACGCGCCCGAACGCCTCGGGGTGGGCGCGCAACCAGCCGTCGGCGCGGTCGAGCAGCAGGTCGACGGCCGCGTGCTGCTGCCCGCTCGTGACGAGGCGCTCCCCCACCTTTCCCAGGCTCGGGCCCCACTCGGGCTTCACCAAGTGTTCGCGCGCGACGGATTCAATGAGGTTCTTGATGGCGTCGTCCCCGAGCAGGTTGAGCAGGCCCTGGCCGGCGACGGCGAGCTCGTCGGTGAGGCGTTCGGCGTTGGATGTAGTGGTGAGCCAGGCGCCGAGGCGGCGGGACGGCTGCATGGATTCGAGCTTGCCGCGAATGACGGTTTCGGAAAGAAAATTGGTCTCAACGAATTCGCCGAGACTCGCACCGATCTCGTCTTTGCGGTTGGCGATGATGTTGGTGTGCGGGATTTTTAGCCCCAGCGGGTAGCGAAACAGGGCGGTCACGGCGAACCAGTCCGCGATCGCGCCGACCATGCCACCCTCGGCGGCGGCGCGTACGTATTCGAGCCAGGGGTAGCTCTCCTGCAGGGCGAACGACACCGTGAAGATGACGGCCATGAGGGCGAGCAGCCCGGCCGCGAGGCGCTTCATGCTTCTCAGGGCGGTACGGCGTGCCTGGTCGTTCGGAGATTCTGCGGGGGACGCGGTTTCTGTTGTCGAGCCCGAGGTCGGGTCGGGGGCGACTTGTTCGTTGCCCGGGGTTCTGCTCTGCGCCATGGCTCAAGCCTGCCCGATTGCGGGGCTGCGCGGGTGCACATTTGGGCGCGGCGTGTTCGAGGCCGTGCCCGAGGTGTTCGTGCGTGGGTGTGGCGGCATCCGCTTTCAACAGTGACGACGTGATGTTCGCGCAGCTGATGATTCCGCACCACGAACAGGCCGTTGAGATGAGCGATGACCTGCTCGCCAAAGACGGCGTCGACCAGGACGTCGTCGATCTGGCGACACAGATCAAGGCCGCGCAGGCGCCCGAGATCGAAACGATGCAGGGCTGGCTCAGCGACTGGGATGCCACCGAGGACGGCATGACCGGGATGGACCACGGCACCGGCGGCATGATGAGCGACGACGACATGATGGAGCTGCAGGACGCCTCGGGAGCGGATGCCGGAGCGCTCTACCTGACCCAGATGATCATGCACCACGAGGGCGCGATCGCGATGGCCGGGGCCGAGCTGAACGATGGGGAGAACGCCGACGCGCTCGCCCTGGCCGAGGCGATCGTGAGCTCGCAGACCGGCGAGATCGCCGTGATGAACGACCTGCTCGCCGCACGCTAGTGACCCGCTGTTCGCTGTCGCCGGTCCTATAACCTGCGACAGTGAACAGAACAGATGCGTGAATTCACCAACGGGTATACCCTTGGGGGGTATACATCACCGCTTTGAGCACTGAGGAATGAAATGACCCGGCCTGATTTGAAGCACAACGCACCCGCAACGCAAGGCGGTACGGACCACGCAGAGATGAAACACTCAGGGATGGACCACGGCGCCATGAACCACGCCGGCCACAGCGACCATGTCGGGCAGTTCCGGCGCCTGTTCTGGACCATGCTCATCATCGCGGTGCCCGTCGTGGGGTTCAGCCACATGTTCTCTATGCTGGCCGGCTATGCCCTGCCCGATTTCGTGGGGATCATGTGGATCTCTCCCGTGCTCGGCACCGTCATGTACGTCTGGGGCGGCCGCCCCTTCCTCACCGGCGCGGTCAGCGAGCTGAAGGCCCGTAAACCCGGCATGATGCTGCTGATCGCGCTCGCGATCACGGTCGCGTTCCTCGCCTCCTGGGGCGCGAGTCTCGGCCTCATCGACGGCGAGCTCGACTTCTGGTGGGAACTGGCCCTGCTGATTGTGATCATGCTGCTCGGCCACTGGATCGAAATGCGGTCGCTGGCGCAGACATCCACTGCCCTGGAATCGCTCGCCGCCCTGCTGCCCGATGAGGCCGAGCTGGTCGACGGCGACGAGATCGTCTTGATCTCGCCGAGCGATCTGGTGCTCGGTGACCTCGTCGTGGTGCGTCCGGGCGGGCGGGTGCCGGCCGACGGCCAAGTCACCGAGGGAACGGCCGACGTCGACGAATCGATGATCACCGGCGAATCGCGGCCGGTTCAGCGCTCGGTCGGCGACCAGGTCGTGGCCGGCACGGTCGCGACCGATTCCGCCCTGCGCGTGCGGGTCACGGCGGTCGGCGACGACACGGCGCTGGCCGGAATCCAGCGCCTGGTCAGCGAGGCGCAGAACTCGTCGTCGAGGGCGCAGCGCATCGCCGATCGCGCGGCTGGCTGGCTGTTCTGGTTCGCGCTCGGCGCCGGCGTGCTCACCGCCATCGTCTGGACCGCGCTCGGCCAGCCGCAGGATGCCGTCGTGCGCACCATCACCGTGCTCGTCATCGCCTGCCCGCACGCGCTCGGGCTGGCGATTCCGCTCGTGGTGTCGATCGCGACCGAACGCGCCGCGAAGGGCGGCGTGCTGATCAAGGATCGCCTGGCCCTCGAGAGCATGCGCCAGGTCACGTCGGTGCTGTTCGACAAGACCGGTACGCTCACCAAGGGCGAGCCCACGGTCAGTCACGTTGCTGTTGCCGACCAGGTCGCGAGCAGCGAAGCGGATGCCACGGCTCAGGCCGCGCAGACTGACGCAGGTTCGGCTGGCCCGGGTTCGGTCGAGGCGGGCACGTCGGCCCGGGGTTCTGCTTCGGGTTCGGATTCAGCCGCCACTTCACGATCGGTCTCGACACCGATCACCGCCGACGACGTTCTCGCGTGGGCGGCGGCCGTGGAGGGTGACAGCGAGCATCCGCTTGCCCGTGCTATCGTCACGGCGGCGCGAAACCGCGAGCTGACCGTGCCGCGCGCGACCGAGTTTCACACTGCCGCGGCGGTCGGGGTGACCGGTCTGGTCGACGGGCACAGCGTGAGCGTCGGCGGTCCGAGCATGCTCGACGAGCACGGGGCCCGGCCGCTGCCTGAGACCGTGGTCTGGCAGCGTCAGGGCGCGATCATTCTGCACGTGCTGCGCGATGGCGTGGTCGTGGGCGCGATCGGTCTGGCCGACGAGATTCGCGAGGAGTCGCGGCAGGCCGTGGACGCGCTGCACCGGCTGGATATCGAGGTGGTGATGATCACCGGCGACGCCGAAGCGGTCGCCCAGTCCGTGGCCGCCGAGCTCGGCATCGACCGGGTGTTCGCGGGGGTGCATCCGGAAGACAAGGCGCGCAAGGTAGCCGAGCTGCAACACGAGGGCCGCCGCGTGGCCATGGTCGGCGACGGGGTGAACGATGCCCCAGCGCTCGCGCAGGCCGATGTCGGCATCGCGATCGGCGCCGGAACCGACGTGGCGATCGCATCGGCCGGCGTCATTCTCGCGAGCGACGACCCGCGTTCGGTGCTCTCGGTGATCGAGTTGTCGCGGGCGAGCTACCGCAAGATGAAGCAGAACCTGTGGTGGGCGGCCGGCTACAACCTGCTGTCGGTTCCGCTCGCTGCCGGGGTGCTCGCGCCGATCGGGTTCGTGCTGCCGATGGAGATCGGGGCGCTGCTCATGTCGGTGTCGACCGTGGTCGTGGCGCTGAACGCCCAGTTGCTGCGCCGTCTCGACCTCAGGCCGGGGGCGAGTGTGCAGGCGCGGTAGCGCCGCGCTGACGCATCCGCTCACCGGGCCCACCTTATGGTCAGGGGCCCAGTTTATAAACTGGGCCCCTGGACGGGGCCTGGGCCCCGTCCGCAATGCGACGTGCGCGACACGGGTCAGTGGCAGTGACCACCGGATGCCGGGGGCACGTTAGCGGGGACGTCCAGCACGGGGCTGCGGTCGAAGAAGCCGTCGGGGCGCAGCTTGAAGCCCACGGTGTCGACCGGCATGATCGGCCAGTCCTCGACCCGCGGAAAGTGGGTGAGGCCGAAGGTGTGCCAGAGCACGATATCCTCGCCGTCGATCGCTCGGTCGGCCGCAATGTAGGCGGGCAGCCCGGCGCCGCCGGCGTGCTGGTTGACGAAGTCACCGGTGGGATAGCGTTCGTCTTCGGCGAAGCGGGTGACCCAGAGGCCCTTGGTGGCGAACGCCGCGCGCTGGGCCACCGACGACTCCGGGTCGGCCAGCAGCACGGGCAGCCCCTGCGGGTGCAGCTTGTACGCGACGGGTTCGCCGAGGCGATTGAGGGAATTGGGGTTGGAGACGTGCCAGGTGCGGCCGATGGCGGCATCCGCATGTCTGACGCCCTCGAGCTCGGTGGCGAGCACGGTGCGCTGGCGGGTGAAGGCGTTGCCGCGCTCGTTGCCGGGGCCTATCGGAACGCGCACGACGTCTTCTTCTTCGACCCGGTTGGTGTCGCCGTCGAGGGCCATGTCGAGGCGGGCGCTGAACAGGTGCTGGTGAAAGGGGGCGCCGAGACCGGGAGCGATTTCGGAGGCGTAGGGATAGCCCTTGCCGGCGTAGGCGCTCGTGAAGACGACGCCGGTGGCCTTCGCCTCGAATTCGATGGTGCCGTTGAGGTAGAGGTACCAGTAGAAGCCGTAGTCGTAGTTGCCGACGGTGGTGAAGAAGCTGATGACGAAGCGGCGGTTGCGGCGGGTGTATTCGATGCCGCTCCACAGGTCGCTGTGCTTGGCGAGGATGCTCCAGTCCTCTTCGTGCATGCAGATACCGTTGCGAATCTCGCGCGGGTTGCCGAAGCCGTCGGTGATGACCGGGCTCAGGTAGGTAATCTCGCCGAGGCAGTCGCAGCCGAGTTCGAGCGAGTTGGCGTACTGGCCGACGAGGTATTCGCCGGTGTCGAAGTAGTTCTGCCAGGACCGCACGGGGGCCGGATCGCCATAGGGCACGACCATCTCCGCGATCGACGCACGACGGATGATGGAGCGTGTCTTCGCGCCGTCGCGAAAGCCGATGTTATGCAGCACGACGCCCTCGCGCACGTCGAAACCCACGTCGAGGCTCCATTTCTCCCACTCGATGTGGTTGCCGCCGGCGACGGTAAAGCTCACGCCATCGGGCTGGGTGATACTGATCGGCTTGAGCGTTTCGCGCAGCGGGCCGGTGAGGGCGGGATCGGTGAAGTTGCCGTGTTCGGCGGGGATGGGAACGACGCCGAAATCGAGCACCTGGTCTACGGTCTTCGCGACGATGTCGACGTAGGCGACGAGGCCGTCGATCGGGTGGGCCCAGGCGCTGTCCTCCGGAAAGTTCTGCACGAAGGCGAGGCCGCGCAGAATGCGGTGGCCCTTCTCGTTCGGGTATTCGAACACCCCCGCGGAGAGGGGAGCGACGCGCACGGTGGCCACGTCGAGGCCGCGGGCTGCGAGTGCGGCGAGCCAGCGGGCATCCGTTGTGAGGAGGTCTTCGACGGCGCCGAATTCTTCCTCGAGCACGGGCAGTTCACCGGTGAGCGCGGTGTCGAGGGTGACGCGGGACTCGACGGTGCCGTGGGTCGCCGAGACGATCACGTCGGTGGGGGCTGCGCCGGACACGTCGTGCAGAAAGACCCGAAAGCGACGATTGATCTCGGTGGCACCTCGCGGCGGGTCGAGCAGGCCGAGATAGGCAACCCGAATACTGTCGCCGAACAGGCCGGCGTCGGCCAGGATCGTGCGCACGGTTTGCAGTTCCTGCGCGGTGGGAAGTGCGAAGTCGGTGACGATGTCGGCAGTCTCGGCGGTGAGCATTGCGTCTCATTTCCTGGTTCGGCCCGGCGGTTGCAGCTCCGGGGATTTATTTCCTATGGTTGTAGAATATAAATGGTCAGCGCTGCTGCTGGCAAGCCTTTCAAGAATCTTTCTGACAAGCTGATGCTCCCAGCTCTAACCGGCACCACCAGAAGAGGGCCAATGCCGAAAGTCGTCGATCACGACCAGCGTCGCGTCGAGCTGGTCAATGCCACCTGGCGCATCATCGCCCGGCACGGCATCGAGGGCGCGACCCTGCGCGAGATCGCCACCGAGGCCGGCTTCGCCAACGGCGCACTCAAACCCTATTTCGGCACCAAGGACGACCTGCTCACCTTCGCCTTCGGGCACGTGTTCAGCCAGACCAACCTGCGCATCGAGCGCGGGGCCGCTGGCCTGACCGGGCTCGCCGCCGTGCGCGCCTTCTGTCACGAAATTCTTCCGCTCGATGAGACGCGTGTGAGCGAGGCGCGCATCGTGATTCCGTTCTGGCAGAAGGCGCTGACCAATGCGGCCAAGGCGCAGCTGCACGATGAGTCGATGCTGCAGTGGCGCCTTGCGTTGCTCGGGCACCTGGCCGAGGCACGCGCAGCCGGCGAGATGCACACGGCTCTTACCGACACGGATGTCGTGGGTCACCTCCTGAACGTGCTGCTCGGCGCGCAGATCACCGCTGCGCTCTCCCCCGACGAGCACGCCCCGGAACAGCTCGTGGCCCAGCTCGACGGCTACCTGCACCTGCTTTCGACCGGGGACTAGCGCCCTGGGTTGCTCGGATTGCCACAAGCTGCCCGCGCAAGCGGATGGGCGCGCCCGACGCTCATGAGAGCGCCCGAAACGGTCAGCCGCGCGCGCAGCCGTTGGCAGCGCCAACGACGGGCCAGGCTCACTGTGTGGGCGCGTCATCCTTCGATTGGGACCGAGAGACCCGCACCGGGAGCAGAGTCCACAGGAAAGCGGAACCGCAGGCAGCCGACAACGCCAGGAGTGCGCCCTGGTCGAAGACCACGCCGAACACGGCGAACAGGGCGCCGGCGGCCAGAGATACCCACCCGACTCGATTACGGATCAGCTGAGCAGCGGCCAAGCGAGCATCGTCATCCATTTTTTCGCTCCACTCGCGACCGGTCAATCACTCTCCGGATACTAGCCAGTTCCGTCGATCTGCGTGCAGATCTATTTTCGCCGAGTGTCGAAAAAAGAATGACAATGGAGCCCTGCAGGACTACATTAGCTCCAGACGATCATGAAACGCCCCCCGAGGGCCGATCTGGTCAGGACCCGGCGAAGGAGCTGCTCGTGACGATGACGGTTGTGAACTCGGTAACGGGCGCCGCAGGCACGAGCACCATGCCACCCGAGGACACCGTTCCGCTGACCGCCCCGACCGACCGAGTGGAGTGCGCCATCGCCGACTCCTTCTCGCAGTGGCGCACCCTCGTGTCGCAGTCATTCGTTCCGCTCGAGGTGCGCAGTGCCTCCCGTAGCTTTCACGGCACCTTGCGCTCGCGCGTGCTCGACGAGCTCTCCATCGTCGAGGTCACCGCCATCGGGCACCAGGTGATTCGCACACCGTCGCTGATCGCGGCATCCACTCGACAGTATTTCAAGCTGAACCTGCAACTGACCGGCACCGGCTTGCTCGTGCAGGACAACCGCGAGGCCACCCTGCGCCCCGGCGACCTGGCCGTGTACGACACCAACCGGCCATACACGCTCGAGTTCGAGAAGGACTTTCGCACCCTCGTGCTCATGTTTCCGCACGACGTACTCGACCTGCCGGCCGATTCGGTGGGCCAGCTCACCGCCGTGCGGCTGCCCGGCGACGCCGGACTCGGCCGCCTGATCAGCCCTTTCATGGTGCAGCTCGCGGAAAACCTCGACGTGCTTTCCGGCGCGAGTGGGCACCGCCTCGCCTACAACGCCGTCGACCTGATCGCGACCATGTTCGAGAGCGAACTGAACCTGCGCCGCGACCCGGTGGCGGGGGCGCACGGCGACCTGCTGGGGCGCATCCGCTCGTATGTGGATGCCCACCTGGGCGACCCGGAGCTGTGCCCGGCGAGCATCGCGAACGTCCACTTCATCTCGACCCGGCACCTGCACAACGTTTTTCACGAGGCCGACAGCACCGTGGCGAGCTGGATCCGCACCCGCCGGCTGGAGCACTGCCGCCGCGACCTGCGCGACCCCATTCTTGGTGACCGCTCGGTGGGCACCATCGCCGCTCGCTGGGGCTTCGTCGACGCCGCGCACTTCAGTCGCATCTTTCGCACGGCTTTCGGCGAAACGCCGAGCACCTACCGTCGCGTCTGAGCCCGCTTTCGCGGTCGCGCGGCACGCTTCGTCGGCGTGCGCCTCGACGGCAGGCAACCGTCACAGCATGCGCAATTCGACAACTGCGGTGCCGCAAATGGCAAACGGTTTGGCCCAGAGATTGCCACGCTGATAGCCACAGGTGAAGCGGATGCAGCGTGCATCCGTTTTGCGCACCCGACCTCTTACTCAACGAGGAGTAGCCATGACCCAGACCAAACCCGACCAGGCGACAGCACCGGAAACGGCCCTGCACAAGGGCCGACTCGGCGTTCTCGGCATCGTCTTCTTCGTGGTCGCGGCGGCGGCCCCTCTCGTGGGCATGACCGGCGCGGTACCCGTGGCGATCGTGCTCGGTAACGGCGCAGCGGCCCCCGGCGCCTACGTGGCTGTCGGACTCACCCTGCTGGTGTTCAGCGTCGGCTACGCCGCGATGAGCCAGCGCGTCACCAATGCCGGTGCGTTCTTCGCCTACATTGGCCGCGGCCTCGGCCGCCACCTCGGTACCGCATCGGCGTTCGTGTCGATTCTCGCCTACCTCGCCGTGCAGCTGGCCATCTACGGATTCTTCGGCGCCCTCATGGCCGGCCAGGTGGGCGTGCTCCCTTGGTGGGCCTGGTCGCTCATTTCCTGGGGCATCGTGACCCTGCTCTCCCTGCTCAGCGTCGACGTCGGCGCCAAGGTGCTCGGCGTGCTCATGCTGCTCGAACTGACCGCGCTCGTGGTCACCGCGGTCGCCATCCTGCTCGACGGCGGGCCGGAAGGAATCAACTTCTGGGCCTCGTTCAACCCCGCCGCCATCGTTGCCGGCGGCCTGGCCGGCTCGGCCGGCATCGCCTTCGCGTTCGCCTTCGCCTCCTTCATTGGCTTCGAGGCCACCGCCATCTACGGCGAAGAATCCAAGGACCCGAAGACCGTCGTTCCCCGCGCCACCTACCTCGCCGTCGTCGTCATCACCGTTCTGTTCGGCCTGACCGCCTTCGCTATGGTGACCGGCATGGGCGCATCGACCGTGGTTGAGAAGACCGTCGAACTCTCGACCGTCGCGGGCGTTCCTTTGGCAGACCCGGCCGCAGTGCTGTTCGCACTCGCGACCCAATACGTGGGCCCGTGGATGGCGACGCTCATGGGCATCCTCGTGCTGTCGAGCCTGTTCGCCGGGCTGCTCGCCTTTCAAAACGCCGCGAGCCGCTACCTGTTCGCGCTCGGCCGCGGCGGCGCGCTGCCGGGGCCGCTCAGCACGGTCAACGGTCGCGGCGCGCCGAGCACGGCGTCGCTCGTCACGTCCGTCATCACCGGCGTCGTGCTCGTGGTGTTCGCGGTGTTCCAGCTCGACCCGGTACTCAACCTGTTCTACTGGTTCAGCGGGCTCTCGGTGATCGCCATCGTACTTATCGAGATTCTGGTCAGCATCGCGATCATCGCGTATTTTCGCCGCAACAAGGGCACCGAGAATATCTTCCAGACGGTGATCGCCCCGGTTCTCGCCACGTTCGGCCTGCTGCTCGGCGAATACCTGCTGATGAGCCACTTCGGACTGCTCGCCGGCACCGTGGCCGACGGCGTTGACCCGACCACCACCTCCTGGGGCCTCAGCACCATCGGCTGGGTGCTCGTGGCTCTGCCGTTCGCGTTGCTGATCGGCGGCTATATCTTCTCCCGGCTGCGCAACCACGAGAACGATGATCTGGTGCGGGACGTGCTGTCCTAGCTGCGACATCCACTTGGTGAGTGCCTGCGGCCTTCGAGCCGCAGGCACTCGTCGTTGATGGAACGGATTCCTGGCCGCGCGCCGAGCCGTGCGCGAGGTGTCCCGCGAATCGGACGGGTCGGCATACAGACGTGGCATTCTTCCGCCACCCCCAGCGGACGCCTACCCGACGCGCAGGCGGTGACCCGCCTCGATGCGCTGGCCCCAGAACGTACCGACGATGATGAGCGCGGCCCCGGCGGCGCCGATCAGGCCGAGGGTTTCGCTGCCGAGCGACACTCCCACGAGCACCGCCCAAATTGGCTCGGTTCCCATGAGCAGGCTGGCCCGGGCCGCCGACGTGCGGCGAATCGCCCACATCTGCGCGAGAAACGCGAACACGCTGCAGGCCAGGCCGAGGTAGAGCACGCCGATCCAGGCGGCCAGGTTGAAGGTGGTGACGGCGGTGACGAGGCCGGGAAGATCGAACGCGGTGAAGACCGCCGCCCCGACCAGCGCCTGCAGCAGGGTCAGAGTGATGGTGCTGTCGCTGCGGCCCCGAACGAGGTGGCCCATCATGGTGACGTGCAGGGAGCGCACGACCGCCGCCGCGAGAATGAGCAGGTCGCCCACGTTCGGCTGCGCGAATCCGTTGCCGGAGACGAGCAGCGCTACCCCCACGACCGCGAGCACCGCCGCCACGAAGAAGGGGCGCGGCAGCCAGCGGCGGGCCGCCACCGACTCGAGTACCGGGGTCATGATGATCGTGAGGCTGATGATGAGCCCGGCGTTCGTGGCGGAGGTGAATGCCACGCCCTGGGTCTCGAGCCAGAGGATGCTCGCCTGGGTGGCCCCGAGCAGCAAGCCCACCCCGAGCGCCCGCCGGGTCGGAAGGCGTTCGCGCCGCACGACCCAGACGATCACGAGGGCCAGCGCCGCGACCAGAAAGCGCAGCGCGAGCACGGCTGACACGCTCGCCTGCTCGGTCAGCATCTTTGCGCTCAGGTAACTGCCACCCCAGACCAAGGCCACGAGCAGCAGCACGAGGTCGACGCGGTAGCGTCCCAGGTGCGGCAGCAGAGTACGGCGGGTCAGAACGGAAGTCATAAGGTAATGGTGCGCGGCGGCATTCGTTAAGTCTAGACACCATTTTATAAACGGATGCTTTAGCCTGAGCTTATGGAATTGCGCCAGCTTGCCGTACTGCGGGAGCTCGGCGAGCGCGGAAGCGTCGCCGCTGTGGCCCGCGCCCTGCACGTGTCGTCGTCGGCGGTCTCGCAGCAGCTCAGCGCCCTCGAGCAACGTGCCGGCGTCAAGCTCACCGAGAAACACGGACGGGTGCTCCGGCTGACCCCTGCCGGCGTCGCCCTGGCGAGCGCCGCCGCCGACGTCTCGACCGCGATGGCCCGGGCCGACGAGGCCGTGGCCCGGTTTCAAAACGACCCCGGCCTGCCGGTGACCGTGAGCGCGTTCCACAGTGCGGGGCTGGCCTGGTTCGGCCCGCTGCTGAACCGAATGCACTTGAGTGGCGGCCCGACCGTGGGCTGCGGCGACGAGGATGTGCCGCGGGAGCGTTTTGCGGCGCTCGTCGCCGACTATGACCTGGTGATTGCGCACCGGGTGCCGCACGATCCGGCCTGGCCGAATACCGTCGCGGTCACGCCGTTACTGTTCGAGCCGCTGGATGTGGCCGTGCCGGTCGGGCATCCGCTGGCCGTAAAGGTATCGCTCACCCTCGACGATATTCGAGACGAGCCGTGGGTCACCGGTCACGTTGGGTTTCCGCTCGCCGAGGCGGTGAACGTGGTCGCGGCGGCGGCCGGTCAGCCGCTGCGCATCGTGCATCGGATCAACGAGTTCTTCGTGGCGACGTCGGTTGTCGCGACCGGGGCGGCCATTGCACTGCTGCCGCGCTACACAATGGCGCCGCGACAGGGCGACGGAGTCGTGCTCGTGCCGTTTCGGGGCCTCACTGTGGGGCGGCAGATCGACGTGTTGAGTCGCCCGGAAACGCTCGCCCGCGCCTCGGTGCGCAGGGTACTGGCCGAACTCGTCGACGTGGCCGGGCAGCGTTAACGCAGCTCAAACCCGTCATGACGGATGCCCCAGCGCACGATCCACTGCTCCCCCGGCTCTACCCAGTGCAGGCCGGCCCCGGAGTTGAACGCATCGGCGGGAGCGGTCATCGGCTCGATCGCGATCGCGAGGCCGCGCACCGGCTCGCCCGCACCCTGCGTGACCGGAAAGATGCGCGGCGTGAAGACCTGTACGTAGCGCATATTGGCATCGCCCCAGAGGGTGAGGCTTCGGCCATCCGACGCGGTGAGGGTATGTTCGGCACCGACTCCGACGCCGCCGAAGCCGTCGTCGAGGTCGAGGTCGCCGACCCGGGCGCCCGCGCGCAGGTCGAACCGGGTGCCGTCTACCGGGGTTTCACCGACAGGGTTGAGGCGGTCGTCGACGTCGAGGTGGGTCGCGGCATCCACGCGCACGATGAGGTCGCCCGTGGGCACGTCTCCGATCTTCAAAAACGGATGCGCCCCCACGGCGACCGGCGCGGGCTCCGCTCCCACGTTGCGCACCCGATGCGTGACCTCGAGCCCGCTGGAAGTGAGCGCGTAGGTCACCTCGGTCTCAAGGTGAAATGGGTAGCCGGACTGTGGAAAGACCGTCGCCGCCAGGGTTACCGTGTCTGTAGTGCGCGATACCTCCCGGTACGGCGCGAAGCGCAGCAGCCCGTGGCTGGCGTTCTGCTTGGCCGGCTCAGTGAGAGCGAGCTGGCGGGTGATTCCGTTCTGAGTCCATTTGCCGTCACGAATGCGATTGGGCCAGGGCACGAGCACAATTCCGGCCGCCATCGGCGGTTGCACTGACTCGTCGAAGGTCTCCACCACGTCTATGCCATTTACGGAATATGCGCGCAGTCCCGCCGCGACCTCGGTCACGACGGCGCGAGCGGGGCCGCTCGGGGTTTCGCGGGTCAACTCATACTGGATTCCGGTGGGTGCACGCATCCGTTCAGTGTATTGCGGGCGGGGCCGGGCATGCCCGACGCGATATAGCTCCGACCCGAGCCGCTGCGGGGTCGCAGGTGCAAACCGAGCCGAGTGGCGCCATCCCTCGGCAGTAGGCTGACGCGTATGACTGCTGACAACGCCGCCCGAATCATCGTCCTGCCGAACACACCGGCTCCAACCATCGCCGAGACCGCGTTCGTCGCTCCCGGCGCCGTGATCGTCGGCAACGTCACCCTCGCCGACCGGGCCAGCGTCTGGTACAACTCCGTGCTGCGCGCGGAACTTGCGCCGATCACGATCGGCGCCGGCTCCAACCTGCAGGACAACGTCTCCTGCCACGTCGACACCGACTTTCCGCTCACCCTCGGCACCGGCGTCTCGGTCGGGCACGGCGCGGTGCTGCACGGCTGCACCATCGAGGACAACGTGCTCGTCGGCATGGCCGCGACCGTTCTGAACGGCGCCATCATCGGCACCGGATCGCTCGTGGCCGCCGGAGCCGTCGTGCTCGGCGGCACCGTTGTTCCCCCCGGTTCGCTCGTGGCCGGCGTTCCCGCCAAGGTGCGGCGCACGCTGACCGACGAGGAGATCGCGAGCATCCGGCACAACGCCACGAGCTACCTGGCACACACCGAGCTGCACCGCGCAGCCCTCGCCCAGCAGTAGCGCAGGAGCGGAGCCAGCCTGAATGTCGCCACTATACCGGAGGCGTCGTTCACAACTGCGGAAATTCCAGTTTCGAGCGGGCGAGACGCCCTGATTTCGCACAAATATTTGCGAAATTTCCGCAGTTACGCACAGTTACTCCGGTACCACAGCTGGCGTTACGCCAGCAGGGACTGCTCGGCGGCCTTCACTACGTTGGAGAGCAGCATGGCGCGGGTCATCGGGCCGACGCCGCGCGGGTTCGGCGACAGGTGCCCGGCCACCGAGGCCACATCCGGGTGTACATCGCCGGTCAGGCGGCCCGTGCCGGTGACCGGGTCCGTCACGCGGGTGACTCCCACGTCGAGCACGGCGGCACCCGGCTTGATCCAGTCGGCCTGAATCAGGTGCGGCACGCCAACGGCGGCCACGACGATATCGGCCCGACGCACTTCGCCGGCGAGGTCGACCGTGCGCGAGTGGGTCAGCGTGACGGTCGCGTCGAGGCCCTTGCGGGTGAACAGCAGGCCGAGCGGGCGCCCCACGGTGAGGCCGCGGCCGACCACGACGACCTTCTGGCCCACGATCGGCACGTCGTAACGACGTAGCAGCTCTACGATGCCGGCCGGGGTGCACGGCAGCGGTGAGCGCAGTTCGCCCTCGATGCCGAGCACGAGCCGCCCGAGGTTCGTCGGGTGCAGGCCGTCGGCATCCTTCGACGGATCGATTAGCTCGAGCATCGCGTTTTCGTTATGACCAACGGGCAACGGCAGCTGGATGATGTAGCCCGTGACTTCGCGACTGTTATTGAGGTCGTTGATCGCCGCGCGCACGTCGGCGCTCGTCGCCGAGCCGGGCAGATCGATGCGCAGCGACTCGATGCCGACCTCGGCGCAGTCGCGGTGCTTGCCCGCCACATAGGTCTCAGAACCCGGGTCATTACCCACGAGCAGGGTTGCCAGGCCGGGCACGACGCCGTGCGAGCGCAGCGCCGCGATGCGGTCCCGCAGCTCGGCCTTGATGTCGGAGGCGGTCTTGACCCCGTCGAGTGTGATTGCCGTCATCGTGGATCCCTACTGTTGTGGTTCAGTTCGGTGCCGTACTTCGGTTCGCTTGGACGGGGCCTGGGCCCCGTCCAGTGTTGATTACCGGGTGCTTGCCGGGCTCATCGCAGGCGGGCGACAGCGGATGCCCAGCCGAGCGGCCGGCGACATCCATCTGCGAGAGCGGATGCCACGGGCCAGTCAGCGGCATCCGCTTCGACGAAAGTTACTGCTGCAGACCGGAGTAGAGCGGAAACGCCTGCGTCAGAGCGCCAACGCGGGTGCGGAGCGCTGCAATGTCGGCGCCGGGCTTGAGGGCCTCGGCGATGACGTCGGCGACTTCGGTGAACTCGGCGTCGCCGAATCCGCGGGTGGCCAGGGCGGGCGTGCCGATGCGGAGGCCAGAGGTGACCATCGGCGGGCGCGGGTCGAACGGAACCGAGTTGCGGTTCACGGTGATGCCCACCTCGTGCAGGGCATCCTCGGCCTGCTGGCCGTTGATCTCGGAGTGGCGCAGGTCGGCGAGCACGAGGTGCACGTCAGTGCCGCCGGTGAGCACATCGATGCCGTGGGCACGCGAGTCGTCGGCGGTGAGACGGTCGGCGAGGATGCTGGCCCCGCGCAGGGTGCGCTCCTGGCGTTCCTTGAACTCGGGCTCGGCGGCGAGCTTGAACGCGGTGGCCTTGGCGGCGATCACGTGCATGAGCGGGCCGCCCTGCTGGCCGGGGAACACGTTCGAGTTGAGTTTCTTGGCCAGGGCCATGTCGCGGGAGAGGATGAACCCAGAGCGCGGGCCGGCGAGGGTCTTGTGCACGGTGCTCGACACGACGTCGGCGTAGGGCACGGGCGAGGGGTGCAGGCCGGCGGCGACGAGTCCGGCGAAGTGGGCCATGTCAACCCAGAGCAGCGCGCCGACCTCATCGGCGATGGCGCGGAAGGCCTCGAAGTCGAGGTGGCGCGGGTACGCCGACCAGCCGGCAATGATGACCTTCGGCCTGCTCTCGAGCGCCTTGTCGCGCACGACGTTCATGTCGACGCGGAAGGTCTCGGGATCGACGCCGTAGGCGACCGGGTTGTACAGCTTGCCCGAGAAGTTGAGCTTCATGCCGTGGGTGAGGTGGCCTCCGTGGGCCAGCTCGAGGCCGAGAATGGTGTCTCCGGGGGTGGCGATGGCGGAGAGCACTGCCGCGTTGGCGGTGGCGCCAGAGTGCGGCTGCACGTTCGCGTAGGCGGCGCCGAAGAGGCTCTTGGCGCGGTCGATGGCGAGCTGCTCGGCGACGTCGACGTACTCGCAGCCGCCGTAGTAGCGGCGCCCCGGGTATCCCTCGGCGTACTTGTTGGTGAGCACGGAGCCCTGCGACTGCAGCACGGCGCGCGGAACGAAGTTCTCGCTCGCGATCATTTCGAGGTAGTCGCGCTGGCGACCGAGCTCCTGCTCGAGCACGGCGGCGATCTCGGGGTCAACGACCGAGAGCGGTTCGTTGAAGGTTGACTTCAAGACAGTGGCGGAATCAGGCACGGAGTTCTCCTTATATATGGATGTTGCGGCCCAGGCGTGCGGCCACTAACCGTGTCAGTCGCTCCCCGATGGTGACCCATCTTCGTGCTACGCCAGTTGCGACCCAATCAGTATATCAGCGGATGCCCGCGCCCGCCGCCCAAACATCCGCTCGCGCCTCGTGGCACGCGTCCAGGAAGCTGGCACTGGTTGCAACGCCTGCCAGCTTCGCGGGCACGTGCCGTGAATCTCGAAGACCGGGAATAGCCGCGCAGGTTCTACCGTTACGATAGATATACATGCAGACGCATAGAAAGTTGGAGGATGGCATGCAGTTCGGAATCTTCACGGTCGGGGACATCACCACCGACCCCACCACGGGCGACACCCCCACCGAGAACGCCCGGATCAAAGCCATGGTCGCCATCGCGCAGAAGGCCGAGGAGGTCGGTCTCGACGTCTTCGCCACCGGCGAGCACCACAACCCGCCGTTCGTGCCGTCGTCGCCGACCACCATGCTCGGCTACATCGCCGCGAAAACCAAGCGCATCATCCTCTCCACCGCGACCACGCTGATCACCACGAGCGACCCGGTGAAAATCGCCGAGGACTTCGCTATGCTGCAGCACCTCGCCGACGGCCGGGTGGACCTCACCCTGGGCCGCGGCAACACCGGCCCGGTCTACCCGTGGTTCGGCAAAGACATCCGCGAGGGCATCCCGCTCGCGCTGGAGAACTACGCCCTGCTCCGCCGGCTCTGGCGTGAAGACTTCGTCGACTGGGAAGGCCAGTTCCGCACCCCGCTGCAGGGTTTCCAGTCCACCCCGCGCCCGCTCGACGGCGTGCCGCCGTTCGTCTGGCACGGCAGTATCCGCAGCCCCGAAATCGCCGAACAGGCCGCGTACTACGGCGACGGATTCTTCTCCAACCACATCTTCTGGCCCGCCTCGCACACCGCGAAGATGGTGCAGTACTACCGCCAACGCTTCGAACACTACGGCCACGGCACCGCCGCACAGGCCATCGTCGGGCTCGGCGGCCAGGTGTTCATGAGCAAGAACTCGCAGGATGCCAAGCGCCACTTCCGCCCGTACTTCGACAACGCCCCGGTCTACGGCAACGGCCCGAGCATGGAGGACTTCACCTCGCAGACCCCGCTCACCGTGGGCAGCCCGCAGGAAGTCATCGACCGTACCCTGGGATTCCGCGACTACGTCGGCGACTACCAGCGTCAGCTCTGGCTGATGGACCACGCCGGCCTGCCGCTGAAGACCGTACTCGAGCAGCTCGACCTGCTCGGCGAAGAGGTCGTGCCCGTGCTGCGCCGCGAGTTTGCGAAGAACCGCCCGGTCGACGTACCGGATGGCCCCACTCACGAATCCCTGCGCCTCGCCGCCCACACTCCGGTTGCCGCTACGACCGCGCTGCGTGACGACCTCGACACCGCCGCCGCCATCGCACCCGCCCGAACCGGCGCCGCCTTCGGCCTCACCCGCACCACGCAGACCGGAGCCTGAGATGACCACGACCGAGCGAACCCTCGCGGTCGTTTCGGCCGGCCTGAGCCAGCCGTCATCAACTCGGCTGCTCGCCGACAAGCTCACCGCTGCCACCGTGGCGCGGCTGACCGACGAGGGTGTCACGACCCAAGTGGTGACCTACGAGCTGCGCGACTACGCGCAGGACGTGATGAACAACATGCTCACCGGTTTCGCCAGCCCGCGGCTGCAAACGATGATCGAGGCCGTCACCGCGGCCGACGGCCTGATCGCCGTCACACCGATCTTCACGACCAGTTACAGCGGCCTGTTCAAGACGTTCTTCGACGTGATCGACAACCGCTCTCTCACCGACCAGCCGGTTCTGATCGGCGCGACAGCAGGAACGGCCCGGCATTCCCTGGCCCTCGACTACGCGCTGCGCCCTATGTTCACCTACCTGCACGCCGTTGTCGTGCCCACCTCGGTGTTCGCCGCCTCGGAGGACTGGGGCAGCGGCGACGGCGGAGTGGACAGCCGGCTGGCCACCCTGCCCGCCCGCATCGAGAGGGCGGCCGGTGAGCTGGCGACCCTGGTGGCCGCGTCGGACCGGTCGAGCCGCGTGCCCGACCCGTTCGAACTGCCGGCCGGCTTCAACCCTGCCGGTTTCAGCCCGTCTCGATAGTCACGGCACTCGTTCCAGGTCATGGCGCCCCTACGTAGAGTGCCCTGATCTCTAACCGGTGCCGCGACGCGGGCAGGTACGTCAGCAGCCGGGTCCGCGAGGGTTGGCATTGCAGTCTTCGGCCACGAGCACAGTGGATTCCGTCGCCGCGACGACGGCGAACGGCGCGGAGGGTACGGTGACGATGCCGTCGACGGGTCGCCAGCCCTGGTCGCCGAAGCTGTAGTCCGCGCGGTAGTCGACAGTGAGGGTGACCGAGTAGCTGCCTCTCGCGGCGTACTTGTGGCTAGTGGGGGTGCTGGAGAATTCGGTGAGGCCGAGGTCGGCCCAGCTCGCCCCACCGTCGGCGGATACCGCTGTCGTGCCGTCGCCGTAGTCCCAGCGGTAGCCGATCGGCGTGAACATCACCTGGGCCGGTTCGCCCAGCAGTAGTCCTTCGCCGATCTGAGCGGATGCCCCGGCCCAGAAGTTCGCGGCCAGCCCAACGATCGCCCAGCCATTGGGCTCCATGCCGGTGGGGGCGGGGTAGGCGGGAAAGTTCTGCAGGTCGGAGACCCGCACGATGGTGTCGGGAGAGCATCCTGCGCACGGGACTGCGGGTGCGTTGTGCTGGGCCAAAGGCAGAAATGTGCCGTTGCCGCAGGGAATCGTTTCGATTCCGGGCTTCATCGGGTCGCCGTTTGCGCACACTGTCGGCAGCGCGGGCGTGACCGACCCTCCACCGGAACCGTGCTGCTTGCCGGCAGACTTGCCGCCAACATGTGCAGAGGTGTAGCCAGCCACAAGATCCACTCCATTTCCGTGGGCCATGCCGTCGGAGTCTGGCGGCGGATCGACGGCATTGCCAAGTTCGACGGTCTCGGTCAGCCCGACCACTTCGTGAGCACTTGCCGATGCGGCACTCACCTGAGAGAACTGGGCGGCGAATAGGGCCGCAACGACTAGCAGAAATCTGACCCGGACCATATTTCCGATTTCTCTAGGAGAAGCTGATTCAATGCGTCGTTCTGAACCAGGGCCACAACGAGTGGGTAGCGCAAGGGCCTGTCTGGCGGTGCGACCGACATGCCGCCTGCGTCCACGACTTCGCCTTTGGAAACGTCTAAGCACATGTACAGATTGATTGACCCGGCATTCAGGTCTGCCGACTGCACAGACATCGAGTCGAAATCGATATCGCCGACAAGGTGTACGCCGCGGTCTGCCAGTCGTTCAAAGGTTGCGATTTCGCCCGGCAACATATCTTTTGTGACAAAGTCCGATATTCGAGATGGATCAGCTCCACCTTCGCGCGAGATCGTGTTTGCGATGCCCTGATACGACGCATAAAACGCGGTCGCGGCAGCCAGGGCTTCGTCGTTCGAAGCGAAGACCGCAGATGTTTCGGTCGGTGCGGGTGTTGCCTCGGCGACGGGCGAGGCTGTGTCGCTGGGTGCTGGGGCGGGTGTGGCGGAGCATCCGCTCAACGCGCCGGTCGCGAGGGCTATCAGGAGGGCGCTGAGCACGGCGTTGTGCAGCGTTTGGTGACGCGAGGGGTTTCGCATGGGGTCAGAGTAGACGGGTTACTACAATCCTGCCGAGTGTTTCCACAGGCTGGTGCGGAGGTTCAAATCAGGCTACGGGCAAAGCGAAACCCGAACGTCGGGTCGCCGGGCATCGCGTTTCGACCGTGCAAACCCCATGAGACGGGGCAACACGAACGTGCGCTGGGCCACAACGATCGTTCCGGTCAGCGTCGAAGAACTAGAGATCGCCGAAGACTCATCGACTTGTCGAAACATTTCTTTGGGTTTTCTTTGCCGGTTTTGCCGGTGTTGTGCTTTTATGAGTGACATTTTCTCGTGTCGGTGGTTGCGTGTTGAGTTGAAGCATGACCAACCTGGCGATGGAGCTCACTCGGGCGGCGAATGCTGTCGCCGCTCTCGGTGGGTCCAGCGCTGAATTCGCCGGACTGTCCGATGCGGAGGTGCTCGCCGCGCGCGTGCCGATTGCGGCGTTGTTGCGGCTGACGAACACGGCGGCCGCCCTGCTGGCGGGTACGATCGCGGAGCGGTCCCGGCCGCAGCTGGGGCAGTCCGGTCTGGCAGCACGGCACGGGTTCGGCAACCCGACGTTGATGGTGCAGCACGCCACCGGTCTCAGCCACATCGAAGCGGGACGGCTGGTCGCCGTCGGCGTGCTGATGAGCGAGACGGAGACGGCCGAGCGGGACGCCGCGGCAGCCCGCGAAGCGACGCCGGCTGAAACCACGGGCGCCACCCAGACCACGAAGAACACGCGCGCGGCTAAGGCCACCAGCACCACCGGGCCGTTTGGGTACTTTGCGGGAAGCCCGGCCCCCGTATCGAAAGAGACGATCGACCGACATCTGTGCGACGCCGGTTGCCTCGGCATCCTGTTCAGCCAGGACGGCCAGCCCCTCAACGTCGGACGCGACGAACGCCTGTTCAACCGGGACCAACGCCGAGCCCTCGCCGCCCGCGACGGCGGATGCCGCTGGCCCGGCTGCGATCGACCACCGTCCTGGTCGGAAGCGCATCACGTCGAAAACTGGGCTGACCTCGGACTTTCTAACATCGACCAAGCCATCCTGCTCTGCGCCCACCACCACCTGCTGCTCCACAACAAGCACTGGAAGATCCTTCTCTTGGGAGGCTTGTACTGGCTGCACCCCCCGGTCGAGATCGACTCCGAGCAGACGCTGATCGCGCTGCCCCGCAAGAACCCCCTCTTGCAGGTGCCCCTCTTACAGGAGCCCCTCTTGCAGGAGCCCATGCTGCTCTAACCGCCGCAGTAGAACGTTGCCCGTGCGCCACCGCAAGCCGGGTCGCGTTGGACGATGCCGGTCTCGGCGAGCTCGACCAGCGACATGTCAGGGCCACACACGCAACGTCACATTGGACGATGGCGATCTCGTCTTGGGCCCACCTTATGTCCGCGGGCCCAGTTTATAAACTGGCGGGTCAGCGGTCGGAGGGTCACCGGTCGGCTCGTCAGCGGTCGGCCCGGCGGTCCTTCAGCTCGTCGACAATGAGCAGGTCCGGCCGCAGGTGCTCGGTCTCGTACGCGGCCCGGCCCACCAGGTGCGCGGCCATCGGCGCGGTCAGGGCCTGGAAGACCACAATCGCGACCACGAGAGTCACGGTTCCGACCGAGAAATTGTTGATCGCGACATCCGCTGTCACCGCCATGAGCCCAAAAATCTGCGGCTTGGTCGCGGCGTGCAGTCGCGACAGTACGTCGGGAAAACGGATGAGCCCGATTCCGGCGGCCAGGCACATGGTGGCGCCGGCTAGCACGAGAATTGCGGTCAGCACATCGTGCAGAACGGCGCTCATGCGTTGTCCCGACCGCGCAGAAAGCGGGCGACGCTGAGCGAACCGAGCACCGCGAACAGCGCCAGCACGAGCAGCACCGGCAGGGTGTCGGTGTGCCGGTTCAGGGCCATCTCGGCGCCGAGGGCGCAGATGATGGTCGCCACGAGCACGTCGGAGGCGATGACCCGGTCGAGCACGCTCGGTCCAATGACGATGCGGTACACCGACAGGAGCGCCCCGACCGCGAACATGACCGACGCGACCACGGCCACAATCTGCAACATCATGACAATTCCTTTCCTGATCGACGAGCACTGAGCCGGTTTGCGGGCAGCACCCCGCGCATCCGCTCGACGTCTTCGTGCGAGCCGAACCCGCGCACGATGCGCCGTTCGGTGTCGAGTACGCGCCGCCGAAACTGCTCGATATCGCCGGCGCTCTGCATATTCAGCACGTGCAGGTACAGGATGGACGATTCCCGGTCGATTTCGACCACGATCGAGCCGGGCACGATCGAGGTGGCCACCGCCGTCCAGGTGAGAATTAGGTCGCTGCGCGTGCGCAGCCGTATCTCCAGGATCGCGTTCGACGTGACCAGCCGGGGCTTGACCGCGAGCCAGGACACGTCGACCGACGCCCGCACGATGTCCACGATGAGCCGCACGAAGAACACCACGGTGTGCAGCGGATGCACGCGCCCGCTCAGCTGCACCGGCACCAAATAAAACGCCACGGTCACGACGATTCCCACGACGAGCCCGACCAGCAGGTTGAGCCAGGAGAACTCGCCCCAGAGCAGCATCCACAGCACGATCAGGGCGATCAGCGGCGGAATTTGATTGCCGACGGCTTCGAGGCGCTCGCTCGGAGTGGTCACTTGGCGCCGCCCTCGAAGTTGGTGCCCACATTACTGTCGGCGATCGACCCGGTTCCGTTCGGGAACACGGCATCGATGTAGGTCGACGGCGAGCTGATGTTGGCGGCGGCCCGGGTGGCGAGGTCGAAGATCGGACCGGCGAACACGGTCAGGCCGAGGGCCAGCACGAGCATGAACGTGGTCGCACCGACCATGAGCGGGGAGACCGTCTTCTTCAGCACGATGCCCTCGTCCTGCGGGTCTTCCACGAGCGACGCCGACATCGACGAGGTGTAGTCCTTCACCTGTTTCTTCGGCCGCCAGAACGCCATGTTCCAGGCCCGGGCCAGGGCGTAGAGGGTGAGCAGCGAGGTCAGTGCGCCCACGCCGATCAGCACGTAGATGATCGGGTCGCCCACGATCGTGCCGGCCTGAAACAGGGCGATCTTGCCGAGAAAGCCGGAGAACGGCGGGATCCCACCGAGGTTGAGCGCGCCCAGAAAGAACAAAATTGCCACGAGCGGTGACGATTTCAGCAGTCCGCCGAGCCGCGACAGCGAGGTGGTGCCGCCGACCCGGTCGATCAGGCCCGCCGCGAGAAACAGGGTGGTCTGCACGGTGATGTGGTGCACGACGTAGAAGATGGTCGCGGCAATGGCGAGTGGGGTGCCGATGGCGATGCCGAAGAGCATGTAGCCGATGTGGCTGACCAGGGTGAATGAGAGCAGCCGTTTGATGTCGGCCTGGGCGAGCGCTCCCAGAATGCCGACCAGCAGGGTCAGCCCCGCCACGATCATGAGTGGCATCGAGAACTGATTGTCTGGAAAGAACAGGGTCTGGGTGCGCAGGATCGCGTAGACACCGACCTTGGTGAGCAGCCCGGCGAACACCGCGGTGACCGGCGCCGGGGCGGTCGGGTAGGAGTCCGGCAGCCAGAACGACATCGGGAACACGGCGGCTTTCACCCCGAAGGCGATGAGCAGCAGCAGCCCGAGGATCAGCTGAATGTCGGCGGGGAGGTCGGGCATCCGCTCGGCTATGAGGGCGAGGGTGACCGTGCCGGTGGCCCCGTAGATGAGAGCGATCGCGCTGAGGAAGAGCAGCGACGAGACCAGGCTGACGACGATGTAGGTGATGCCCACGCGAATGCGCGCGCCGGTACCGCCGAGAGTGAGAAGTACGTAGCTCGCCGACAGCAGCATCTCGAAACCGACATACATGGTGAACAGGTCACCGGCAACGAAGGCGTTGAACAAGCCGGCGGCCAACACGAGATACGTGGGGTGAAAGATCGAGACCGGAGTCTCGGTGTCACCGTCGACGATGCCCTGGCCCACCGCGAACAGCAGCACGCCGAGCAGCATGAGCGCCGAGATGAGCAGCATGATCGCCGAGAGTCGGTCGACGACGAGCACGATGCCCCACGGCGCTTCCCAGCCCCCGACCTGCACCACGACGGTTCCAAACCGGTCGACCAGCGCAAGCAGCACTGCGCTCATCACCGTGGCGGCGGCGAGGCTCAGCACGCTCACCAGCACCTGCAGGCGACGACGCTGGCCGAGCATCAGCGCGACGGCGGCACCGAGCAGCGGCAGGCAGACGATGAGGGGTACGAGGGCGGTCATCGCGCATCTCCCTCGGGCTTTTTCGACGCAGCGCGAGCGGATACGCCGGCGCTGCCGGCCGCATCCGCTTTGCTGGAGACGGTGTCTTCGTCGCTCGTGGCGCCGTCGCCGCGCTCGAAGTCATCGATCGACTCGGCGACCGCGTCGTCATCATCGGAGGAGGAGCGGAAGGTGGCGTCGGCTTCGTCGGCACTCTCGGTGGCGTGCTCGTCGGTGAGGGTGTCGCCCTCGTCGCCGAGCTGGGCCAGCCACCACGAGCGATAGATCAGGGCGAGCAACAGCGCGGTGATGCCGAAGTTGATCACGATCGCGGTGAGCATGAGCACCTGCGGAATCGGGTCGACCATGTCGGCGACGCTCGAGCCGGTGACGATCGGCG
The DNA here is from genome assembly GCF_004403435.1 of Cryobacterium sp. TMT1-66-1. Lineage (NCBI taxonomy): Bacteria > Bacillati > Actinomycetota > Actinomycetes > Micrococcales > Microbacteriaceae > Cryobacterium > Cryobacterium sp. TMT1-66-1. The sequence goes on from NZ_SOGP01000011.1 coordinate 149,923, forward strand.
AGCTTCCGGGCCGGCCGCTCATGATGAAGATGAGCAGGTTGGTGGCGTTGCCGACGAGTAGGAAGCCGATCAGTACCCGGGTGAGGCTGCGTTCGAGCATCACATAGACGCCGGCCGCGTACATGACGGCCATCACAATGACGAGGGTGAGGGAGGCGCTCATTGGGATGCTCCTCCGTTCGAGGAATCGTTCACGGGGCTGATGCTCACGCCGGCAGCCGTGTCGGTGGGAGGTTCGGCGTCGGTCGCCGGGGCCGGTCGCGGCCCGATCTCGTCATTTTCGCTCTGCCGGTCGATTTCGCTGCCGAGGCTGCGCAGAATGTCATAGGTCAGCCCGATGACAACGAGATAGACGCCGATATCGAAGATGGTAGAGGTACCAAACGACAGGTCACCGAGCACGGGCACGGACGCCGTGAAGTAGGCCGATTCAAGCGGGATCCCGTCGAAGAACAGCGAGACGACGGCCATGCCCACGGCGAGAATCACGCCCAGACCCAGGATTTTGCCTGGATCGATCGGCGCCGCTTCGCTGAGCTCGTAGCGTCCGCCGGCCAGATACCGGGCCACCAAGGCCAGGCCGGCCAGCAGCCCGCCAGCGAACCCTCCGCCGGGCAGGTTGTGACCGGCGAACAGCAGGTAGATCGACACGATCATCGCGGGATGGAAGAGCAACCGCACGAGCACTTCAATGAGAATCGACCGGCTGCTTGGGGCGTTTTTACGCCCGGCGAGGAGAAAAGCCTGCCGGGTGACGGCGTGGCCCTCACTCGATAGCTCGGGGTCGGCGACGACGCGACGACGGTTCGCCACCGAGCGCAGGCTGCGGGATTCCTTCAACCTGGGCACGACCGAGTTGCGGCCCGACACGAACAGCAGGCTCGCAACGCCCGTGGCCACGACGATGAGCACCGAGACCTCACCCATGGTGTCCCAGGCGCGAATGTCCACGAGCATCACGTTGACGATGTTGTCGCCGTGCCCGTCGTCCACCGACAATCGGGGCAGCGCGCCGGCGATACTCGCGAAGTCCCGCGCCCCGAGCGCGATGAACCCAATGGTGCCCATGACCAGGCCGACCAGGCTGCCGATCAGCAGGCGACGCTTGCGGCGCACCGGTTTGTTGTGCTGGGCGATGTTCGCGGGCAGTCGGCGCAGCACGAGCACGAAGATCACCAGGGTGATCGACTCGACTAGGGCCTGAGTGAGGGCGAGGTCTGGTGCCCCGTGAAAAGCGAACAGGGCGACCAGGCCGTAACCGGTGACGCCTGCAAGAATCACGGCGGTCATCCGCTGTCCGACCCTGGCCGCCATCACCGCGCAGATTCCCATAATCAGGGCAATCAGCACCTGACCTGGGTAGTCCCACAGCACGATCGCGTCCGGCCAGGTGCGGTTGACGAAGGCCGCAAAACCGAGGGCCAGCACGAAGACGGTAAGGATGGTGCCGAGGTACTGCGGGAGTCCGCCCTGCTGCGCGAAGTGGGTGACGCGGGCCGCGATGCGGTCGACGGCGCGGATGGCCTTGCCGTAACCGCGGCCGGCGTCGATGTAGTCGGGAACCCTCGCCTGCAGTTTCGACACGCCGCGGCGGGCTCGAAACAGCAGCGCGCCGAGCAGCAGCACGGCCGCACTCAGGTAGAGGGCCGGCTCGAGCCCGTGCCACAGCGCGAGGTGGTACGGCGGTTCGGTGACGCTGCCGACCCCCGGAACGGTGTCGGCATAGGGCGCGAGCAGCGGGTCGAGCACGGAGGCGAACAGACCAAGACCAATGGTCGCGACGGTGAGCACCCCGGGCGCGAGCAGGGTGTCCCAGGGGCTCGCGTGCAGCACGGTCTGGGGCTGTTCCTTGCGCCTGCCGAAGGCCCCCCAGAAGAAACGGATGCTGTATGCCACCGTCAACACGGACCCGACGGCCGTGCCGATGAGCGCCGCGTAGCCCCAGCCGGACCCGCCGACGCCGGCGTCGAGCAGGGAGGTGAACACAGCCTCCTTGGCGACGAAGCCGAACAACGGCGGCAGGCCGGCCATCGACGCGACAGCGATGAACGCGATGACGGCGAGGCCGGGAGCTGTGCGACCGACGCCGCTGAGCTTGCGCCAGTCGCGGGTGCCGGCCCGGTGGTCGATCACGCCGACGACGAGGAACAACGTGGCCTTGTAGAGGGCGTGAGCGAGCAGCAGAGCGGCGCCGGCGAGGGCGGTGTCGCGGGTGTTGAAGCCGATCGCGATCATGAGAAAGCCAAGCTGGCTGACCGTGCCGTAGGCGAGCAGAAGTTTGAGGTCGTACTGGCGCAGGGCCCGCCAGGCGCCGACGACCATGGTCCAGACGCCGAGGGTGACGAGCACCGGCAGCCAGCCGTCGCTGTCGGCGTAGCCAGGGGCGAGCCGGGCGACGATGTAGATGCCGGCCTTGACCATGGCGGCGGCATGCAGGTACGCGCTCACCGGGGTCGGCGCGGCCATCGCGGCCGGCAGCCAGAAGTGGAACGGCACCAGCGCACTCTTGGAAAGCGCACCGACCAGGATCAGCAGCACGGCCCAGGTGCCCATGGTGCCGGTCACCGGGTTGGCCACGATATAGGCAAGGCTCGTAGTGCCGGAGGCGACCGAGATCATCACAACACCGACCAGCATGACCAGCCCGCCGAAGGTCGTCACGATCAGCGCCTGCAGGGCGGCGCCGCGGCTCTCGCGTTTATGCGTGTAATGCCCGATCAGCAGGTAGGAGAGCACGCTCGTGATCTCCCAAAACATGAACATGATCACCAGGTCGTCCGCGGTGACGAGGCCGTACATGGTGCCGCCAAAGGCGAGCAGCAGCGCGGCGAACCGGCCGAGGCTGGGCTCGTCGTCGGTGAAATACCGCGCGCAATAGATAAGGACGAGGGCGCCGATGCCCGTCACGACGAGGGCGAGCAGCCAGGCCAGCGTGTCGACCCGAAAAGACAGGCTGATACCGAGCTGCGGAATCCACGGGATCGACTGGGTCACGGCCCCGCTGGCGGTGACCGTGGCGGTCTGGGTGAGCGTGTACGCGAAGGCCCCGGCCGGCAGCAGGGCGATCAGGTAGAAGACGCGGGTGCCGAGACGCCGGGTGAGCCAGGGCGTGAGCACCGAAAGAACGACAAACGCGAGGAGGAAAAGAACCATGCGGCCTCCAGGCTTGTCAGGTCGGGGTGTGAAGGTCTAGTCTAATCGCCTACAGGCGGCCCCCCGGCGGGGGTTCTGGCAACGCGCTCAGCGCAGGGCTCGGGGCCGCAGAGTAGGGTTGCGCTATCCCCCGGCCGACGCCGCACACCGCCAGAAGCGCGCGTGCGTGCAGTTTCCGGCCACTTCCCGCGCCACTCGAATCGTTTCTCACACGAAGCCTTCTGCGTGACCGGCCAGCGAAATCGAGCACCGTTTTGAGCCCCACCCGCGGCCAGCAGCCCTCATCCATGCCCGCGTCGGGCGATTCGTCGTCGGAACCGCACGGTCACCACGACCACGCGATTCCGCCCGAAGAGACCCCGTTCGAGCACATCGAAGACGCCCTGAGCGTGCACGAGGATGACGCCCTGCACAAGGGACTCAAGTCTCGCCACGTGCAGATGATCGCGATCGGCGGTGCGATCGGCACCGGCCTGTTCCTCGGTGCCGGCGGACGCCTCGCCAGCGCCGGTCCCGCCCTGGTGTTCGTCTACGCGATCTGCGGTTTCTTCGCCTTCCTCATCCTGCGGGCGCTCGGCGAACTGGTGCTGCACCGCCCGAGCTCCGGCTCCTTCGTGTCGTACGCGCGCGAATTCTTCGGCGAGAAGACTGCTTTCGTCACCGGTTGGCTGTACTGGCTCAACTGGGCCATGACGGCGATCGTCGACGTGACCGCGGTGGCGTTGTACATGAATTTCTTCGCCACCTACTGGGCGCCGTTCGGCGAGGTGCCGCAGTGGCTGTACGCCCTCGCCGCACTCGCCCTGGTGCTCTCGCTCAACCTGCTCTCGGTCAAGGTATTCGGTGAGATGGAATTCTGGTTCGCCCTGATCAAGGTGCTCGCCATCGTGGCATTCCTGATCGTCGGAACCTGGATGGTCATCTTCGGCACGCCGCTCGACGGGGCCACCGCCGGTTTTGCGCTGATCGGCGAAAACGGGGGCTGGCTGCCCAACGGGCTGATCGCATCCGTTCTGGTGGTGCAGGGCGTTGTGTTTGCGTATGCGTCGATCGAGCTGGTCGGAACGACGGCCGGGGAGACGAAGAACCCCGAGAAGGTCATGCCGAAGGCCATCAACACGGTCATCATTCGCATTGCGGTGTTCTACGTGGGGTCCATTCTGCTGCTCTCGCTGTTGTTGCCGTACACGGCATATAAAGCCGGCGAAAGCCCGTTCGTCACGTTCTTCGGCACGATCGGCATCGACGGCGTCGACGTGATCATGAACCTCGTCGTTCTCACCGCGGCCTTGTCGTCGCTGAACGCCGGCCTATATTCCACCGGGCGCATACTTCGGTCGATGTCGCTGGCCGGCTCAGCGCCGCGTTTCGCGGGCAAGATCAGCCGCAACGGAGTGCCGTTCGGCGGCATCCTGCTGACCGGGGTCGTGACCCTGCTCGGGGTGGGCCTGAACGCCATCGTGCCAGATGAAGCTTTCGAAATCGTGCTGAACATGGCGGCGATCGGCATCGTGAGCGCCTGGGGCATGATCGTGCTGTGCCAGCTGAGGCTGCAGGCCTGGGCCAAGCGCGGCATTCTGGTGCGCCCGGTGTTCCGCATGCCGTGGGCGCCGTACTCGGGCTATCTGACGCTCGTGTTCCTGGCCGGTGTGCTCGTGCTGATGGCTTTCGACTGGCCGGTCGGCACCCTCACGATCAGCTCGCTCGTGCTCATCGTTCCGGGACTGATGATCGGCTGGTACGCCTGCCGCGGTCGCATTCTCGAAATCGCCGCAGCCCGCGACGGCTTCACCGGCCGCGTGCCGGTCGTGGCCAACCGTCCGCTCTCCGACCGTTCGCGCGACTAAGCGGATGCGGCCTGGCGCGCCTGGGCGCGCTGCGTCATGAGGTCAGTGACCACCACGAGCACGAGGGCAACGACCAGCAGCCCCACGTAGACCAACGGCACCCGCTCGAGCCCGACGCTGTCGATCAGCACCGCACCGAGCAGTGCACCACCGCCGATGCCGACGTTGAACGCGGTGGTGTAGAAGGCGCTTGCGGTATCGCGGATGCGCGGCGACGCGGCGTGCAGCATCCGGGTCTGCATCAGCGGAGGGAGCATGCCGAACGCCATGCCCCAGAGCACGAATGCGATGAGCGCCACCGGCAGGGTCGCCGTGAACACGGCGAGCAGGCTCACGCTGAGGGCGCTCACGGCGAGGCCGAGAATGAGGCCGAGGCTCGGGCGCGGGCCGAAGACCGTGCCGACGAGCAGTAGTCCCACCGCGCCGGCCACACCGTAGGCGAACAGCATCGGGGCCAGCAGTTCGGGGTCAATACTGAGCCCGTCGAGCAGGAACGGCGCGATGTAGGTGTAAAAGCTGTAGTGGCCGATCATGGTGATGCCGGTGATGATGCAGATCAGCACCACGGCCGGCACGGTCGCGTCGCGCGGCTGACGGGTTTTCGGTGCGTGAGCGGATGCCGCGACGCCGGTGGAATACCGCGCGACCGGTGGTAGAAACTTCCAGACCAGAACCGCGCCCACGAGCATCAGGCCGGCGAGCACGACGAAGGAGAGCCGCCAGCCGAGCAGGTGTCCGCCCGCGGTGCCGAGCGGCACCCCGAACACGAAGGCGAGCGTGCCGCCGGCGACCGTGATCGAGACGGCGCGACCGATCTGCGCTTTCGGCACGAGGTGCCCGGCGTAGGCACCCACCACCGACCAGAACAGTCCGTGCGCGACGCCGCCGAGCACGCGCGCGGCGACGACGAACTCGTAGGTCGGCGCGATGGCGGTGAGAATATTGCTCACCGCGAAGATGATGAGCACGACGATGATCAGCCCGTGCCGCGGAAAGCGGCGGGTCCAGATGGCGACCGGTGCGCTCGTGAGCACCACCGTGAACGCGAACCAGGAGACCAGCAGCCCGATCTGCGATTGGGCGACACCCAGGCTGCGACTCATCTCGGGGAGCAGCCCGGTCGGCAGCATTTCACTCGTGACCGAGAGAAAAACGGCGGCAGACAGGGTGATCAAACCGACCCAGGGAAACGGCGGTTCGGTTCGGTTGGACGGCGCGACCGGGATCGAGCCGGTGGGCAAAAAGATATTGGCGGTGTTGGTCATGGCTGCATTCGAGCTGGGCCGAAGAGGACGACCGGTGGGATTATTCACACCGAGATCGAAGCCACTCGACTGCGCGCCGACGTGCGCGCCCGGGGCCGACTTGTGCAGTGCGACCAACAGCTAGTCTACCCAAAGCCGGTGAGGCGGCAACTGGGCGGGCCGCGGCATCCGCTCTCACGCCGGGTATTCTGGCCCAATGACTTCTTCGACCCCGCACCACTGGGTAATCACGCTGGTCTGTGCTGACCAGCCCGGCATTGTGCACGCCGTCAGCGGCGCGATCGTGCAGGCGCAGGGCAATATCTCGGAGAGCCAGCAGTTCTCCAGCGATGACACCGGACGGTTCTTCATGCGGTTGCAGGTGCAGTCGCCGGCGACCAGGCCCGAGCTCGAGGCGGCGCTCGCGCCGGTAATCGAACGTTATGCGATGGCGTCGATCATCGATGTCGTCGGGCGTCCGCTGCGCACGCTCGTGCTCGCTTCCTCGGCCGGTCATTGCGTCAACGATCTGCTGTTTCGCCAGCGCGGCGGGCAGCTGCCGGTGGAGATTCCGCTCGTGCTCAGCAATCACGGCACGCTGCGCGACCTCGTGGGGTTCTACGGGGTGCCGTTCGAATCGCTGCCCATAACGGATGCCGCCAGCAAGGCCGACTTCGAAGCGCGCGTCATCGAGGCGGTCGACGACCTCGACATCGAACTCGTCGTGCTCGCCCGGTACATGCAGATTCTGTCGCCGGAACTGTGCGCGCGGCTCGGCGGGCGGGCGATCAACATTCACCACTCGTTCCTGCCGGGGTTCAAGGGGGCCAACCCGTACCGCCAGGCGCACGCGCGCGGCGTGAAGCTCATTGGTGCGACCGCGCACTTTGTGACCGGCAACCTCGACGAGGGTCCGATCATCGAGCAGAACGTGGTGCGGGTCGATCATTCACGCACTCCGGCGGAGCTCGTGTCGATCGGACAAGATGAGGAGAGCCGCACCCTCACTCAGGCGGTCAAGTGGTTCGCCGAGAACCGCGTGCTGCTCGACGGGGCCCGCACGATCATCTTCAAGTAGCGGACGGGGCCCAGGTTATAAACTGGGCCCAGGGTCCGGGCCTGGGCCCCGTCCGCAGCGCGGGCCCGGAATGCACGCCCGGAACGCGAGGCCACAGGGCATCGCTAGGATTGACTGGTGACAGATACGCGCGACCTGCCGAAAATCGGCCCCAACGACATGCTCCGGTTCGTGCTCGAACTCTTCGCCTTCGTCAGCCTCGGAATCTGGGGGTTCGTCGCCTGGCCCCTCCCCTGGCCCGGCATTCTGTTCGGCCTCGCCACTCCCGCCTTCGCCATCCTGGTCTGGGCGCTGTTCCGGTCGCCCCGGGCCGTGTTCCGCCTCGATCCGTTCGGTAAGGCAGTCATCGAGATCGCCATCTTCGGCTCGGCCGCGCTCGCTTGGTGGGACCTCGGCTTTCCCATCATCACGGTGATTTTCGCCGTGGTCGCGACGGCCAGCGGCGTCATCTCCGGTCGCAAAGAGCTTCGCTAACCACTCCCACTAGAGCAATGCTGAACGGGTCAATCGGGCACGTGCGGTGCACCCTCGCCGGCTAGGCCAACCAGGCGACCGCAGCAGCGACATCGGATTCGGCGATACCGTGGCCACCGGCGCGCAGCTCCTGCTGCACCCGCGCGCCCTGCGCTTCCAGAACCTCCACGAGGCTCTGCACACTGGCAAGCGGTGCCATCGGGTCGCTGTGACCATTCAGCAGCAGCACAGCGGATGCCGCCAGCTCGCTCGCCGCGACCCGCGCGCCGATCGCACGCTCCACCTCGCTCGCATCCGCTGAAACGTCGAGCGGGTGCATCCCCGAGAAAGCGATCACCCGCGCCACCACCTCGGGATGCAGCAGGGCCAGGGCGAGGGCGATGTTGGCGCCGTTGGAGAACCCGACGGCAACGAGCGAACGGTCGCCCAACTCGTAGTAGTCCCGGGCCCAGACCAGGAATCCGGCTAGGTCGTCGGCTCGCCGGGCGACATCTTCGGTATCGAAGACACCTTCCGACAGCCGACGGAACCAGCGGTTCATGCCGTTCTCTGCCGCGCGTCCGCGTGGGGCGAGCACTGTGGCCGTCGGGTTGAGCGCGGCGGCGAGCCCACTGATCTGCTGCTCGTCGCCGCCGGTTCCGTGCAGCATGAGCAGTACCGGAGCGTCGGGCGAACCCGCCCGAAACAGGTGCAGCCAGTCCGGTGTCACGTCACTCATTCGTGAGCCGCGGCGGCTGCCAGCGCCGCGGCATCCGCCAGCCCCGGGTTGTTCTCGGCGGGCACCGTGACGGGCGCGACCGAGTTCTCGATGGCCTCACGGCTCGGCTCGAGCCACGGCGGAAGCTTGAGCGACCGACCGAGTTCGAGCAGCGGCTCATCGATGTCGAAGCCGGGGGTGTCCGTGGCAATTTCGAATAATACGCCGCCGGGTTCGCGAAAGTAGATCGAGGTGAAGTAGTCCCGGTCGAGAATGGCGGTCACACCGTAACCACTGTCCACGAGCTGTTCGCGCCATTCGGCCTGGGTGGCCCGGTCGGGCACCCGGAACGCCACGTGGTGCACGGTTCCGCCAGCGGTCAGTCCCGGCTCGCAGGCCGGGTCAGCGAGCACGTCGACGAGGTTGCCGGCCGCACCATCACCGGCCCCGACGCGGATGCGGCCATCCGATTCGGAGATGACATGCATGCCGAGGTCAGCCGTGAGCACCTGCACGGTCTTCGCCGGGTCGGCCACCGTGAGCACCGAGGAGTGCTGGCCGCGCACCGCAAATTCGGCGGGAACGGATGCGGAATCCCACGGATTGCGCGGATCCACGGTCGACGATGCCACAAGGTCGAGCTGCAGGCCGTCGGGGTCGCGCAACGACAGGCGCTCCTCGTGCGAGGAGCGCCCGGTCACCGCAGATTCCACGCCGAGCGCGGCGAAGTGTGCTTTCCACCAGCCGAGGCTGCCGGCCGGAACCGAGAACGCGGTGGTCGTCGACTGCCCGGCACCGGTGCGTCCGCTGCGAATGCCGGCCCACGGAAAGAAGGTGAGTAGTGACCCGGGCCGGCCGGAGTCATCGCCGTAGTAGAGGTGATACGTGCCCGGGTCGTCGAAGTTGACGGTTCGTTTGACGAGGCGCAGGCCCAGTCCGGTCACGTAGAAGTCGATGTTGCGCTGCGGGTCGCCCGCAATCGCGGTGACGTGGTGCAGTCCGCTGGTCTGGACGGTCATGGCTAGTCTCCTTGGCAGATCAATCGTTCGGTGTTTATGCAAACGCATGTATCTGCTGTGGTATTCCCACTCGTCCCATGCCCGCCGGAATTCGTGCGCGCGTTTTCGGGGACTAGTTCAGGAAATCGGTTTCGCTGGCCAGGGAACGCCTCGGACTCCTGTGGAAGCTCGGTGGGCCGCGCCGGACTTTCCTGAATCAGCCACGCGCATCCGCTGTTACGAGACGGCGAGGCGCTCCGACGGCATCCGCAGCGCGTACGCCGCCGCAATGACCAGGAAAACCCCGCCCACCGCGAACCCGGCCGAGAACGAGAAGGTATCAACCAGCAAGCCGGCGACGAGCGGACCGACGATCGCACCGGCATCCGCGCACATGGAGAACACCGACACCGGGCGTCCCCCGCGAGCGCCGGCAGCATCGCCCACCGCTGCGGCCGGCGCGGTGCCCATGAACGCCGCGGCGACCCCGTAGACGCAGAGCAGGGCGCCGAGCACCCAGATGTTCGGCGCGAACGAGATGGCCACGATCGCCAGCCCGGCCACGGTGAATGCCCCGATGATGGCCGGTTTACGCCCGACCGTATCGACGAACCGGGCGGCCGGCGCCAGCGCGAGTGCCTGGGCCACCGCCGCGGCCGCGAGAGCGATGCCGGTCCACGAGCTGGTCCCGCCGAGCACCACCACCACGAACAGCGGAATGAGCGTCGTGCGCACACCGAGGGACGTCCAGCCCTGGGCGAAGTTGGCGATGCAGGCCGCGCGAAAGCGCTCGTCGCGCAGCACGGTGCGAAACGGCGTGCGCACAGCGGATGCGCCGGCCGCGGCGAGCGCGCTGCCCCGCCCGCCGGAACGCAGCAGGAACAGCCCAACCAGGCCCGCCACGGTGAGGGTGCCGGCGTAGAAGAAGAACGGTGCGGTCAGGGAGATGGTCGCGAGCAGGCTGCCGATCGCCGGGCCGGCCATGCCACCGATCAGGAATCCGCCCTGATAGAACCCGATCGCACGGGCCCGCCGGCCCGGCTCGGCCGTGCGCAGCAGCAGTGTCATGGCCGACACCGAGAACATGGCCGAGCCGATGCCGCCCGCACCGCGCAGCAGCAAGAGTTGCACGTAGCTGTCGGCCGCGCCGACCAGTCCACTGGAGAGCGCGACAATTCCGATGCCGATGGCGAGCACACTGCGCTCCCCCGCCCAGTCGATCAGGCGGCCACAGGCCGGGCTGAACACGAAACGCATAAGCGCGAACGCCGAGACGACCGCACCGACCTCGAGGTTGCCGACCCCGAAGCTCTGCACGTAGACCGGAAGCACCGGAACCACAACCCCGAACCCGACCATCACGAAGAATGCGATGACGCCGAGCACGATCACGTCCCGGTTCAGCCGCGGCTTCGGGCTCGCGCCGGTTGCGCCCGATCCGGCTACAGCGGATGCCCGGGGTCGCCCCCGCATCCATCCCGCCGCTCGCATCCCTACAGCTTAAGCTGCCGCGCGCCCGCCCGGGCCCGGAAAGTACGAACACGCACAACTCGTGACACGCGTGAAGGCGACGGACGGCGCATCCGTCGCCTTCATCGTCGCTCGGGCCCACCTTATGACCACGGGCCCAGTTTCTAAACTGGGCCCAGGGACGGGGCCTGGGCCCCGTCCAGAAAGAGACCGGAACCCGTCCAGAAAGAGACCGGGACCCGTCCAGAAAGAGACCGGAACCCGTTGGGAACGAGACGAAGCTCGGGCCCCGTGCAGATTGCACGGGGCCCGAGCACCGGCGGCGGGCTACCGCACGACCAGCAGGGAGCGGGCCGGGCTGTTCGCGGCGGCGACCGCGTCGTTGCCGGCGTAGTGCCCGACCACCTTGTACAGGCCGCGACCGAGCTTAGGCAGCGTGACGCTGCCGTGCCCGTTCGCGTCGAGCGCCACGGTGAACCGGCGCTTGTCGACCGTCACCGTGGCGGTGTCACCGACCTCCCCCTTGCTGGTGACCGTGACCGACACGGTGACCCGGCTGGAGAAGAAGACGGCCCGGTGGTTGAGCGTCACCGCGACCTTGGCGGCATACTTCACCAGAACACCGGCCGAGGTGGCCGCTGCGCTCGGCCCGTCCGGCACCAACGCGGTCACGACCACGGTCAGTGTCGTTCCGGCGAGAGCCTTGGTCGGCGTGAAGGTGGCTGACGTCGCACCCGTGATGTCGACGCCGTTGCTCTGCCACTGGTAGCCGAAGGTAAGACCTTCGACGTTCCACTGGCCGGGGTCAGCCGTCAGAACCGACCCGATCTCCGGCGTACCGGAAATGCTCGGCGCCACGGTATTCACCGGGGCCTGGGTGTTGTCACCCTCGCTCGCCGCAATGGCGAGAATCGTCGAGGCTGTGCTGTCGCCGTAGTCGACCACACCGAGGTACGGCGTGTTCGGCACGAGACCGGCCCAACTGAGCGTGTACGTGATCGGCACGCCCTGCGGCCCCTGGATCGTCGCCGGTGTCGCGGTGAACCCACTGGTGGGAACCCCCGACGCGACCGAGAAGGTGTTCACGTCGAACGCCGTCGAACCGGAGAAGACGTCCACAACGACCTGGTAGAAGCCGGCCTCCGGGGTGGGGATGTCAACGTGCTCATCGGCGGACCCCGTAGCCGACTGCCAGCCGGCAACCGGGTTGCCTCCCGGGCCGTCGAGCAGCAGCACGAACAGGTCGAGGTCGGTCGAATCGTCGACGGCGTTCAGGTCGAACCGGGCGAGCCGGCCTGTCTGAATCTCCACCTCGTAGGTGAACTGGTCGCCGGTCGCGCCCTCACCGCTGTGCGGAGCGGACGGGTCCGCGGCGTTGTTCTGGTGCACCCCGTTGGCCAGGCCGCTGAGGTTCAGCGCTACCGGTTCTGACCCGCCCGGGGCCACGGTGATGTCGATCGAACCGTCGAGGCCGGTGCCAGCCACCTCGGTGGGAGCGACGACGGTGACCGGACGAACAGCGATCGGGCTGTGCACCACGTCGAAGAAGTCGCCCGGGTTGCCCGAACCACCGTTTCCGAAGCCCCAGTCCAGCGAGCCGGTGGCGTACTGGTCGAGCGGAGCATCCGTTCGAGTGAAGGTCACCGTGTAGCTCTGCTTCTCACCCACGGCGCTGAAGGTCATCTCGGCCGGAGACACAACGGCGGTGATGCCGGGGATCTCGATCGGGACTGCCGTGTAGGTGCCCACCCGTACGGCGGTCACCGTGCGGGTGATGGTTTCGGGCGCGGTCAGCGCTCCGATCTGAATCGACGGCAGGTTCAGGTTGCTGGCGTCGATCGGCTCCACGCCGGCGTCGAAACCGATCCCCTGCAGGTAGGCCAGCCAGTCGGCTGGACCGCTCTGGTAGACCAGGCCCGGAAAGTCGAACGAGGACGGGTTGACCTGCCCGGCACCCTGCGCGAACGGGTCGGTCACCGGGGCACCGGTAGCGTCGACCGTGTTCTTCGCGGTCGTCATCATGACCGACTTGATCTCGGCCGGGGTCGCGAGCGGCCGAAAGCCCAGGATCAGTGCGGCGAGGCCGGCGATGTGCGGGCTGGCCATCGAGGTACCCGACTCGAACTGGAACGTCGGGTCGGCACCCTCCGCGTTGGGGCCGTCGGCCAGAATGCTGACACCGGGCGCCGCGATATCGGGCTTGAGCAGGTCGCCGCCGTCGGCGGTCACCGGCCCGCGGGAGGAGAATCCGGCCATCTGGGGCACCGGCGTCTGCGTGGCGGTCGTGTTGTCGGGTGTGAACGTGACGGTCGCGCCTGCCGTTGCGGCGTAGGCGAAGACCGGGTCAAAGGCGGGGGCGTCCAAGTGGAGGCTCGGCACCGAGTGTTCGTCGGTATCGACGTCGGCCGGTGTGCGGTTGACCAGCAGCATGCCGCTGCCGCCTGCCCGCAGCACCTCGGCCGACTTGGCCACCCGGTCGTAGACGCCGCGCTGGCAGAACACGATCCCGCCGGACACCTTGGCCGGGTCGAGTGCGCCCGGCGCGCAGAGCAACGCGTCGGCTGGGTCGAAGCCGTCCACCGCTACGAGGTCGGCCCGCAGCAGGTTGCCGGAGAGCGGGGTGGCTCCCGGCGTGCGGTCGACGGTGATCGAGGCACCGGCATACGCCGTACCGTCACCGAGCGTGGCCGTCGCCTCATACGACGGAATCGTCGTCGCGGCGACCGTGGTGATCCACGGTGACGCGTTCTCCACGGTGGATGCCGTTGGACCGTCGTTACCAGCGGATGCAGCCACGAAAATGCCCGCCGCAGCAGCGCCGAGGAAGGCTGCGTCGGTGGGCGAGAACGTGGTCTGCGCGGGGCCGCCGCCGATCGAGTAGTTGATCACGTCGACGCCGTCGGAGATGGCCTGGTCGATGGCCTTCAGAATGTCGGTGTCCGTGCAGCCGTCGTCGGTCGTGACGGTGTTGTCGGGGCCGGACCAGCACACCTTGTAGGCGGCGATCTTGGCAGCCGGGGCTACCCCCGAGATGTTGCCGAAGTCGACTCCGTTGATGGTCGTCGGTATGTCGGCGTTGCCGCCAGCGGTGCTCGAGGTGTGCGAACCGTGACCGTCGCCGTCCCGCGGGGAGACGTATTCACCCGTTGACGCGTCGCCGATCTGGTCGGCTCCGAAGCCGTCGAGAAAGTACCGGGCCCCGATCACCTTGGTGCTGCAGGCACTCGCAGCGAACTGCTCGCCGGTCTGGCAGGTGCCGGTGAAGGTGGTTCCGTCAGCCTTGTTCATGGTGATCGTGTCACCGTCGAGCCACGGCTCCTCGCCGGGTGTCGTGCCGAGCGGCGAGCCGGCGAAGGACGGGTTCTCTGGGGCGATGCCGGTGTCGAGCACTCCGATCACCACGCCCTTACCGGCCTCGCTGGTTCCGCCGAGCTTGGACCACAGTCCGTTCGGTCCGCTCAACCGCAGAAAATCGGTCGACGACTCGGCGGTCACGTGTCGGAGGGCGTCGGGTACAACCGACACCACGTTCTTCTTCACGGCCAGGGCCGCCGCCTGCTTGCCGGTGAGCTGCGCTGCGAATCCGTTCACGGCGAGCGTGTAGGAATACGCCACCTTGGCATCAACGGATGCTGCCACCTCGCTTTGGATGCGCGTCAAGTAGTCCTTGTAGGTCTCGGCCGAGCGGCTTTGGGCGTTGAGCTTGGCCCCGGCATCCGGCATGGTGGCCGAGAAACCGTCGACTCCGCCCTGATACAGCGCAACGGCCTCGTCACTGAGGGTCACGATGTAGCGTCCGGCGGTGAAATCCATCCGCTGCCCGCCGGGAGAGGCGATGCTGCCGGAGAGACCGGTCGCTGCGGGGGCGGCGCCGGCGGGCAGGGTGCCGCCGACCAGTACGGAAGCGCCCACCAGGGCGATGGCGACGGTGGCCGCGATTGTGGCGCGGCGGCGCGAGCGGGATGTTGGCGCTGGGTTCAGCGCTGAATCCGGCGCAGACATCGTGCGCCTGAAGAAAGAACTCACGTGGGTGTCCAATCCGATAAGGGTGCGAGGTGGTCTCGTTCCACAACAGGAACGTGTCGCTGTCCCGATGCGCGGGACAGTTCGCTGGTGACCGTAGCGCGCTCGGCGACCCCCGGATAGGGGCATTCCGCAGGTACCGCAGGCTGGGGGTGCGCAAGCGGGCACACGCAACGCGCGCCGCGTGCATCCGCTTGAAAAACGGATGCACGCGGCGCGCGCCTGGCGCTCGCCTGCTACCGCACGGTCAGCGTGCGCGGCTTGCTGTTCGCCGCGGCGACGAGGTCGGTACCGGCGTACTGCGCCACAACCGTATAGCTGCCGCGGTCCAGGTCGGGCAGGGTCAGCGATCCCTTGCCCTTCTGATCGAGGGCCACGTCGTAGCTCTGATCGTCGACCAGAATCTGCACTGTGCCGAGCGACGCCGAGCGCGGTGCGTCGGTCTTCACCGACACATTGATCGTGGCGCCCTTGGAGTGCGGCTTAGCCTTCGAATCGACCTTCACATCAACGGTGGTGGAGTACTTCACTACGACCCCGGCCGAGGTAGCCGCGCCGGCCGGAAGCCCGTCGGCCCGGGCGGTGACAACCACCGTGAGCGTCTTGCCACCGAGCGACTTGGTCGGCGTGTAGTCGACCTTGGTGGCCTTCTTGATGTCGCGACCATCGGCCTGCCACTGATAGCTGTAGGCCAGCCCGGCGAGGTTCCACTCTCCCGCCAGAGCGGTCAGTTTCGCGCCGACGACGGCGGTGCCCTCGATCGACGGCAACGCCGTGTTCACGGGCGCTTCCGGCTCGGGAGCTGCGCCACTGGCGACCGAGACGACCGTTGAGACCGAACTGTCACCGTAACCGACGAGACCGAGGTAACCGGTCTCGGGCAGAAGGCCCGACCAGGACAGCGAGTACGTCGCCGCCACGCCCTGCTGGCCCGCGACGACCGGTGGTGCGGCCGCGAACGACCCCGCGCCGGGGCCGGCGAGCACCGAGTAGGTGTTCACGTTGAACGCGGTCGTTCCGCTGTAGATGGAGTTGATCACCTGGTAGAAACCGGCTTCGGGGTCGACCAGGTCGATGAGTTCATCGGCCGATCCGGTCGCAGACTGCCAGCCGGCCACCGGAGAACCGCCGTCACCGTTCAGGCGGTAGACGATCAGGTCGAGATCGGCGGTCTGGTCGACCGCGTCGAGGTCGAACCGGGCGAGCTGGGTACCCTCCGGTACCTCCACCTGGTAGCTGAACTCGTCACCGGCGGTGCCGGATCCGGTGTTCGGACTGGCCGGGTCGGCCGGGTCGCTCTGGTGCAGTCCGGCCGCGAGACCGATCAGGTTCAGCGCGATGTCCCCGGTGGCTCCGGGGGTGATCGACACGTCGACCGAACCGTCAATCCCGGTGCCGTTGGCGGTGGCCGGCGCGACGAGGGTAACGGGCTGAATGGCGATGGGACTGTGCACGAGCGTCCCTGAGCCGCTCACCCAGTTGAGCGAGCCGGTCGAGAACTGATCGAGCGGGGCATCCGTTCGGGTGAACGTCACGGTGTAGCTGGCCGATTCGCCTTCAGCGCCAAAGCTCAGCGTGGCCGGCGAGACGACCGCGTCGATGCCCGGTACCGTCACCGGCTGGGCGGTGAAGGTGCCGGCCTCGGTGCTCGTGACGGTGCGGGTGATGGTCTCCGGCGCGGTCAGTGACCCGATCGCGATGGAGGCCAGGTTGAGGTTGCTCGGGTCCACCGGGTCGGCGCCGACGTCATAACCGATGCCCTGAATGTAGGAGTACCAATCCTCGGTGTCATTCAGGTAGAGCAGGCCCGGTTCGAACATTCTCGTCGGGTCGACGTGACCTGCACCCTGGGTGAACGGGTCGGTGACGGTGTCGCCGCCCGCATCGACGGTGTCATACGCGCTCGTCATCATGGCCGACTTGATCTCGCTGGGGGTGGCGAGCGGTCGTTCACCGAGATACAGCGCTGCGAGTCCGGCGATCTGCGGGCTCGACATCGACGTACCGGAGAGGAACTGCCAGGTCGGCTCGCCACCCTCTGCGTTCGGACCGTCGGCGAGAATGGCCACGCCGGGCGCGGTCACGTCGGGCTTCAGAATGTCGCTGCCGTCGGCGAGTACCGGCCCATGCGAGGAGAACCCGGCCACCTGCGGTGTCGGCGGCGTGTAGCTGGTCGTATTCCCGTCGGTGAATATAACGGATGCCGCGGCGCTGCCCGCGTAGGCATACGTCGCCTCCCAGTATGTGGAGTCGAGGTGGATGGTGGGCACGCTGTGCTCGTCGGTGTCGACCGAGCCGGGAACGCTGTTCACGAGCAGCGTGCCGATGCCGCCGGCCCGCAAAACCTCGGCGGACTTCGCGACGCGGTCGTAAACGCCGCGTTCACAGAGCACGATGGTTCCGGAAACGAGCGCCGGGTCGAGGGAATCGGGGCCGCAGAGCAGGGCGTCGGCCGGGTCGTGGCCTTCCGCCGCTACGAGGTCACCACGCACGAGAGTGCCGGCCAGCGGGGTGGCGCCCGGGGTGCGGTCGACCGAGATCGAGCCTCCAGCGTAGGCGGTGCCGTCACCGAAGGTGGCGGTGGCCTCGTAGCCGGGGATAGTGCTCGCGGCGACCGTGGTGATCCACGGGGAGGCGTTGTCGAGCGTCGACGCACCGGGGCCGGAGTTGCCGGCCGAGGCGGCCACGAAGATGCCCGCTGCGGCCGCGCCGAGGAAGGCCTGGTCAGTCGGTGAGACCGTGGTGTCGGCCGCTCCGCCGCCGATCGAGTAGTTCAGCACGTCGACGTTGTCGGCGACGGCCTGGTTGATACCGGCCAGCAGGTCGGAGGTGGCGCAGCCGTCGTCTCCGCCGGGAGCGGCCGTCCAGCAGACCTTGTAGGCGGCGATCTTGGCGGCCGGGGCAACGCCCGAGATGAGGCCGTAGTCCAGGCCGCTGATGGTCGCGGTCACGTCGTGGTTGCCGCCGGCGGTGCTCGCGGTGTGCGACCCGTGGCCGTCGCCGTCGCGCGGCGACAGGTATTCGCCCTCGTCGACCCCGCCGATGCGATCGGCGCCGTAGCCGGTCACGAAGTAGCGCGCACCGACCACCTTGGTGCTGCAGTCCGAGGCGTCGAACTGCACGCCGGTGACGCACTCGCCGGTGAAGACGGTGCCGTCGCTCTTGGTCATGGTGATTGTGTCACCGTCGAGCCAGGGCTCGTCACCGGCCGTGCCGCCGAGTGCGTCGCCGGCGAACGAGTGGTTTTCCGGTGCGAAACCGGTGTCGAGCACGCCGATGACGACGCCCTCGCCCGCGGTGTCGGCGCCGCCGGTGGACGCCCAGACGCCGTCATCGCCGGAGAGTCCGAGAAACTCGGTCGACGAGGTAGCGGTCAGGTGTTTGAGCTCGTCGGGCGAGATGGCCACAACGTCTTTCTCGGCCGAGAGCCTGGCCGCCTGCGCGGCGGTCAGTTCGGCGGCGAACCCGTTCAAGGCCAGGGTGTACGAGTAGTCGATCGTGGCATCAACGGATGCCGCCACCTCCTTTTGCTTACCAGCCAGGTAGTCGGAATAGCTCGCCGAGGCGCGACTGTGCGGATCGAGGCGGGCGCCGGCATCCGGTGTGGTCGGTGCAAAACCGTCGACACCGCCGGTGTAGGTGGCGACAGCGTTGTCGGCCAGGGTCACGATGTAGCGACCGTCGGTGAAGTCGGTGACCGGGCTGCCCGCGCCGATGATGCCGCCAAGGCCGGGAGCCATCGGGGCGGCCGCCACGCCACTCACGCCCACGAGGGCGCCGGCTGCAACCAGGGTCGTGGTCACGCAGAGTGCCATCACCCGCCGCATCTGGTGAGGAGCGAAATACGGGCTTTCGGGCGGGAGTGTGGTTCGCCTGAACTGTGATCTCACGTGCGTGTCCAATCGGATCGGAGTGCGCTAGCCGCTCTGCCCCAGTTCGGGGCACAACGTGCTCGTGAACGTATCGCACGGGCGACACCCCCGTACAGGGTGCAGAATGCTCGGTAACACGATCGTTACCTTGACCAATGCTCAATTCAGGCTCGGGGTAGCCCCTGAATCAGACGGGTCTGTCTACTGCCGGGAGTACCGGTCTGTCTGCCCTTTCGCTGGTTTCCAGTGGGGCCGATGCACCGCCAACGGATGCCCGCCGAGCCCGCACGGCATCGCGCCGACCGCCGATGGCGCGCAGCGCGTTCAGAATGGTGATGAGGTCGACGACCTCCTGGCTGATCGCTCCGGCCGTCGCCGGTATGAGGCCGAACGCCGCGATCACCATGAGCACCACGCTCAGGGCAATCCCCAGCCAGATGCTCTGCAAGGCAACACGAACGGTGTCCTGGCCAATGCGCACGGCCCGCACGGTACGCGAGATATCGTCGAGCAGAATGACCACGTCGGCCGATTCGCTCGCCGCCGTCGAGCCCTTGGCCCCCATCGCGATACCAACGTCGGCGACTGCGAGTACGGGAGCGTCGTTGACGCCGTCGCCCACCATGATCACCGGGCGTCGGGTCAGCGCCCGCACAGCGTCGACTTTGTCACTCGGCAGGCAGTCCGCTCGCACGTGCACAATGCCCACCTGGCCGGCCACATGCAAAGCGGTAGCGCGCGCATCGCCGGTGAGCATGAGATTCTCCCGCACGCCGAGACGGGCGAGGTCAGCGACGCTCTGGCGGGCGTTGTCCCGCACCCGGTCGCTGGCCACGATGCTGCCGGCGAACCGTCCGTCCACGGCGACGTACATGGCCAGCTCGCCGCCGGCAAGGTGCGTAGCCGTCGCATCCGCTGCCCCGTCATTGATGAACGAGAGCTTGCCGACCCGCACGGTTCCGGGCCCGAATCGGGCCTCGACGCCGAAGGTTGCGGCCTCACTCGCCGAGTCCGCCGTGTGCAGCGCGAGACCGCGCTCGTGCGCGGCGCCAAGAACGGATGCCGCCAGCACGTGACTCGAATACTGCTCGGCCGACGCCGCGAGAGTCAGCAGCTCGTCAGCGCTGAAGCCCGCTTCGGGGCGCACCTCGCTGATCGCGGGCGTGCCGTAGGTGAGCGTTCCGGTCTTGTCGAAGACGATAGTTTTGGCGCGGGAGAGGGCTTCGAGCACGCCGGCGCCCTTGACGATGATCCCGTTCCGAGCGGCGCGACTCATGCCGCCCATGAACGCGACCGGCGCGGCGAGCAGCAGCGGGCACGGCGTCGCCACTACGAGCACCTCGGCGAACCGCACCGGATCGTTGGACAGCGCCCAGGCGAGACCGGCCAGGGTGAGAGCGCCCACCGTGAACGGAACGGCGTAGCGGTCGGCGAGGCGCACCACCGGGGCTTTACTGCTTGACGCCTCCTCGACCAAGGCGATGATGTGCTGGTACTGACTGTTCGCGGCGGTCGCCGTGGCCATCAGGGTGGCTGCGATTTGCCCGTTGATGGATCCACTCAGTACCGGGTCTCCGACGCTGCGTTCAACCGGGAGGCTCTCGCCGGTAAGCGAGGACTCGTCGAACGCGGCAGTGTCGCTCTGCAGTTGCCCGTCGACCGGCACGATTTCCGACGGGCGCACGAGCAGCAGGTCGCCGACGCGCACCTCGGTGGCCGGCACATCCGTAGCCTCACCCGAGTCAGGGTCGAGGCGATGAGCGATCTGAGGCGCACGTTTCAGGAGCGCGTCGAGTTCTCGCGCAGCGCGGCCAGCGGCATAATCTTCGAGGGCCGCGCCGCCCGACAGCATGAGCACGATGAGGAGGGTCGCCACGTATTCGCCCACGAGGGTGGTAGCGACGATCGCGATGATGGCGAGCAGGTCGACGCCGAAGCTGCCCCGGACCAGTTGACGTACCATCCCGACGGACGAAACGAGGGCGGCAACGATGCCGAACCCGCTGAACAGCCAGCGCACGGCATCCGCTTGACCGAAGATTCCGAGCGCGAGCCCGAGCAGGCCGACGAGCACCGTGGCGGCGACGAGCGGATATCGGCGTGCGAACACGAGGAGGCGGGACATGACTGCATTCTCCCGCGCGGTGCAGCCGAGCGCCACCGAGGAAAGCCTCGCCTGCAGTCACGCAGAACGCACGAAGGCCCCGACCGATTACGGTCGAGGCCTTCCGAGACGCTGGTGCTGACTACGCCAGGCGGGTCTGCAGGTTCTCGGCGAGCGAGGCGAGGAATTCCTCGGTGGTCTGGTACTTCTGCTCCGGGCCGACCAGGAGCGCGAGGTCCTTGGTCATCTTGCCGCTTTCGACGGTCTTGATGACGACGTCTTCGAGGGTCAACGCGAACTCGGCCAGAGCCTTGTTGTTATCGAGCTTGGCGCGGTGCGACAGACCGCGGGTCCAGGCGTAGATCGACGCGATCGGGTTGGTCGAGGTGGGCTTGCCGAGCTGGTGCTGACGGTAGTGACGGGTCACGGTACCGTGGGCGGCTTCAGCTTCGACGATCTTGCCGTCGGGAGTGGAGAGCACGCTGGTCATGAGGCCGAGCGATCCGAAGCCCTGCGCTACGGTGTCGGACTGAACGTCGCCGTCGTAGTTCTTGCAGGCCCAGAGGTAGCCGCCCTCCCACTTCATGGCCGAGGCGACCATGTCGTCGATGAGGCGGTGCTCGTAGGTGAGGCCGGCCGCTTCGTAGCCGGCCTTGAACTCGGCGTCGAAGATGTCCTGGAAGATGTCCTTGAAGCGACCGTCGTAGGCCTTGAGGATGGTGTTCTTGGTCGAGAGAAAGACCGGCACGTTGCGCTCGAGGCCGTAAGCCAGGGTGGCGCGGGCGAAGTCGGTGATCGACGAGTCGAGGTTGTACATGCCCATGGCGACGCCGTCGCCCGGGGCCTCGAACACCTCGAACGTGGACGGCTCGCTGCCGTCCTGCGGGGTGAAGGTCATGCTGAGCGTGCCCTTGCCCTTGAACCGAAAGTTGGTGGCCTTGTACTGGTCGCCGTAGGCGTGACGGCTGATGATGATCGGCTTGTTCCAGCCCGGCACGAGGCGCGGGATGTTGGAGATGACGATCGGCTCGCGGAAGATGGTGCCGCCGAGGATGTTGCGAATGGTGCCGTTGGGCGAGAGCCACATCTTCTTGAGGCCGAACTCTTCCACCCGGGCTTCGTCGGGGGTGATGGTCGCGCACTTCACGCCGACGCCGTGCTTCTGAATGGCGTGGGCGGCGTCGATCGTGATCTGGTCGTTGGTTTCATCGCGCTTCTGGATGGAGAGGTCGTAGTACTCGAGGTCGATATCGAGGTACGGGTGAATGAGCGTTTCTTTGATGGCATGCCAGATGATGCGGGTCATCTCATCGCCATCGAGCTCGACTACTGTTCCCTCAACCTTGATCTTCGACAAAAATATCTCCTCTATATTCAGTGTGGCCGTCACGACCACCGTCAAGCTTACTAGAGGACGGTAACTATCTTGACATCGAGATAAATTTGCGAGGTGAATTGCGGGGGCCAAACGCCCTCTCGACTACCGGCTACCCCGGGCGCACGTTAGCCTGAACACATGGGTGAGCTGAAGCTGGAAGAATTATCTGCACGAAACATCGTCGCGGCCAACAATCTGAGCCTCAAGCCTGGCCAGGAACAATTCATTGCACCGGTCTCGTATTCGGTCGCCGCCTCGGTGATCAACCCGGCCACCTCGTGGCAGCGCGTGGTACTTCTCGACGGCGTCGTCGCTGGTTTCATCCACGGCAACTTCGACCCGAACTCCGAGCACGAAGAATTTCGCGCCTGCATCTGGCGCATCAACGTCAACGCGGAGACGCAGGGTCAGGGTGTCGGCAAGTTCGCCGCTGAAGCCCTCGCCGCTGAAGCCCGTGATCGCGGCTTCGACCACGTCAACGTCATCTGGGAGCCCGGTGCCGACGGCCCGGAGGCCTTTTTTCACCGCCTGGGCTTCGTCGATGTCGGCGAGACCCAGTACGGCGAAGTCATCGGCTCGCTGAAGCTCTGAGCCGCGTCGAGCCTCAGATGAGCACGCCTGAGCCCGACGACTTCGTGTCCCGGGTGCTCGGCGTGGTCGATTCCATCCCGCCCGGCCGGGTGATGACCTACGGCGGCGTGGCCGCGCAGCTCGGTTCCCGCGCGGCCCGCGCGGTCGGGCAAGTCATGGCTCGTTACGGCTCTGATGCGGCCTGGTGGCGGGTGATTCGCGCCGGCGGGCATCCGCCGATCGGGCATGAGACCCAGGCGCTACCGCACTACCGCGCCGAAAACACGCCGGTTCTCATCACGAAAACGGATGCCGCGTATCGCGTCGACTACGCCGCCGCCCGCTGGTCACCGCCCGCCTAACCTGCTCGCGTAATCTGCTCGCGGCCGGGACTACTCCGGCGGCCGCGCCGTACTGGCGCGCACGATGAGCTCGAACGGCATGTTGATATTGAGCCCGGTACGCGGCTCCAGGTGCGGTCGGAGTTCTTCCATGAGCACCTCAACGGCTTTCTCGCCCTGCTGCCTGGGAAACTGCGCGACCGTGCTCAGCCCGAAGAAGGCCGCCTGTTCGTGGTCGTCAACCCCGATCACCGACACGTCGCGGGGCACACCGAGTCCGAGGTCACGGGCGGCGAGCACACTGCCGATGGCCATTTCGTCGGAGGCGGCGAAAATGGCGGTCGGGCGTTCGTGCGGCCGCCCAAGCAGTTGCTTGGCAGCCTGGTATCCGCCCGCCGTGGTGAAGTCGGCCGGGCGATAGTCCTCCCGGCGTGCTGTGATCCCGGCCGCCGCGAGCGCCGCTTCGTAGCCGAAGCGCCGGTTCGTCGGCAGGTTGAAGTCCAGGTCGAAGGCCTTGTCCCCGCCAATATGGGCGATTCGGGTGTGGCCGAGAGCGATCAGGTGTTCGGTCGCCAGGCGTGCCACGGCGAGGTCGTCCACGGTGAGGGTTGGCACGCCGGCCAGCGGGCCGCCGACCCCGACGAGCGGTTTGTCGAGGGCGTGCAGACGGGCCACCTCGTGCTCGGTCAATTCCAGCGACACCGCGATGACGGCATCCACTCGCTGGCGCAGCAGGAAGTGTTCGAAGACGCTGCGGCGGGCCTCGAGCCCGCCCGTGAGGTTATAGAGGGTGAGGTCGTAGCCGTGGCGTTGCAGGGCTTGCTGAGCACCCTCGACGACGCTCGCGAAAAACCACCGGTTCAAAAACGGTACGACCACACCGATGTTCTTCATGCGACCGGAGGCGAGGCTCGACGCTGTCGACGATACGACGTAACCGAGCTGGGCAGCGGATGCCTCCACCCGCAGGCGCGTGGCCGGCGACACGTTGTGGGCACCGCTGAGAGCGCGTGACACCGTCGCCGTCGAGACCCCGGCGTGACGGGCGACGTCCGCGATTCCAACCATGATGCCCCTCGTCGTGCCGCCCTCGTTGGCGGCGTAGTCGATATGTTACACATTTTCCGATCACTGCAAGCGTTTGCAGGATGATCCGCACAGAATTCGCGTTCTCCACGATTCGTTGCAGTTCTGTGACCAGAATGGCGCGTATTCGGGCTAACCTCGATCAAGGCCGGGATGCAATCGCTTGCAAACCGGGTCGGAATCAGCCCGCCTGCATCGCCGCAGGCACAATTTTGCGAAAGGCTCCACACCAATGACGGTGAACACCAAGAACCTGCTCCGCCTCGGCGCCCTCCTGGGCGTTGCAACCCTCGCCCTCGCCGGATGCTCGCCCGCGTCATCCGACGACACCGCCGGCGACGCCGCTTCCGCGAGCACACTGACGGTCTGGATCGACGCCGAACGCGTCGACGCCCTGAAACCGGCCGCGGCCGCGTACACCGAGAAGACCGGAGTGGAGGTCGACCTCGTCTCCAAAGACAATGCCACCCTCAAGGATGACTTCATTCAGCAGGTCCCCACCGGCAAGGGCCCGGACATCACCATGGGCGCCCACGACTGGCTCGGTGAACTCGTCACCAACGGTGTCGTCAGCCCGATCGAACTCGGCGACAAGGCAGACGATTTCCTCCCCGTCGCCATCACGGCATCCACGTACGACGGCCAGGTCTACGAGCTGCCCTACGCCGTCGAAAACCTCGCTCTGCTGCGCAACGCCGACCTCGTGCCCGAGGCCGCCACCTCCTACGACGACATGATCGCCAAGGGCACCGCCACCGGCGTGACTTACCCGTTCCTGGTCGAGCAGGGTGTCGACGGCAATCCGTACCACCTCTACCCGTTCCAGACGTCGTTCGGAGCTCCGGTCTTCGGCACCGACTCAACCGGCGGCTATGACGCCGCCCAGCTCGAAATTGGCAACGCCGCCGGTGAGGCCTTCGCTGCCTGGCTCTCCGCCCAGGGCAAGACCGGTACCGGCGTGTTCAACACCGAGATCACCGGTGACATCGCCAAGACCGCCTTCACGTCCGGCGACGCCGCCTTCTGGCTGACCGGCCCGTGGAACGTCGGCGCAGCTCTCGACGCAGGAATCAACCTCGCGGTCGACGCGATCGCCGCTCCGTCGACCGGCGCCGCAGCCCCCTTCGCCGGAGTGAAGGGCTTCTTCATCAGCGAGCAGAGCCAGAACAAGGTCGCCGCCAACGACTTCCTGGTGAACTACATGGCCACCGAAGACGTGCAGACCGCCCTGTTCGAGTCGGGCGAGGTCCTTCCCGCGCTGAAGGCATCCGCTGAGGCAGCGTCGAGCGATCCCATCGTGGCCGGCTTCGCCGCGGTCGGCGCTGAGGCCGTGCCGATGCCCGCCATCCCGGCCATGGGCCAGGTCTGGCAGTTCTGGGGCATCGCCCAGGCCGCCATCATCAACGGCGAAGACCCCACCGCGACGTGGCAGAAGCTGGCCGCCGACGTGCAGGGCGCCATCGGCTGACCGGCACCCGCCGTAGAACCGCAGCAACCGCACCACCGCGGGGTGTGGTCGCCCGTCGACCACACCCCGCACGAGAGTTGAACCCGACGAAAGCTGAACCATGCGCACCGATGACACCGACGTCAGCACGACCAAACCGTCGAAGCGGCAGCATCGCGCGGCTATGGTCGCGGAAGCAGCCTCCGGCGGCCTGAAAGCCATCCTGGTCAAGATGGCGCTGCTCGGCGTCGTGGACGCCGTCGCGCTCTATGGCCTGTTCATCCTGTTCCTGCAGCAGCAGTGGCTCATCTTCGCGCTCGTCGCCCTGGTCACGCTCGTGGTCAACTGGATCTACTTCACGCCCGGCAAGCTCCCGGCCAAATACCTCACCCCCGGCGTCATCTTCCTGGTCGTGTTCCAGATCTTCGTCGTGGGCTACACCGCCTACATCGGGTTCACCAACTACAGCACCGGCCACAACAGTGACAAGGCGCAGGCCATCTCGGCGCTCATGAGCAGCGCCCAGGAGCGCGTGCCCGACTCCCCCAGCTACGCGGTCACGGTGCTCGACCAGTTCGGCACTCTGAGTTTTCTGGTGACCGACCCTGGCGGCGAGGTGAGCCTCGGCTCGGCCGACAGCCCGTTGGCGCCCGTGAACGATGCCACCATCACCGGTGGTGAGGCCGTCGGGCTCGACGGCTACACCACCCTCAGCTTCCAGGACATCCTGTCGCGCACGGCTGAAATCACCGCCCTCACGGTGCCGTTCTCCGACGACCCGAACGACGGCGCCCTGCGCACCAACGACGGCAGCAGTGCCTACCTCTACCTCTCCTCGCTCGTCTACGACGAGCAGGCCGACACCATGACGGATGCCCAGACCGGCACGGTCTTCTCCGACACCGGTGACGGTGCCTTCGTCTCGGCGACCGGTGAGGAGATGCTGCCGGGCTGGCGCATCAACGTGGGATTCGACAACTTCGCCCGCGCCTTCACGGAAAAAGGCATTCGCACACCCCTGATCAGCGTAACCCTGTGGACCATCACCTTCGCCGCCCTCTCGATGGCGACGACATTCTTCCTCGGGCTCTTTCTCGCCATCGTTTTCAACGACATGCGCATGAAGGGTCGCAAGTTCTACCGGGTCGCCATGATCCTGCCTTACGCCTTTCCGGCATTCCTGTCCGCACTAGTCTGGGCCGGCATGCTCAGCGAGAGTTTCGGCTTCGTCAACCAAGTGTTGCTCGGCGGGGCGCAGATCCCCTGGCTCACCAACGAATGGCTGGCCAAGATCAGCATTCTCGTGGTGAACCTGTGGCTCGGGTTTCCGTACATGTTCCTGGTCTGCACCGGAGCCCTGCAGTCGATCCCGGCCGAACTCGAAGAAGCCGCCACGGTCGACGGCGCCAGGCCCTGGGCGGTGTTCCGGCTGATCAAGCTGCCGCTGCTGCTGGTGTCGGTCGCGCCGCTGCTCATCGCATCGTTCGCGTTCAACTTCAACAATTTCAATCTCATCTACATGCTCACCGGTGGCGGGCCGCGCGATGCCGCGGCCGACGTGAATGTCGGGGCCACCGACATCCTGATTTCGATGGTCTACAAGGTCGCCTTCACGGGGCAGGCCCGGGACTACGGGCTCGCTAGCGCGTTCTCGATCATCATCTTCATCCTGGTGGCGGTCATCTCGGTCATCGCCTTCCGCAAGACCAAGGCACTCGAGGAGTTGAACCGATGACATCCGTCGACGAGGGCACGCGGGTGATCCCGCAGAAACGACCGTTCACGTTCAAGCGGTGGTTCGGCCGCACGGGGTGGCGGCACGCGATCGGCATCGTCATGGTCGTCTTCTCCGGCTTTCCGCTGCTGTACGTACTCTCGGCCTCCCTCAACCCACAGGGAACCCTCACCGGGTCGAACGAGCTGTTCTCGCAGGTGGGTTTCGAAGCCTATGCGCGCATTCTCAACTCCCCCGACGCCCCGTTCGCCCAGTGGTTCGGCAACACCATCGTCATCGCCGGCACCACCTCGATTCTCACCGTCTTCCTCGGCGCTCTTGCGGCATATTCCTTTTCGCGCATGCGCTTCACCGGTCGTCGGGTTGGACTGCTGACCCTCGTGCTCGTGCAGATGTTCCCCCAGCTGCTCGCCGTCGTCGCGATCTTCCTCGTGATGAGCACGATCGGTGACCTGTTCCCGGCGATCGGTCTGAACACCCAGGTCGGGCTGATCATGGTCTACCTCGGCGGCGCCCTCGGCGTGAACACCTACCTCATGTACGGCTTCTTCAACACGATCCCGTCGTCGATCGACGAGGCGGCCAAGATCGACGGGGCGAGCCACGCCCGCATCTTCTTCACGATCATTCTGCGGCTGGTCGCCCCGATCCTCGCGGTCGTCGGGCTGCTCTCGTTCATCACCACGACCAACGATTTCGTCGTGGCCAGCGTGCTGCTCATCGACCCCGACAAGCAAACCCTCGCCGTGGGCCTGTACAAGCTCGTCTCCAACCCCAATTACGCCGACTGGAGCGCCTTCTCGGCCGGTGCCGTGCTCGCCGCCCTGCCGGTGATGGCACTGTTCCTCTACCTGCAGAAGTACATCGTGGGCGGGCTGACAGCCGGCTCCGACAAGTAGGTTTTTCAGCCCTCCGACCGGGTGACCGGGGTCGGCTCGACCGGACCCTGGTCTAGCCGGAACGGCGGGTACTCGTCGCGGCGGGGTGATCGGGCCGGTCGCATCCACTCGGCCAAAAGCGGGCGGCTGCAGTGCCGTGCCCGCGCCCCCGGGCTTACGCGGCTTCGGTGTGAGCTGTCGACCGAGGC
Source organism: Cryobacterium sp. TMT1-66-1 (assembly GCF_004403435.1). Taxonomy (NCBI): domain Bacteria; kingdom Bacillati; phylum Actinomycetota; class Actinomycetes; order Micrococcales; family Microbacteriaceae; genus Cryobacterium; species Cryobacterium sp. TMT1-66-1. The sequence continues at coordinate 178,527 of NZ_SOGP01000011.1, forward strand.
CGATGGCGCCGGCCACAACGAGGAGCACACCGATCAGAAAGAGGATGCCGCCCCCGACCAGGAGTCCCACAGCGATCGGTCCGAGCAGATCGGTGTGCACACCAGCGGAGAGGTTGACCGCGACCCCGGGGCTGCCGTCAGCGTTCATCACGACGACGGACCAGTCGCCGGCGGCGGGCTTCCAAATAATTTCCTGGGTGCCGGTGCCCGTGGCCGATTCGGTCCAGAAGCTCTGGTCCGTGGGAGCGGCCGCTGTTTGGGTGCCGGGAACGTCGAGGTAGTCGACCCGGAACGGAGACGTCCGTACCTCGCGCAGCTCGCTGTGGTTCACGTCGGCGAGGTAGGTATCAACGTCGGCGCGCGGCGCGATGCCGATGAAGACGTCCTGGTCGGTCGCCACATTGCTCGCCTTAAGGCGCAGCGTGGCAATGTCGAACCCGACGCCGGTCGGTACTCCGAGGTCCTTGCCAACGTCCAGGTTCGGCGAGGTGATCGCCGAGGAATCAACAGTGAAGGTCTCGGCCTGCGTGGTGAAGTAGCCGTCATCCCCCTGCGCGGCGGTGACGACGGCGAGAGCCGTACCCCCCGAGAGCATGCCGGCGCCGACCAGACCCAGCACGGTGCCCAGAATGAGCATGATGATCGGTCCGGGCCTGGCCCCTGATCGCGCCCACGGTGGGGAGGTGGGCGGGGTGCTACCATGCTGGCATGCAGAGCGATCCGGTCGTCACCAACCCCCAGTTCTACCGGGTGATTTTCGAGAACGAGCGGGTGCGGGTGCTCGAGTACCTCGACCGGCCCGGCGACGAAACCGTGCCGCATCGGCACCCCGACAGTGTCATGTTCACCCTGACCGCCTTCCAGCGGCGTCTGTCAAGCGGCGGCCGTTCCGTCGACGTCGACCTGCCGGAGGGCGTCGCTCGCTGGCTTCCCGCCCAAGAGCATTCCGGGTCCAACATCGGCGATACGGCCACGCACACCATCTTTGTCGAGCTCAAGGAGCCTGTGCCCGCCACGCTCACCCCGGGCACCCCAGGCACCCCAGGCCGCCCGGAGCCCCTCGGTCCAGACGCCACCGAGCGCCGTGGTCCCCTGCTCGATTAGTGTCGGCGGCCTCGCCCGCTCTACACCAGGGAGTCGCGCCAGGCGGCGTGCATGGTCGCGAAGCGGCCGGTTCCCGAGATGAGGTCGTTCGGGGTGCCGTCCTCCACGATGCGCCCGTGTTCCATCACGAGCACCCGGTCGGCGATCGCAACCGTCGACAGGCGGTGCGCGATGATCACGGCAGTGCGATCGGCCAGCAACGTCTGCAGCGCCTCCTGCACCAGCCGTTCACTCGGAATGTCGAGCGACGACGTCGCCTCATCGAGAATGAGCACCGCCGGGTTAGCAAGGAAAGCGCGCGCAAACGAGATCAGCTGGCGCTGACCGGCCGACACCCTCCCGCCGCGCTTGTTCACGTCGGTGTCATACCCGTTCGGCAGGCTCTCGATGAAGTCGTGAGCACCGATGGCAGCCGCGGCGGCGCGTATCTCCTGCGCCGAGGCATCCGGTTTGCCGATCGCGATGTTCTCGGCGACCGAACCACTGAACAGGTACGCCTCCTGGGTGACCATGACGATCGCCCGGCGCAGATCCTTGGGGTGCAGGTCGCGCAGGTCGACGTCGTCGAGCCGCACCCGACCATCCGTCGGGTCGTAGAACCGGCTCATGAGCTTGGCGAGGGTGGACTTGCCGGCGCCGGTCGACCCGACCAGGGCGATGGTCTGCCCGGCCGGAATGTCGAGGTCGAAGTGCGGCAGAATCTCGCGATCCGCCTGGTAGGCGAACTGCACGTTCTCAAAGCGCACGCGTCCGCGTGCCTCCCACAAGTCCACGGGGGCGACCGGGTCGGGCACGCCGGGTCGTTCCTCGAGCACGCCCGAGATCTTCTCGAGCGCCGCGGCGGCCGACTGGTAGGAGTTGTAGAACATGGCCATCTCCTCCATCGGGTCGAAGAACCGGCGGGTGTAGAGCAGCGTCGCAAGCAGTGCGCCGATGGCCAGCTGGCCGTCAGCCACCCGAAAACCACCGACCAGCAGCACGGCGGCGACCGTGACGTTGCCGATCAGCACCAATCCGGGGTCGAAGACTCCGAACAGCTGGATCACGCGGGCGTTGACCAGCCGGTAGCTCTCGACGAGCTTGCCGAACACCGTCTCGTTGTGCTTCTCGGTGCGAAACGCCTTGACGGCGCGGATGCCGGTCATGGTTTCGACGAAGCGCACGATCAGGCTCGCCGACGCGACCCGCGACTGCCGGAACAGGCTCTGCGAGCGCACCTGGAACCAGCGGGTGAGAATGACCAGCGGCAACAACGCACAGAGCAGCACGAGGCCGCTCGTGCCGTCGAGCAGCACCAGGGCGATCGCGGTGAACAACATATAGAGGATGCCCTGCACCAGCTGGTTGATACCCGAGTCGAGCAGCTCCCGAATGGCATCGAGGTCGCTGGTCTGGCGCGAGATGATACGTCCAGAGGTGTACGACTCGTGAAATTCGAGGCTCAGCTTCTGGGTGTGCACAAACACGCGCTTGCGCAGGTCGATCAGCACGGCCTGGCTCACCCGGGCGCTCAGAACTGTGTACCAGGCGATGAGCAGCGCGCCGAGCACCCCGGCGACGAGGTAGATCCCGCCGGTCGCGGCCAACGGCATCCAGTCCTGCTTCAGTAGCGCCGGTAATCCGCGGTCGATGCCGAACGCGATCAGGGCCGGGCCGGCCACCTGCGCGGCGGTCGAGACGACCACCACGAGCATGGCGAGCACGACCTTGCCGCGCACCGGCAGCAGCAGCGAACCGAGCAGCCGCAGCGAACGGGCCCGAATCTGCTTGCTTTCAGCCTTGGTGAAGTCGTGGCGTTCCTCACCCTGTACTCCGGTGACGCTCACAGTACTTCCTCCGCTCGGATTGATTCTCGGCGTTCTTCGTCTTCCAGACTGGAGATGACGAAGGTGTAGTGCGGGCTGGTGCGCAGCAGTTCGGAGTGCGTACCGACCGCCGTGATGCGGCCGTCTTCGAGCAGCGCCACCCGGTCGGCGAGCATGACCGTCGACGGGCGGTGCGCCACGATGAGCGCCGTGGTGTCGACGAGCACCTCGCGGAGCGCGTTCTCCACGAGCGATTCGGTGTTCACATCGAGCGCCGAGAGGGGGTCATCCAAAATCAGAACGGATGGCCGCGCCGCGACCGCGCGCGCCAGCGCGAGGCGCTGTCGTTGTCCGCCGGACAGGCTCATGCCCTCCTCGCCGACGAGGGTGTCGACGCCGAGCGGCAGGTCGTGCACGAACCCGGCCTGGGCGATCTGCAGGGCCTGCGCGAGCGCGGCATCCGCTTCGGGGCTGTTTTCGGCCAGATCGGCGCGGCCGAGCAGCACGTTGTCGCGAACGGAGGCGGAGAACAGCGTGGCGTCCTCAAAGGCCATCGCGAGGTGGCCGCGCAGCTCTTCGCGGCTCAGTGCCCGCACATCGACACCGTCGAGCGTCACTGAACCGGCCGTCACGTCGTACAGCCGGGTGGTCAGGGCCGTGAGCGTGCTCTTGCCCGAGCCGGTGAGGCCGACCAGCGCCATGGTCTCCCCCGGTTCGAGCACGAGGTCGATGCCGTCGAGCAGGTCGGGAAAACGCTCCGGCGAGTCCGGGTAGCGAAAGTGCACGTTGTCGAACGCGAGCCGGCCGAGCGGCGCGTTCAGGGTGACCGGAGCGGCCGGGTCGGTGATGTCGTTCGGGGTGTCGAGAATGTCGAAAAACCGGTCGGTCGCGGTGCGCGCGTCGAAGGTCATCGACAGCAGAAAACCGATCGATTCCACCGGAAACCGCAGCACGGTCGCCGTGGCGAAGAATGCGAGCAGCTCGCCACCGCTCAGGTCGCCCTGGCTGGTGAGCCAGACGCCGGCGACGAGGCAGAGCGCGAATGCCACATCGGGAACCAGCAGCAGCCAGAGCCAGATGCCGGCAATGGCGCGGGCTTTCTCGATCTCGGTGCCGCGCAGGCTTTCGGCCTGTGAGGCGAAGTTCTTGAGCGCGAACGAGCCACGACCGAAGGCCTTGAGCACGCGAATGCCGTGCACCGATTCTTCGACCGCGGTGGCGAGGTCGCCGGACTGGTCCTGGCTGCGCCTGGCGATCACCGAGTATTTCTCCTCGAAGACGTAACCGTAGATCCAGATCGGAATCGAGCAGACCACGAAGATCACGCCGAGCAACCAGTGCATCCACAGCAAAATGACGACGCCGACGACGATGGTGAGAAAGTTGACGACGAGCAGCACGAGCCCGAACGACACCCAGCGGCGGATGAGGTTCAAGTCGCTCACGGCGCGCGAGAGCAGTTGGCCGCTCGGCCAGCGGTCGTGGAAGCTCACCGGAAGGTCCTGCAGGCGGGCGTAGAGGTGGTTGCGCATGCGCGCCTCGATGTGGGTGCCGGGTGTGAGCACGAACCAGCGGCGCAGGGCGATCATGATCGCCTCGACCACGCCGAGGGCGAGCACGATCCACACGGCCGGCCAGATCTGTGAGGCGCTGTCGCCGGAGCCGACGCTGCGGAGCGGGCCGTCGACCAGCCAGGCCAGCACCTGCGGGATGGCCAGGGCCACGAGACCGGCCAGCAGCGCGGCGACCATGCCGAGATAGATGCGCGGCAGGGCCGGTTTGGCATAGGGGTAGAGCCGTTGCAGGCTGCGAAAGGTGTTGCTGCGCACGGCCGCGTCGTTGGTGGGAGGCGGCGGTGCCGGTGGTGCAGTGGTGGTCATGGTCCAGTCCTGATTGTGGTGCGGGGTGCGCGTGAAGCGGATGTTTGTGGTCACCAGACAGAGTGGTCGCCACCCGAGACGCTCGCGCCGTACGGCGCTGGCGGGTCGGCGATGCCCGGTATCGAGCGATGGGTGCGCGTGTACAGAACGCGCAGGCAGCGAGCTGCCGGGCTGAACGAGCGAATCGCTCGTCGTTGCGGGGTGAGTCGCGGCTAGCCGACGAGACGCACGGCGGCGGGGGACCCAGCGGAGACGCCAAAGTGTGCGCCGTCGGTCGCAATCGCTGCGAGCGTGATCGGTGCTGTCTTTGTCATGTCTGCCTCCTGGGCGCCTCAAGAATATGTGTCAGATGCCCCCGGATCAGGCAGCCTTTCAGACTATGGCGAAACGGGGGCAGAACGCAAGGTTTTTCTGGGGCGGGAGCATCCGCGGGGCGGAATGGCCACCCGGCATTTCCCAGCCTGAGGTCACGTAGTCTGGGTTCTGCGCCTCATCTCGGCATGGCCATGCCCCGCGCGCTCGCCCGTTGGAAGGATTCTTCATGCTGCCCACCCTCTTCGGAATCGATTTTCTCGACTCTGAGTGGCTGATCCACTCGTTTGGGTCCTTCGTGCTTCTGGGCGTCGCCGCGGTCGTGTTCATCGAGACCGGTTTCATCGTTTTGTCATTCCTGCCGGGTGATTCCCTGCTGTTCACCGTTGGCTTGCTCACCGCGACCGGCGTTGTTCCGCTGCCGATTTGGGTGACCTGCCTGGTGGTCTTCATTGCCGCCTTCGCCGGTGACCAGCTGGCCTATGTCATCGGCCGAAAAGCCGGCCCCGCGGTGTTCTCGCGGGAGAAGAACCGCTTCTTCAACCCGAAGAATGTGGAGCGCACCAACGCCTTTTTCGCCAAGCACGGCGGCAAGTCCATTATTCTGGCCCGTTTTCTGCCGGTCTTTCGGGCCTTCGTGCCGGTTGCCGCCGGTGTCGGCAAGATGCGCTACCGCAGCTTCGTGACCTACAACGCCATTGGCGCCTTCGCCTGGGGCGTCGGACTCACCCTGGTCGGGTTCTTCCTCGGCCAGATCGCCTTCGTCGAGAAGTATTCCGAGTTCTTCATCATCGGCATCATCCTGCTCTCCGGAATCCCCATTCTCACCGAACTGGGCAAGGCCGCACGCACGACGCTCAAGGAGCGCCGTGCGGCCGCACGCGTCGTTCCGACAATCCCGGCCGACCTCCGCGAGTAGTGCCCCGGGCGCAGACCGCAGACCACAGACCACAGACCACGATGTCGCGCGGCCGAAGGCTGCACCGGTGGCCTCGAGCTGCTGGCGCGACCGACCTGCCAGGCACGCCAGCAGGCTTACCTAACGCCAGTAGCTCTCGGCGCTCGAAGCGGGCGCGCCAGGGCGAGCAAACGGGCTACCGGGCGGCGCCCAGCCGCGCCGCGGCGAGCATCTCGGCGGCGGCGAGCGTCGTGATCTCGTTGGCGCGGGCATCCGTGAAGATCTGGGTGAGCACGGAGCCGATGCCCGCGACACGCGCGGTGATCTGCGCGAGGTCGGCGTTCGGTTCGCTCGCCATGGCGAGGTAGACGACCCCGCCGGCGTTGACGACGAAATCCGGTGCCCAGAGGATGCCTCGCGCATCCAGCTGGGCCGCCCCGGCCGGTGTCGCAAGCTGGTTGTTGGCGGCGCCGCAGACGCCGAGCACGTTCAGCTCCGCGATGACGGATGCGCTCAGCACGCCGCCGAGGCCGCACGGCACGAACAGGTCGGCGTGTACTCGGTGGGCGTCGGCGACGGACACCCAGCTGGCTCCAAGTTCGTCGGCTAGGGCACGCTTGTCGGGGTTGATGTCGGTCACGGTGAGGGTGGCGCCGGCTGCGGCGAGTGCCCGCGCGAGGCGTCCGCCGACCTGGCCGAGTCCGGAGATGACGAGGTGGCGGCCCGGCACCTCGCGGCTGCCGAACAGGGCCTCCAGGGTGGATTCGATGCTCGAGTAAACTCCGGCCGCTGTGGCATCGGCTGGTTCGCCGACTCCGCCGCTCGCGGCGGGCAGTCCGCAGACGTGGCTCGTGCGTTCGGCGACGATGGCCATGAGTTCGGCGCTCGTGCCCACGTCTTCGGCGGTCATGTAGGCACCGTTCAGGCTTTCGATGGCGTCGCCGAGGTCGAGCATGGCCAGGCGTTTCTGGGCGTCGGTGAGTACGGTGCCGAGCGGCAGGTAGATCACCGATTTGCCGCCGCCAAGGTTCAGACCGGCGGCCGCGTTCTTGAGGGTCATGGCGCCGGAGAGTCGCAGGGCGTCGGCGACCGCGTCGGTCCAACTCGCGTACTGCCAGAGGCGGGCGCCGCCGAGCGCCTGGCCGAGGCGGGTGGAATGAACGGCCACCGTGATCAGCAGTCCGGAGCGTTCCCCGGTCGTGATCAGCACTTTCTCGTGGGACAGTGTTGTCTGCGCGAGGGAGTCGAGGGCGGCGGCTGGATGCGTGAGGGTCATGGAAACTCCGTTGTCTCGGGCCTTGTGGGCCGAATGCGGCGGAGCCGGTGTGTGGCACCGCCTCGAACAGGATAACCGGCCCAGGCATGCAAAAAGCACCCCCGAGTCAATATCGCGCGGTGCTTCTCGCGTTTGTTCTAGTGGAAGAAGTGACGCTCCCCGGTGAAGTACATCGAGACACCGGCCGCGGTGGCCGCGGCGATGACCTCGGGGTCGCGCACCGATCCACCGGGCTGCACGACCGCCGCGATGCCGGCGTCGAGCAGAACTTCGAGCCCGTCAGCGAAAGGGAAAAACGCGTCCGACGCAGCGACCGTTCCCTCGGCGCGTTCGCCGGCCCGGCTCACAGCGAGGTGACAGGAGTCGACCCGGTTGACCTGGCCCATTCCCACACCGACGGATGCCCCGGCGTGCGCCAGCAGAATCGCGTTCGACTTCACGGAACGGCAGGACTTCCACGCGAATTCCAGGTCGGCGCGGGTGGCAGCATCCACTTCGGGGCCGGCCACGAGAGTCCAGCCGGCCGAGCTGAAGCCCTCAAAGCTGTCGGTCTCCTGCACGAGCAGGCCGCCGGAAATCTGGTGCAGTTCGAGCGAGGAACGCTCGTAGTCGGCCGGCAGTTCGAGCAGGCGGATGTTCTTCTTCTTGGTGAGCAGTTCCACCGCGGCGGGTTCGAAACCGGGGGCGACGAGCACCTCGGTGAAGATTTCGCTGATGGTTTCGGCCATGCCGAGGGTGACGACGCGGTTCGCGGCGATCACGCCGCCGAACGCGGAGATCGGGTCGCAGGCGTGCGCGCGCAGGTGCGCGGAGGCGATGGCATCCGGTGCATTGGGCTTGGCAATGGCGATGCCACACGGATTGGCGTGCTTGACGATGGCGACGGCAGGCTCACTGAAGTCGAAGGCGGCGCGCACCGCGGCATCCGCGTCGACATAATTGTTGTAGGACATTTCCTTGCCGTGCAGCTGCTTGGCCTGGGCGATGCCCCGGCCGCCTTCGCCCACGTAGAGCGCGGCAGCCTGGTGCGAGTTCTCGCCGTAGCGCAGAATGGCGTCGCGGGTGACCTCGATACCGAGGCCGGCGGGAAAGGTGGATTCCTCTTCGTCGTCGTCGTCGATGGTGGAGAACGTGACGTCTTCGCCCAGCGCCTCGGTGTCGTCCTGCCACTGGTCGTAGACGTTCTCGGTGAACCACGCCGAGACGCTGAGGTCGTAGTCGGCGGTGTGCTCGAAGGCGAGCGAGGCGAGCTTCTGGCGCAGTTTGAGGGTCGAGCCACCATCCGCCACGGCGGCGATGATCTCGCCGTAGTTGGCCGGGTCGACAACGATGGCCACGTTCGCGTGGTTTTTAGCGGATGCCCGCACCAATGCCGGCCCACCGATGTCGACCTGCTCGATCACATCGGCCGGCTCTGCGCCGCTCAGGGCGGTCTCGACGAAGGGGTACAGGTTGACGACGACGAGCTGGAACGCCTTGATGCCGAGCTCTGTGAGCTGAGCTTCGTGCGTTTCGAGCCGCAGGTCGGCGAGGATGCCGGCGTGCACGCCGGGGTGCAGGGTCTTGACCCGGCCGTCGAGGGACTCCGGAAAGCCGGTGACCTCCGCGACATCGGTTACGTCGTAGCCCGCTGCGCGAATGGTGGCCGCCGTCGAACCGGTGGAGACGATTTCGACACCATCCGCTTTCAGGGCTGCGGCGAGCTCGACCAGACCGGACTTGTCGCTCACGGAGATGAGTGCGCGCTCGATTACGATCTGGTCGCGGTTACGGTACGAGCTGGGCGCGTTGGTGTGTCCACTCATGCGTTGGAGTTCTCCTTGAGGTTCATGTGTCCGTTGGCGATGTCGAGCACGGCCTGGATGAGCAGGCGCCGCTCGACGATCTTGATGCGATTCTGCAGGGAAGTTTCGGTATCGCCTGGCAGCACGTCGACGCGTTCCTGCACGAGGATGGGGCCCTCGTCGACACCGTTGTCGACCACGATGATGCTCGCACCGGTCTGCACGGCCCCGGCAGCGAGAGCGTCACGCACCGCGTGTGCGCCCGGAAATTCGGGGAGGTAGGCCGGATGCGTGTTGATCAGGTTCGGCGACAGCGCGGCGACCACGCGCGGCGGCAGCAGGCGCATCATGCCGCTGAGCACGACCAGGTCGGGCTGCCACTGCTGAATTTGCGAAAGTAGTTCGTCGCCCCAGGCGGCGCGGTCGGGAAACGACGAGAAGGGAACGGAGAAGGCCGGGATGCCGAATTCGACGCCGAGTTCGAGGCCGTCGGCGTCACGGTCGGCGCCGATCGCCACGATTCTGGCGGGAAACTCGGCGTCTTCTGACGCCTCCAGCAGGGCTCGCAGATTCGATCCTCCGCCGGAGATCAACACGACAATAGACAGCACGGTCTTGAGCTTACCGTTTGGCGGCACGCACCGAGGGGAGCCGAACGCGGCCGGCCAGCATGCCGAGGGCCGCTGCAACGCCGATTTCGGCTGCCGCGAGGGCGCCGACCAGCAGCGGATTTGGCCCGACCAGGGCGAGGCGACCGGGGCCCATGGCGCCCGCCGACCACCAGGCCAGCAAGCCGAGGAGCGTCCCGCCGACGACGCCCATGCCCAGTCCGGTGAGCACGTGCTCGAGGCTGGTGCGCTCTGGCGCTCCCCGACGGTCAAGGAATTGCCGGGTCACGACGGCGAGGATAAAGCCCAGGAGCACGGGCACGAGCAGCCCGAGAAAGCCGTAGGCCGGAGTACCCTGCGGCAGCGCACCGAACAGCGGCAGACCGGGCAGGGTGCCAACCACGGTGCCGATCGGCGAGACGGTGGTACCGACGCCGAGCGCGATGCCGGGCCCGACGAACCAGGCGGCGGCCCAGATCACCAGGTTGGGAATGAGCGCGAGCTGCGCCAGGGTGATGGTGGCGCCACCGAAAACGCCGGCCTGAACCGCCTCGTAGAGCCCGATGATGGTGGCGTAGTTGAGGGCGATGAGCGCGGTCACGGCCACGGCCGAAACGATGAGAACGCCGGCGGCGGCGGCGGTTCCGCCGCGCAGGGCGCCCTCGATGACGGTGCGAGTGGTGTGCGGCATGCGCTGGTACCACGAGCGGATGCCGCGACTCACACGGTCCAGACCCTCCACGGCCCCCGCAGCCTTGCGCCGCCCCAGTTCGGCCCCCACCAGAACTCCGGCAGCGTAGACGAGCGTCGGCAGCAGCAGCCCCTGCAGTTGGTTGGGTGCCACCGTTTTCGACACGGCGGACAGGGTCACGAGCGCGGCCAGAATGGCATACGTGCCGACGGCCACGCCGACGCCGGTCCAGCGGTGCGGGGTTTCGGCCGCGCGACGGCCGGTGTGCACGCCCATGAGCACGCTCAGGATGGCGAAACCGAGCGGCACGACCGAGATGAGGAAGGGAGTGTCGGCGCCGGCCAGGCCGAGGGCTGCGGCGACGTCGGGGCCGAGTTGCACCGTGAGGTCGACGCCGTTGCCGAGCAGCCAGATATCGGCGGCCGCCCGCCAGAACACGAACCATTCCACCGACAAGCCGAAATGGGCGGCCCAGAGTACGGTGAGCGGCACCATGGCAATGCCGATACCAATGGCGACAACAAGTAGAGCCTCGAGAGCGGCGAGCAGGGCGGTCGTTATGCGGTTCATCCGTTGCGAGCCTATATCGCCGGGCCGACAATGCTCACCAGCACGCGCCCACGCTGAGCTTCTACCCCGGCCTCCGTTCATAACTGCGGATATTCTGCCGTCGCGGCTCGGGCGCGCGCGAACCGCCGCGTCGTCGCGCGGCCCGCCTCGGGCCTCCGCTGAAATATCCGCAGATTGGAACGCCACGCGCGGAAGAGGGGCCCGCCGACGTTCCGGCGAGCCCCTCATTGAAGCGATCTACAGTGCGGCGAGTGCCTCGCGCAGCAGGGTGGCAGCCTCGCTCGGCGTCTTGCCGACCTTGACTCCGGCGGCCTCGAGGGCCTCCTTCTTGCCCTGGGCGGTTCCGGCTCCGTCGGAGACGATGGCGCCGGCGTGGCCCATGGTCTTACCCTCGGGGGCGGTGAAACCGGCCACGTAGCCGATGACCGGCTTCGTGACGTGCGCCTTGATGTACTCGGCGGCCTTCTCTTCAGCGTCGCCGCCGATTTCACCGATCATGACGATCGCCTTGGTCTCCGGGTCGTTCTCGAAGGCTTCGAGCGCATCGATGTGCGTGGTGCCGATGATGGGGTCGCCACCGATGCCGATCGCGGTGGAGAAGCCCAGGTCGCGCAGTTCGTACATCATCTGGTAGGTCAGCGTTCCCGACTTGGAGACGAGTCCGACCGGGCCCTTGACGGTGATGTTCGCCGGCGTGATGCCGACGAGTGCCTCACCGGGCGTGATGATGCCGGGGCAGTTCGGGCCGATGATGCGGGTCTTGTTGCCCTTTTTGATGGCGTAGGCCCAGAACTCGGCCGAGTCCTGCACCGGAACACCCTCGGTGATGATGACGAGCAGCGGAATCTCGGCGTCGATCGCTTCGATGACGGCGTCCTTGGTGAACACCGGCGGTACGAAGACGATGGAGACGTCGGCGCCGGTCTTCTCGATGGCTTCTTTGACGGTGCCGAAGACGGGGAGTTCAACGTCGCCGTGCACGACAACGCTGCCGGCCTTGCGAGCGTTGACGCCACCGACGACATGGGTACCGGCCTTGAGCATGAGGGCGGTGTGCTTGGAGCCCTCACCTCCGGTGATGCCCTGAACGATGACCTTGGAGTCCTTGTTGAGGAAGATTGACATTCTGAGTTGTCCCTTACTTCGCTGCGTGGGCGAGTTCGGCGGCCTTGGCGGCGCCCTCGTCCATGGTGGCGGCCAGTGTTACGAGCGGGTGGTTCGCCTCGGAGAGGATGCGACGACCCTCCTCGACGTTGTTGCCGTCGAGGCGCACCACGAGCGGCTTGTTGGCGCTCGAACCGAGCTCGGCGAGCGCGCCCACGATGCCCTTGGCGACGGCGTCACACGCTGTGATACCGCCGAAGACGTTGACGAACACGCTCTTGACCTGCGGATCACCGAGAATGACGTCGAGGCCGGCGGCCATGACCTCAGCGGATGCTCCGCCCCCGATGTCGAGGAAGTTGGCCGGCTTGACGCTGCCGAAGTTCTCGCCGGCGTATGCGACGACGTCGAGGGTACTCATGACCAGTCCAGCGCCGTTGCCGATGATGCCGACTTCACCGTCGAGCTTCACATAGTTGAGGCCGGCAGCCTTGGCCTTGGCTTCGAGCGGGTCAGCCGCAGCGGCATCCTCGAGGAGGGCATGCTTGGGGTGACGGAAGTCGGCGTTCTCGTCGATCGTGACCTTGCCGTCGAGCGCGATGATGTCGCCCTCTTCGGTGAGGACGAGCGGGTTGACCTCGACCAGGGTCGCGTCTTCACCCTTGAATACGTTGTACAGCTTGACGAAGACCGGAGCGACCTTGTCGACGAGGTCGGCCGGGAACTTGGCGTCGATCGCGATCTGCTTCGCAACGGCGAGGTCGATGCCGACCATCGGGTCGACGGCCGTGTAGGCGAGCGCTTCGGGCTTCTCGACAGCGAGAACTTCGATCTCCACGCCACCCTCGTAGCTGGCGAGCGACAGGTAGGACCGGTTGGACCGGTCCAGCAGCACGGAGAAGTAGAACTCCGCCTTGATGCGGGCGCCGCCGGCCACCATGACGCGGTGAACGGTGTGGCCCTTGATGTCCAGGCCCAAAATGTCGCGACCGGCGGCCTCGGCGTCATCCGGAGTCTTAGCTACCTTGACGCCGCCGGCCTTGCCGCGGCCGCCAACCTTGACCTGTGCCTTGACGACGACAACGCCACCGAGCTTCTCGGCCGCTGCACGTACTTCGGCGGGGGTGTCCGCGATGATGCCCGGCAGAACCGGCACACCATATTCCTCAAAGAGGTCTCTCGCTTGGTACTCGTAAAGATCCACGCTGCTCTTCCAATCCGCGTCTTGGCGATCACACCGCCGGTGAAGATATATGAGGTTGTTGGTAACAGCAGTCCGGCCGTAAATTAGCTCGACATCAAGACATACTGGCCCTCGAAAACTCTATCGCGTGAATTGAACGTCACGGCGCACACCATAGGCGCCCGAAACGGCGCTGGGCCGCCACAAAATGCCAGCGCGAAGGCTAGCCACACCTTGCTGGACGACGCCGCCACCGAGTGCTTATCTAGTGCTATGACTGATCTTGCTCAAGCGGTGGAACCGCACGCCGCCGGGCTCGCCTCCCGGCTGAACTGGCTGCGCGCCGGTGTTCTGGGCGCGAACGACGGCATCGTCTCCGTCGCCGCCCTCGTCGTCGGAGTCGCCGCCGCGACCACCGATTCCAATGTGATTCTCATCGCCGGTGTCGCGAGCCTGCTCGCCGGCGCGATTTCGATGGCCCTCGGCGAGTATGTGTCGGTGAGCAGCCAGCGCGACTCCGAACGCGCCCTCATCGCCAAAGAAACCTGGGAACTCGAGAACGAGCCCGACGAGGAACTCGCCGAACTGGCCGGATTCTACGAGGCCAAGGGGCTCTCCAGCCAGACCGCCCAACAGGTGGCAATCGAGCTCACCAAGCATGACGCCCTCGCCGCGCACCTCGAAGTCGAGCTGCACATCACCGAGCAGGATGTGTCGAATCCCTGGCACGCGGCGTACGCATCCGCTATCGCATTCACCGTCGGCGCTGCACTGCCCCTGCTCGCCGTGCTGCTGCCACCGGCCGAGTGGCGCATCGGAGCCACTTTCTTTGCTGTGCTGGTGGCCCTCGTCATTACCGGCTGGCTCAGCGCCCACCTCGGCAACAGCCCCAAGCCGCGCGCCATCGCCCGCATCGTCATCGGCGGCATTCTCGCCCTCGCGGTGACCTATGTCATCGGTGCGCTGATCGGCGGCGGCATCTAAGACGATGGCTCACAGGCAACTCCGGGTTACGCCCTCATCGCGTGGATAGGCTGAAAATATGGCATCACTGCACATCGGGGCTGGCCCCATTCCTCGATCATCAATCCGCACCGCTGGCGTGCTCGACGCGGTCCTCGTTCTGGCCTTCGCCGCGATCGGCCGTCTCAGCCACGGCGAAAGCCTGGCCGGCATCGGCGTGACCTACTGGCCGTTCCTCGGCGGTCTGATCATCGGCTGGCTGGTGCTGCGTGCCTGGCGTCACCCACGCACGATCGTCTGGACCGGCATCGGCATCTGGATCGCCACCGTGGCCGGCGGCCTGCTGCTGCGCCTGGCCAGCGGCCAGGGCGTGCAGCTCAGTTTCGCGATCGTCACGACTATTGTGCTCGGCGTGTTCCTGCTCGGCTGGCGGGCCATCGCCGCGCTCGTGCAGCGCGCCTCTCGCCAGCGGATGCCGACCCCCGCCTAGTCTGTCGGCCGCAACGGTTCTAGCCGGCGGCGATTGCGTCAAAGAGCAGGTAGACGCCGAACAGGCTGGCCGCCATCAGAGCGGCCAGCGCGAGCGCCACTGCCCGGTCTGGCCAGCGGCGACCTCCGCCGAGAGCCAGGAGCAGGCCCAGGGCGCCCTCGCCCCACCACTGCGGGCCGCCGATCAGCAGCGCGCCGTAGAACGCCTCGCCGAGGACGAGCCCGCTCATCACGGCCAAACCCAATCGGTGCGCGATCGGATGCCGTCGACCGGCCAGGTCACCCGCCAGCCCACACAGCGCGCCGGCGCCGATGGCGACGATCCCCCACAGCACGAGCACGCGGGGTGGCTGCGACTCCGGGCCGAGCACGGCCCAGGTTGCGACCATCGCCGCCAGCGCGGTCACGCCAAGCAGGATCGCGCGCGACCCGCGGGTTCGGGTCAGCGCTGCAACGGTGAACGGAAGCAGGCCCCACAGCGCGCTGGTGTTGGCGAGCGTGGTCCACGGCTCCGGCAGCACTGCATACAGCGCGCGGGCCAGCAGCCCGGTCGCGATCCCGGCGCCGACCGCCACGAGCAGACTGCGGGCGAGCGTCGCTGGCCGACGCATCCGTTCGTCGGTCAGGGTCATGCTGCGAGCCTAGGGTGTTGCACGCCGCCTCCTGGGCGGGCGGGCGGCGCCCAGCCGGATCTGCGCCTAGGCGAGCACCTTGAGGCCGGTGTTCCAGTTGTACGAGGCGTGTGCCGGGTTGACCTGCAGGGTCATGATGAGCAGCTGGAAGCCCTCGAGCTCGCGGGCGCGACGCAGCGGGCCGACATCGATGGGGTTGAGTCCGGCGTCGGTGACGAACGACTCGACGGCGGCTTTGGCCGAGTCGGAGTCACTCGCGACGAACACGTCGAGCGGCTGGCCGGAGACCGACCCGGTGACGAGCGTGCCGGCGAAGGTCGTGTTGAAGGCCTTGACGATGTTGACGCCGTCGGCGGCGAGCTTGGCGAGTTCTTCGGCCGCTGAGGTGCCGGGGGCGACGGTGAGGGAGTCGAAGGTCGTGAAGTCGACCGGGTTGGTGATGTCGATCACGGTCTTGCCGGCGAGTGCGGCCCCATAGCCGGTCACAAGGGCGCGGGCCGCATCGTAGGGAACGGCGAGCACGACGATGTCGCCGTCGACAGCAGCGAAGTCGACCGGGCCGCTGGTCACGAATGCCCCGAGTTCGGCAGCGAGCGCCGCCGCCTTGGCCAGGTCCTGTCCGAGAATCTGCACGCTGCGGCCGGCCGCCACTGCACGGGTTCCGATGCCGCGAGCCATGTTGCCGCTGCCGATGATAACGATGTCAGTCATGGGAATTCTCTTTCTATTGGGGGGGTGAGGCCTGTTGGTCGTGTTCACGATGTGGATCGTTACTTACTTGAAGCAACAACTAAAACCTAGGGCTTTTTAGTTGAAACGTCAAGTCAACTGGTAGATTGTCTGTTATGACTTCCCCGCCCCAACGCACCCCGGAGCCGCGCTGGCTCACCGAGGACGAGCGCATCGCCTGGCTGCGCCTGATGGCGGTCACGATGCTGCTCCCGGCCCGCCTGGAGTCCGAGCTGAAACGTGACGCCGGCCTCAGCCACTTCGAGTACTACGTGCTCGCCATGATCTCCGAGAACGACGAACACTCGTTGCCGCTCAGTGAACTCGCCTCACGCACCAACGCCTCACTCTCCCGGCTCTCACACGTGCTCACCCGCCTGGAAACGCAGGGCTACCTCACCCGCTGTGCCTCGCAAGCGGATGCCCGCGCCTCCCTGGCCCGCCTCACCGAAACGGGCTGGCAGAAGGTCGTCGCCAGCGCTCCCGGCCACGTCGATGAGGTGCGCACCGTGGTGTTCGACCCGCTCACCGCCCGCCAGGTCGGCCAGCTCAGCGAGATCTGCGGTCGACTGCTCGGCACCCTCGACCCCGACCACCGCCTGCTCGATCACGACTGACCAAGCACGACCGGTCAGCTGATCAGTACCGGTCGTCGTTGTCGAAGTCGAGATCGGCGTAGGCGTCTGGATCCAGATCGAGGTCGAAGCTGCGGTCGATCAAGCGCCAGGTACAAACTGTCCGGGCAGTCTGAAATGACCTATTCGGCCCGGCGCAGCCCCGGCGTCGCGAGCAACTGGCCGTCACGCAACACGGCGAGAACATCGATGGGAAAGCGCTCGGTCATTTCGTTCAACGTCGCCTCGCCGCCAGCCACGATCGCCGTCGCGAGCACGTCGGCCGTGACGATATCGGCGGCAAAAACGCTCACCTGGCGAAACGGCGACGGCTCACCGTTCAACGCCGTCCAGATGTGCTCGCCGCGTTCCGCGCTGCCCGAGGTGGCCACGGCTCGAAGCGGATGCCGCAGCGGCACGCTCGCAATCACGTCACCCCGATCGAATGGATTGACGATCGCCACGACCCATTCGAGGTGCTCGGTCGCCGCGGCCGGCGCCGCCACTCGATGCCCGGTCGGCATCGCACTGTCGGCGGACTCCCACGCCTCAAATCGTTCGCCCGGCTGACCACTGACCAGCACGTCACCGCCGGCGTTGATCGACCAGTCGGCGAAGCCGCTCGCGATCAGGGCCGCCCCGGCTTCGGCGATGGCGAGCGCCTTGACCACCCCGGACAGGTCGATCACGCCATCCGCACGATGCGGAGTGAATACGCCCCGGGTGCGATCCCGCCAGTCCAGCGCGAGGGCGTAACAGTTGCGCAGGGTCTCACTCGCGTCGGTCAAACGGATGTCCCCGCGCGCGACCCGAGACAGCTCCGAGTCGTCTCGGTAGAGGCTGAATTGCTGATCCCAGCGCCGAAACACTGTCTCGACCAGGTCACCGGCAGCGGTATCGGCAGCGAAATCGCCGAGTCGCAAACTGACGACGGTGCCCATCGTTGCAAAGGTGAGCGCGGGCATCCGCTCAGAGTCGCGGCGCACGGCAGGCACCTAGAACCCGGCCGTATCGAGGGCCGACTGCAGCGACCGCAGGTAGCCCTGGGTCGTATAGGTGGCGCCACTCACGTTTTGCACGCTCGCGGATTGGGCCGCGAGCACCTCGGAGCGCAAGATCGGCGCGGCCTGGTTGCTGATGGCAACCGATCGGCCGCCACGGTTGGTCAGCTGCAGCGGAGTGACCTCGGTGATCGCCCCGTTGGCGATCGTCACGGACACCTGCATGTTGCCGAACTGGGTGGCGACGACCGAGCCGGTGAAGGTTCCCGATTGCGACGATGCGGTCGCCGCGGTGGCTGCAGCCGCGGCCGCGTTGGCAGCTGCGTCGGCCGCGGCTGTTGCTGCTGCCGCCGCATCCGTTGCTGCCTTCGTCGAGGCAGCGGTGTTGGCGGCATCGGCCTGGGCTTGGGCGGTGGCCGCAGCGTCGGCGGCCGCTTTCGCGGTCGCCGCGGCCTGGGCGGCGGCATCCGTTGCGGCCGAGGCGGCGGCGGCAGCTGCGCCGGTACCGGTGGCTGCGGTCAGGCTCTGCGAGGCGTCGATAGCCTGCGAGCCGAGCTGCCAGCCGATGCCGACGATCGAGACGGAGGCCAGTGCGGCCAGTGCTACGGCACGTGCTCTCACCAGTCAAACCTTTCGTAGTGGATCTGCTTCTTGGGGACCCCGCCGGCGCGGGCGTCTCGCACAACGGCGTCGGTCCACGGGCGGGGACCGCAGATGTAGATATCGCAGTGGAGCAGTTCGGGCACGATCTTGCGCAGGGTGATGCCGGCGCGGGCGGCATCCGCTGGCAGCCAGGTGCTCACGCCCTTGGGACGTTTGCCGGCGATGATGCGCAGTTCAGCGCCGCGCACCCGGCACAGGTCGGTCAGCTCGTCGACCAGGTAAGTATCGCCGAGGCTGTGCGAGCGCAGCAGCACGGTGGCGTTGCCCGGCGCGAACGATACCGTTTCCAGCAGCGAGCGGATGGGGGCGACGCCGATGCCGGCGGCGATCAAGACGACGCGGGGCGACGTGCGAGCGTTCTCGGTGAAGAGCCCGTACGGGCCTTCGAAGCTCACTCGGGTGCCGCGCTTCAGCTGGGGAAGCTGCTGCGAGGCATCGCCGAGACCGCGCACCGTGATGCGCAGTCCGCGCTCGCTCGGCGCTGACGACAGGGAGAAGGGGTGCGCCTGCCACCAGAGTCCGTGGGACCAGAACCGCCAGACGAAGAACTGCCCGGAGGTCGCCCGGAGTTTGTCCAGCTGCCGGCCGGTCAGTGTGATGGAGACCACGCCCGGAGCGACGGCGTCGATGCGGTCGACGATCAGCTGATGACGCAATGACCGGGAGACCGGAAGCAGAAAGCGAAACACGATGATGGAGCCGGCGACCGCCACGTAGAGGGCGAGCCAGTAATAGCGGGCAATGGCCCCCTCGCTGAGCAGGTTGCCGACGCTCAGCTGGTGCGGGATGGCGACCAGCACCGAGAGGTAGGCGAGCAGGTGTACGGCGTGCCAGGCCTCGTAGCGAAACTTACGGCGCACGACCACGAGCGAGGTGATCACGACACCGAGCATGAGCGCGAGGCCGAGGAAGGCGAGCGGCATGTCGGGCAGGGTCGTGAACATGTTCCAGACCTCGACGAACACGTTCACGTTTTCGGCGAGGGCATAGCCGGTGATGAGCAGCGCCGCGTGGCCGAGGATGAGATAGAGGGCGGGCTTGCCGAGCGACTGGTGCACGGCCATGGCCTGGTCGTGTCCGAAAGCGCGGTCGATCGGGGGCAGCCGCGCGGCCAGCACGAGCATCACGAGCAGCAGGTCGGTTCCGACCAGTCCGGCGACGATTCCGAGCGAGGTGAAAGCGTCGGCCGGAGCGGAGAACTTGGCTGCTCCCCCGTCGGCGAGAAAGATGGCGATGACGATGGCGACCGACGCCACGCAGAGAATCTGCAGGCTGTCGGCGAGGCGCATCCGCTTCTGGTACGCGGGGTGCTGCAACGCCGTACGGGTGCGGCGTGTGGGCGCCTGGCCGGTTCGGTTGGTGCGCGTGTCGAGGCTCATGAGTAGAGCATCGACCGGGGGGCCATCGAACAGCTATCGATAACCTGTGAACAGTCTGTGTGTCGTCAATGCCTGTTTTTCAGCCGGACCCGCGCCCGCGCGAGCAGCACGATCACCAGGGCGAAGACGCTGCCCAGTCGAGCGACCTCGAACTGGAAGGAGCGCAGGTTGAGCGCCCACTGCCTCAAGGATTCGGGCTGGCGCAGGGATTCGGGCTGGCCCGGTTCCGGCCCTGGCGCGGGTTGAACGGGGTGCTCGCTAGATCTTTTCGATCGGGGCGATCTTGATCAACAGCTTTTTGGCGCCCGCAGTGTCGAACTGCACGTGCGCGATGCGCTTGGTACCTTCGCCGGTGACCTGGTTGACCCGGCCCTCGCCGAAGTCGTGGTGGCGAATGCGGTCACCCGCCTGAAGCTCGAGGCCACCGTTGTCGCGCACCGTTCCGGTGATCTTGTTCGCCCACTCCGTCTTCGGCTTGCCGGGCGGCAGCCCGACCGGTTGTTTGCTGGTGCCGTAGCTGCTGCGCCCGCCGTAACCATCGTTCGAGCCGGTGCCCAGTGAATTACCGAACCCACCGAAGCCACCGTCGCGTCGCGCATTGAGGGCTCGCGGCTGGGTGCCACCACGGGAATTGGCCATGCCCGGCGACTGCTTCCAGTCGATCAGGTCGGCCGGAATCTCCTGTAGGTATCGACTCGGCATGGCCACGTTGATGTCGCCGAACTGAGCGCGGGTCATGGCGAGGGAGAGGTAAAGCCGTTTGCGGGCGCGGGTGATGCCCACGTAGAACAGGCGCCGTTCCTCGGCCGGGCCGCCGGGCTCGTTCGCCGACATCTGGTGCGGAAGCAGCCCCTCTTCCACTCCGGTGAGGAACACTGCCTCGTATTCGAGGCCCTTCGCGGTGTGCAGGGTCATCAGGGATACGGTTCCCGAGGCATCGTCGAGGTCGTCGGCGGCGGCCACGAGTGACACCTGGGTGAGAAAGTCGACGAGACCGCCGTCGGGGTTCTCCTTGTTGAAGTCCTTGGTCTGGGCCACGAGCTCTTCGATGTTCTCGGCGCGCACCTCGTCTTGCGGATCGCGACTGTTTCGTAAGCCGGCGAGCAGCCCGCTGCCGTTCAACAGAAATTCGAGCACTTCGGAGACGTTGGCACCGCCGACCGGCACGCCGTCGTCGGTGACCGAGGTCGGTACCAGCATGAGCGCGGCGGCATCGAGCAGTTCGGCAAGTTTGAGGATGGCGCCGGTCACCTTGGGGCCGAGGCCGAGCGCGGCGGAATTGCGCATGGCCTGCCGAAAGGTGAGTTCGTTGTCGTCGGCGAAGCTCGACAGACCGGTTTCGGTGGCCGGGCCGATGCCGCGCTTCGGGGTGTTGAGGATGCGGCGCAGGGCGAGTTCGTCGACCGGGTTGGCGACGGCGATGAGGTAGGCCAGGGCGTCCTTGATCTCGGCCCGCTCGTAGAACTTGGTGCCGCCGACCACCCGGTAGGGGGTCGCGGAGCGCACCAGGATTTCTTCGAGCGCTCGGGTCTGGGCGTTGGTGCGGTAGAACACGGCCATGTCTCGGTAGGCCATGCCGGCCGCGTGCAGCACCTGGATTTCGTCGGAGACGAACTGGGCTTCGTCGTGCCCGGAGTAGGCGGTGAAGCCGACGATCTTCTCGCCGTCGCCGCCGGCGCTCCACAATTTCTTGTCTGTACGGTCGAAGTTGTGGCCGATCACGGCGTTCGCCGCCGAGAGAATATTCTGGGTCGACCGGTAGTTCTGCTCGAGCAGAATCACCCTAGCGCCCGGGTAGTCCCGCTCGAACCCGCTGATGTTGCGGGTGTCGGCGCCACGGAAGGCGTAGATCGATTGGTCGGAATCGCCGACCACGGTGAGTGACGCCCCGGGGATGGCGCCGGACGCGTCGCGCAGGTTGCGCACGTGCACGCCGTCGTCTTCCATCTCCTGGGCGAGCTCGGGCGTGACCGGTCGGGTGAGCTCGTGCACGAGGGCGTACTGGGCGTGGTTGGTGTCCTGGTATTCGTCGACCAGCAGGTGCCGAAAACGGCGCCGGTAGAGCGCGGCGACCTTGGGAAAAGCACGGAACAGGTAGACCGTCTCGCCGATGAGGTCGTCGAAGTCGAGCGCGCTCGCTGCGCGCAGTCGGGCCTGGTACTGCCGAAAAATCTCGACGAACATGACCTCCTGCGGGTCACTCATGTTGGCGTTGCGCGCATAGGAATCGGCATCGGCGAGCTCGTTCTTGAGCTTGGAGATCTTGGCGCCCGCTGACCCCGGCGTGAATCCGTAGGTATCGGCGTCGAGGCCCTTGATGATGCGTTTGAGCGTGACCTTGGTGTCGGCCGAGTCGTAGATGCTGAACGTGCTGGACAGGCCGATCTTTTCGGCTTCGCGGCGCAGGATGCGCACGCAGGAGGAGTGGAAGGTGCTGATCCACATGCCGTCTGAGCCCTGCCCGAGGATGGCGTGCACCCGCTCGCGCATCTCGGCGGCGGCCTTATTGGTAAAGGTAATCGCGAGAATCTGGCTCGGCCAGGCATCGCGGGTTTCGAGCAGGCTCGCGACGCGACGGGTGAGCACGCTGGTCTTGCCCGACCCGGCGCCAGCGATGATGAGCAAGGCCTGGCCGCGGTATTCCACGGCCTCTTTCTGCTGCGGGTTGAGCCCGTCAAGCAAGGGACTCTGCTGCGTACCGCCCGGGCCTGCATACCCATTGGAATCGAGAATGATCGGCGTGGCCGAGCGGCCGGTGGTGACGGGTGCGGATTCCGCGTTCAGAGGTGTGGTCATGTCGGTTTCCAGTGTAGGCGAGGCCCCTGACACGAGGCCGGGATGACGCCCACGGGTCAGCGCCGCTCGTCGCGCACGTGCACGGCCAGATCGGGGTGGTCGGCGAACACCCCGTCGACGCCCGAGTCGAAAATCAGGCGAAACTCGGACTGCCAGTGGCCGAAATCAGCCTTTCGGGTGCCGCTCTGAAAGGTTGTCTCCAGAAACTTGTTCTCCGGGCGCAAAGTCCAGCAGTAGACCTCCAGTCCGGCGGCGTGCGCATCATCGACCAGAGCGGATGCCCCGATCACGTCACCCGCGTCATCCGTTTTGAGGATGAGCGACTTGGGAACGCTGATGCCGTCCACCCCGATGTCACTCGTGGCCGTGCTCGAGCCCATGCTGCTGCGGGAGCCGCCGGCCGAGCGGCCCGCCGCCAGGCTCGAGAGCCCGCCAGCGGTGAGGTGCTCGGCGTAGCTGAGCGCACCGGCCCCGTACTCGGCGAGTTGGTCGGCCGGGTGCCCCTGGTCTTCGAGCAGAAAGATGCGTTTGCCACGCACGCCCTGGGCCCGAACCTGCGCGAGCACGCTCGGTTCGAAGCTCTCCACGGTGAGCCGGTCGGTGTTCCAGCCTGCGGCGGAGACCTCGGCAGCGAACAGCTCGGGCAGTGGCAGGTCGAGGCTCGCGAAGTAGTTGCTGTGCTTGATTTCGGCCACGATACCGAGCACCCGGTCGGTGTGTTCGGCTGCGGCATCGACCAGGTCGAACAGGTCGCGCAGGCGCAGGATCGGCTGTTGGTCGTCGAAGGTGGTGTTGCCCTGCCGCAGGGCGGGCAGTCGTTCCCTGGCCCGCAGAGTGCGCAGTTCGTCCCAGGTGAAGTCCTCGGTGAACCAGCCGGTGACGAGCGTTCCGTCGATGTGTTTCTCGGTGCGGCGAGCGGAGAATTCGGCGCGGGTGGCGACATCCGTTGTGCCGGAGATCTCGTTTTCGTGGCGGATCACCAGCACCCCGTCTCGGGTGGCGACGAGGTCGGGTTCGACCGCGTCGGCGCCGAGGCCGAAGGCGAGGTCGAATGCGCTGCGGGTGTGCTCGGGCCGGTGCCCGCTGGCCCCGCGGTGGCCAATCACGATCGGTTGCATGGTTTCAGGCTAACAACGGGGCCAGAACGGATGCTGGGGGCCGGCATCCGCTCGCAGCGAAATGGGTGCGAACCACCGCCTGCAATGCTGCAAATCGGCTGATCCCCTGCACATTCGCATGTGCTCTCGGGTACCGTGGAGTACGTGCCGCACCAGGCGCACCCAAACTCCACCAGCTGATTGTGAGTACAGCAACACATGGCATCCTCCAACCCCGCTTTCTCCCGCAACGAGGCGTTCGGCCCTCGCGGCGCAGTGGCGTCGTCGCAGGCCCTCTCGGACAACGATCTGCAGTCGATGTACAACCGGCCCTCGGCCGGTGCGCAGGACACCGAACGCATGACCTACGAAGACACCATCACCAAGACCGGCCTCGGCTTCGCGCTGCTGCTCGTCGCGGCAATGATCTCCTGGGTTGCTACCCCGGTGCTCCCGTTCCTGTTCATTCTGGGTGCCATCGCCGGTTTCGTGCTCGGTCTGGTCAACACCTTCAAGAAGGAGCCGTCCGCTCCGCTCATTCTCGCCTTCGCCGGGGCCCAGGGCCTGTTCGTCGGCGGCATCTCGCGCGTCTTCGAGGACCTCTACGGGGGCGTCGTGATGCAGGCGGTTCTCGCCACCCTCGTAGTCGTCGGTGTCACGCTCGCCCTGTTCAAGAGCGGCAAGATCCGCGCCTCGAAGAAAGCCACCAAGATCTTCCTGGTCGCCATGATCGGCTACGCCGCGTTCTCGCTCATCAACGTGGGAATGATGATTTTTGGCGGCAGCGATCAGGCCTTCGGCATGCGCAGCCAGAGCATCAGCATTCTCGGCTTCGACATCAAGCTCGGCATCCTCATCGGCCTGCTCGCTGTGCTCCTGGCCGCGTACTCGCTCGTGCTCGACTTCGACTTCATCCAGAAGGGCGTCAACAACCGCCTGCCGCGCAAATACGGCTGGACCGGCGCGTTCGGCATCATCATGACCGTCGTCTGGCTCTACGTCGAAATGCTGCGCATCTTCGTGCTCACCCGCGAGTAGCGGCATCCGCTTGATCAGGCGCCCTCGTTATTTCGGAACGGGGGCGCTTTTTCGTACCCCACGCACGCCACACTGTGGTTGGCTTAAGCAATGAGTTTCACTGACCTGCACGCGCTGCTTCCCCTCGAATCCACCGGCGTGAACGCCACGTTCGGCTACATCGGCAGCGGCATCGTGCTCCTCGGGCTCGCCTGGGTGGTCGTGCTCGCCATCCGCCGCTACCTCAAAGCGCCCAAAGACTGACTAAACGGATGCCCGCCCCGGGGTCATCCCATGTGCGCCCCCAATATCGGCAGTCGCTACGCCGGTTACCGTAGCGGTCACCCGTTTCGGGCGCGGCCACGGGCAAACCTGGGTCGATGCAGGGAGACACCGCGTTTCGGGGTCCTGGCGACGATGACGGCCGCGATCGAGCCGAGCACGATGACGATTCCCGCGATCTGAATCGGGGCAAGGTGCTCTCCGGCGATCGCCCAGCCGAGCACGATGGCCACGACGGGGCTCAGCAGGCCGAGGAATGCGATGGTGCTCGCGGGCAGGCGCGCAATGCCGTGGAACCAGGCGACGTAGGCAAATGCCGTGCCGGCCACAGCGAGGTACGCGTAGCCGGCGAGGTTGGCCACGGTCAACGGCGTGGTCGGAAGGCCTTCGAGCAGGAGCAAAACGGGCAGCAGGCTGAGCCCGCCCGCGATGAGCTGCCACGAAGTCGTCGCCAGCAGCGGCGCCGGCTGCCCCCACTTCTTGGAGAGCACGATGCCCGAGGCCATGCAGACCGTGCCGCCGACAGCGGCCAGGATCCCGATGGCGTCAAGCCTCGCCTGCGATTGGAGCACGATGAGGCTGACGCCGAAGGCACCGGTCGCGCCGCTCGCCAGAACGCGTCCGGTCATCCTCTCGTGCAGCACGCGACTGGCGAGCAATGCGACCACGAGCGGCTGCAGGCCTCCGACGATGGCGGCCACTCCGCCAGGGAGCCGGTAGGCCGCGATGAAGAGCAGCGCGAAGAACGCCCCGATGTTGAGCACGCCGAGCACCCAGGACTTCCACCACCATTCGCCGCGCGGCAATCGGCGGCAGAGCACCAGGAGCAGCAGCCCTGCGGGGAGCGCGCGCAGGAATGCCGCGAGCAGCGGCCGATCCGCGGGCAGCAACGCCGTCGTCGTCAGATAGGTGGTTCCCCAAAGAACGGGAGCCAGGGCGGTGGTCGCCAACAGAAGGAATCGATTGCTAAGCACTTAGCTATTATAGCTAAGTGCTTAGCAATTGATAGTGTGGAACCATGACAGACCAGGTCGATCGAATCCTCGAGCAGTGGAGCACCGAGAAGCCCGATCTGGATGTCTCCCCGATGGCCGTCATCGGCCGCTTGAGTCGCACCGCTCTGGCCGTCGAGTCCCGCCTGGCCGCGACCTTTGCGCGGTACGGCCTGGACGCATCCTCTTTCGACGTGCTCGCGACGCTGCTGCGGAGCGGTGCGCCCTACCGGATCTCCCCGGCGGCACTGGCCCGCGATGCGATGATCTCGACGAGCGCGGTGGCCCAGCGCCTGAACAAACTGCAGACGCGAGGTTTGGTCAGCCGGGAGGCGAACCCCGACGATGGCCGCGGTACCCTGGTCGCGCTGACGGATGCCGGTAAGCGGCTCATCGACGCCGCCCTGGCCCCGCACGTCGAGACCGAGCGAACCATCACCGCGATTCTTTCTGACGACGAGCAATCGCTTCTGGTGGGGCTGCTGCAGAGGATCAACGCTGCGGCAACCCACGGACTGAACGAATCAGCGCAGCGAACGCAGGTAGCGCCGGCGAACGATGAGTTGAGCGACCCGAAGTAGTGGGTAGAGGGCGCGCCACGGCTGCTGCGGGGCCGCCCGCGTCAGCGATCGCACCGTGAGATGCACTTCGTTGCCGTGGCGGTGCATGATGAACGCCTCCTCGCCACTGACCGGATGCCCGGGCAGCGTTCGATAGGCGAACCCGACCCGGTTCGGCTCGTCGACGACAGAAACGACCTCCACCGGTTCGACGACGGTCAGCGCGATCAGGCGTGCCGTGACGAGTACCCGGTCGCCGGGCGACACCGGCGCCGCCGAATCCACGGCAAACCCGCTCGCCGTCTTCACCCGCCAGCGCAGCACATCCCCGGCGGCGCGCTCCCACACCGCGTCACCGCTGCCCACGACCGCTGACACTTCCGAGCGCCGGAATTTCGGATCGCTCGCCGGCCAGTCGTGAAGTTCAGGGCTGGTCATGATTCTCCTTCGCGCCGAGCCTCAGGGTGTGGGTCATCTGCCCAGTCAATCGCAACGGCGACGGTTTCAGTCCGGGGTTCGCCCGCAGCGCACCGCGTGAATCCCTGCGTAGACTCGGGTTATGTCGCTCGGTCGCCCATTTCGAGCGCTGTGGGCATCGAGTGCGTCCTCGAATCTCGCTGATGGAGTCGCGTTCATCTCGATGCCGCTTCTCGCGGCGTCGCTCACCGACGATCCGCGGTTGGTCGCGGGTCTGGCCACGACGTACGCCCTGGTGCGGCTCCTGGTCGCGCTGCCCATCGGGGTATGGGTCGATCGAGTCGATCGGCGCACGCTGCTGATTGGCGCGAACCTCATCCGTGGGTTCGCGGTACTCGCCCTGGCCGTCTCCGTGCAGCTGGACCTCGCAACGTTGCCGCTGCTCTACGCGGCGTTTGCGGTCGTCGGAACGCTGGAGAGCGCGGCGGACAACGCATCCGTTTCGCTGTTGCCCGGGGTCGTACCGGTCACGCAGCTGGATCGGGCCAATGGTCGCATTTCAGCCGCGCAGCTGATCGCCGATGAGTTCGCCGGACCGCCGCTGGGTGGACTGCTGTTTGCCGCCCTGACCGCCGCTCCCCTATATCTCATGGGCGGGCTGTGGGCTGCGGCCGGGATTCTCGCCCTGGCGCTGCCGATCCGGCGGCTCGATGGGTCGAGCCCCGACCTCACCCTGCGCCAGCCCATTTTTCGCGAGGCGATCGAGGGTGCGCGATGGCTCGCGGGCAACCGCGCGGTTGGCGGGCTGGCGCTGATCGGCGCGCTTGCCAGTGTGGGCTACATGCTCCCCTTCTCGATCCTCGTGCTGTTCGCCGGGCAACGCCTCGCCCTCGATGCCCTCGGTTACGGGGTGATCCTGGCTGTTTCAGCGCTCGGCGGATTGGTCGGTTCGTTCTCGACAGCACGAGTCGTTGGCACGATGGGCTACCGGCGCACGATTATTGCGAGCCTCGTCACGGCGGCGGCAGCACTGTTCGCGCTGTCGATCGCCACCAACGGAGTTGTTGCCGCTGTGCTTCTCGCGGTCTACATCCTGCACGCCGTGGTCTGGGGAATCTGCGCCACCTCCCTCCGGCAACGACTCGTGCCCGACGCCCTGCGCGGACGGGTAAACGCGGCGTCCCGCGTGCTCAGCCTGCTCGGGCTGGCGCTCGGTTCGGCGCTCGGCGGCCTGCTGGCTGTGGTTGGCCTTGCACTGCCGATCGCCGTCGGTGGCGGAGTCTTCGTGTGTTGTGCGGTGCTGGCTGTCATCGTGCTCCCCCACGATCCTGCCCCTGATCATCCAATGCCAGTAGGCCCGGTGACAACACCCCCGGATCATCAATGACTGGGGGCAATAACCATGCCGGGCCTAACAGGCCAACACCCTTCAGAAGCAAAGCTTCAAGGGCTACCTACAAGGTAACGGGGGCTTGGCGCCCGCAGTCGCAAGAGATATTGGCGGCAGACGTATACACGGGAGTAGCGCTGACGAAGCTCATCCTCGAGTTCGAAGCGCGCGTGCATGAAGGCGTGCACGGGTGTGGACAGTCCAGCGGGAGACTCAAATCCGTCGTCCCCGCTCGCTGACTCCTTGTAGACGTGCAGGTAGCGATAGTTC
Organism: Cryobacterium sp. TMT1-66-1; assembly: GCF_004403435.1. NCBI lineage: Bacteria > Bacillati > Actinomycetota > Actinomycetes > Micrococcales > Microbacteriaceae > Cryobacterium > Cryobacterium sp. TMT1-66-1. The sequence goes on from NZ_SOGP01000011.1 coordinate 207,033, forward strand.
TCCGCGAATCCTGCCGAGGTGTACCAGTCGTTTGCACTCGCGGTTTCTCGCGTCCAGGCATCGAGCGACGTGACTCGCTCCGGCAGCCGCTGTACGGCATGCCGCAGGAGCTTTGAGGCGATTCCGTGGCGTTGAGCATCCGGATGCACGGCTATTGAGTCGATCGTCGCGGTGTCGCCGTCGATCTCGACGTCGATCAGTCCAACGACGACATCGCCCCTGCAGGCAACTAATTACACACGATCACTCGCAAATGTTGTCTTGCAAATTTTGACGTCGTCATAGTAATCGGTGTCAAAAAAACTCAGCAAGCGGCAGGTGAGCCAGCTTCGTTCGTCGGAAGTGCGGTAGTCCCGTATCTGTAGCATCGTGTCCCTGATCGTTGAAAAATTCGGTGCTCAATCGCGCGGAATGCACGAGAGCACGGAACAATCAGGAGCGGAACATGATTCGACTGTACTGCGCGCCGCTCTGCCAAGGCAACCGCATCGCGGTGGAAGGAGTATGAGCGCACCCGTTTCGGGCGCGACCACGAGCGGATGCCGGCGCCGGGCACACAGAAAGGGCCGACTCTCGCGAGCCGGCCCTTTTTACTGCGCGATCACTCCCACTCGATGGTTCCCGGCGGCTTGCTCGTCACGTCGAGCACGACGCGGTTCACGCCGTCGACCTCGTTGGTGATGCGGTTCGAAATCTTGGCGAGCAGGTCGTAGGGCAGGCGAGTCCAGTCGGCGGTCATGGCATCCTCTGAAGACACCGGGCGCAACACGATCGGGTGACCGTAGGTGCGGCCGTCGCCCTGCACGCCCACCGAGCGCACATCGGCCAGCAGCACGACCGGGCACTGCCAGATCTCGCGGTCGAGGCCGGCGGCAGTCAGTTCGAAGCGAACGATCGCATCCGCTTGACGCAGCAGGTCGAGGCGTTCCTGGGTGATCGAGCCGACGATGCGAATTCCCAGGCCGGGGCCGGGAAACGGCTGGCGCTGCACGATTTCGGCCGGCAGTCCAAGCTCGGCGCCGATCGCGCGCACTTCGTCTTTGAACAGGGTGCGCAGCGGTTCGACCAGTTCGAACTTGAGGTCGTCGGGCAGGCCGCCCACGTTGTGGTGGCTCTTGATGTTGGCGGTGCCACTGCCGCCGCCGGATTCGACGACGTCGGGGTAGAGCGTGCCCTGCACGAGGAAGCGGATCGGGTCGCCGTCGATTTCCTTGGCTTCTTCGATGAGTTCGGCCTGGGCCTGCTCGAAGGTGCGAATGAATTCGCGGCCGATGATCTTGCGCTTGGTCTCAGGGTCGCTCACACCTTCGAGGGCCACTAGGAACTGCTCACGCACGTCCACGGTGACCAGGCGGATGCCCGTGGCCTTGACGTAGTCTTCCTCAACCTGGCGGCGCTCGTCCTGGCGCAGCAGGCCGTGGTCGACGAACACGCAGACCAGCTGGTCGCCGATCGCTTTGTGCACGAGGGCGGCGGCGACGGCGGAGTCGACTCCGCCGGACAGGCCGCAGATGACCTTGCCGGTGCCGACCTGGGCGCGAATCTTCGCGACCTGCTCGGCAATGACGTTGCCGCTGTTCCAGTCGGGGTTGATGCCGGCGGCGCGGTGCAGAAAGTTCTCGAGCACGTGCTGCCCGTTTTCGGAGTGCTTGACCTCGGGGTGCCACTGCACGCCGTAGAGGCGCTTGGCGTCGTTGGCGAACGCGGCGACCGGGGTCGAGACCGAGGAGGCGAGCACGGTGAAGCCCTCCGGCGCCGTGGCAACCGAGTCGCCGTGGCTCATCCACACGGTCTGGTTGCCCGGCTGGTTTGCCAGCAACACGTTGTCGCCGTTGCTCACGGTGACCGGGGTCGAGCCGTATTCGCGGGCACCGGTGTGGGCGACGGTGCCGCCGAGAGCGGTCGCCATCACCTGGAAGCCGTAGCAAATGCCGAGTACGGGCACGCCGAGCTCGAAGATCGCGGCGTCGAACGCGGGCGCACCATCGGCGTACACGCTCGACGGGCCGCCGCTGAGAACGATTCCGCGCGGGTTCTTGGCCAGAACTTCGGCGGCGGTAATCGTGTGCGGCACGATTTCCGAATAAACGGATGCCTCCCGCACGCGCCTCGCGATCAGCTGCGCGTACTGCGCACCGAAATCGACCACCAGAACGGGGCGATCGAGGCCTGAGTCGGCGACCGCAGCTGAATCGGCGCGTGAGGGATCCGCTGATGCTGTGTCGACGACACTCACGAACGCACCTCGGCGGCCTTTTTCGCTTCGAGCTGCTCGAGGGAACGTTTGACGCGGCGGGTCATGGGGCCTTCCAGGAAGAACGAGAGCGTGGGGATGATGCCGCCGAGCGCAATCAGCACGAAGAGCGGGAACGGCCAGCGCATGAGACTCCACAGCCGGAAGTCGGCGAACAGGTAGAGCACGTAGAACCAGCCGTGCACGATCAGGATGATCGTGCTCAGGTTGATTGCGGCGACCGTGTCGCGCGGCACGAAGGCGAGAAAGCCATCGGCGCCGTTCATTTCGAGTTCGTAACCGAGAATGAACTTGGCATAGACCTCGGCGCAGAGCAGCAGCAGAAAGACACCGGTGATGATGGACGACACCTGGTAGAGCCGAAGCGCACCGGGGATTCGGGAAATATCGGCGGGCTTGGGATCAAGTGGCATGGGGTAATTCTATGCGCCAGCGCTGGGAGTGCTTGCAGAGACCAATTCGAGCTCGGCCTCTTCCTGCTCGCGCTCCAGCGCGTCGCGCACCAGGCGATACCAGAGGAACACGGCGAATCCGGCGAAGACGACCCACTCGATGGCATAGAAGATGTTCAGCCAGTTGAGCGACTGATCGACTTCGGGCACCGGGGAGTCGATTTTGTCGAGTCCGCCCGGGGCTTCGGCGGCGACGATATACGCGGAATACACGGACTCGTCGGTGAAATCAGCCCACAAATTGATCAAAGCGGATGGCGCCACCTTGGTCAGTTCCATTGAGTCACCCTGCGGGTCGGGCAGCTCGGGTGCCTCGCCGGTGAGGAAGCGCCCGGTCAGGGTAACCGGGGTGTTTTCCGGTTCGGTTTGCAGCGCATCGATGACAGCCTGGGCGCTGACCTTATCGGGGGCCCAGCCGCGCGCGACGGCGATACTGGCGGCAGCATCCGTTTGAAAATGGCTGACCACCCAGAACCCTTCGACGCCGCCGTTGAAGCGTGTCGAGATGAGCGTGTCGTCACCGGGCACCCAGGTGCCTTCGGTGCTGACCATTTGGCCGGTCGCGATCTGCGTCACTCCCCCGTCGGGCTGCGCCACCTCGGCGAGAGGCTTGACCTGTTCGGTGCTGCGCTCCACGACCACGCCGGATTCGATGGCGCGCTCGAGCTGCCAGTGCCCGAGCAGGGCGAACGCCGCGGCAACGCCGAGGGCAAGCAGCAGTGCAGCGACCCAGCGGGGGCGCACCATCATTCTGATCACGAATAGTCACCTGTGTGAGTTTCTCGCCCGGGTTTGCGTGCCGTCCGGTCGGCCGCGTCGTCGGGTTCTGGGGAATGCTGACCGAGCGCGAAATCAGCCATGGAATCTACATCTGAATGCGAGCGTTTCGCTCTGGCAACCGTATCTTCCGCCGGTTGGGAATTAGCCGAGTCGCGTTTGGCCGTACGGCGGGTGAACTCGTCGGCATCGGCCGCCTGGGCGGCGGTCGCCGCCTCGACCAGCGCGATCTCTTCGTCGAGCATGGGGTTGCGCGGTGCGCGCGGCGCAACAGATGCCGGCACCCGACGACGCAGCGCCGATCCGATCTTCTCGGAATTCGCCGCGAACAGCGGGCCGAGTATGGCCATCGATAACACGTAGAGCCCGGCGAACGGTTGCAGCCGCGGATCCAGCCCGGCCGACACCGACAGCGTTGCCAAAATGAGCGTGAACTCGCCGCGGTTGACAAAGATCGCGGCGGTGTTCAGTGCTTCGCGTGGCCCCATCTTGTGCAGCCAGGCCAGCAGCGCCCCAGACAGCAGACTGAGTACGAAGGTCATCACGATGGCGATCAGCACGACTCCGATCACCGACCCGAACTGGGCTACGTCGAGGGCGAGTCCGAAGTTGAGAAAGAAGAATGCCGCGAAGATGTCGCGGAGGGGCACGGCGACGCGTTCGATTCTGGCGCGATAGCTGCTCGCGCCGAGCACGACGCCGATCAGGAACGCGCCGATCGCATCCGTCACGCCGATGATCTCGCCGATGCCGGCGAACAGCACCACGAGCCCGAAGAACAAAATGGTGAACAGTTCGTCGTCTTTGGTGCGCATCAGGCGCGAGACGACGCGGCCGCCCCAGCGGGCGAGCGAGAACATGGCCACCAGAAACAGGAACGCGATGGAGAGCTGGAGCACGATCGGCCAGATCTCGGTTTCACCGCTCAGCACGACCGAGACGATGGAGAGGTAGATGGCGATGAAGATGTCGCCGACGACCGTCACGCCGAGGATCATCGGGGTCTCTTTGTTAGCCAGGCGGCGCAGTTCGATGAGCAGTTTGGTAATGATGGCGCTCGAGGAGGTTCCGGTCATGCCGGCAATGACGAGGGCTTCGCGGGGGCCCCAGCCCACGAGCAGGCCGAAGATGAAGCCGGCGCCCATGTTGATGAGCACCCAGGATCCACCGGAGATGATCAGAGTCTTGGCGTTGCCGAAGAATTCTTCCTGGTCGAATTCGAGGCCGAGGCTGAACAATAGCAGGATCAGGCCGAACACGGCGATGAGCTCAATATCGGCGGATTGAAAGTCGAGGGGGAAGAAGTCGGTGTTCGGGCTCGCGAGAACGCCCACGATCATGTAGATCGGGATGGTGGGGAGCCCGATCATCTTGCCCAGGCGGCCAAGGATGTAGGCGACGACGAGCAGGATGCCGAGAACCAGAAGGTCTTCGCCCAGGTGCATCGCTTACCCCCCGGGTGGAGCGTCGACGGTTTTCGCCTTCACTTCACCGGTGCGGAAGAACGCGAAGGCCTTGACGACCTTTTCCGGCGAGCCAGCGACGACGAGGGTGTCGCCGGGAAAGACCTTGAAGTCGGCGGCCGGTGCCGGGTTGGCGGATTCTCCGCGCACGACGGCCACCACGGTGAGTCCGGCGATACCGCGATCGGCCGGGTTGCCAAGCGCCTGGCCGGCGATGTGGTCTTCGTAGTCGACGGTGAACCAGTCGATGCTGAGGCCGGGAATCTGGTCGAGGGCGCTGAGCGACTCGGTGATCTGGGTGCCGCCGAGGAGCTCGGCGAGGGTGTGCGCCTCGTCTTCGTTGAGCCGAAGCGAGACCTTGCTCGCGTCGGGGCCGCCCTCGTCGTCAGCGAAGGTAATGAGGTCGCTGTGGCCGGAACGGTGGGCGATGACGCCGACCTTGCCACCGTCATCCGTGATGAAGGTGTGCAGCACACCCACGCCGGGAAGTTTGACCCGCCGAACATCAACCATTGTCATGACTCCTGAGGTTTAGGGGCAGTGCCCTCATTCTACCGGAGCCGCTTTTTTCCGCCGCGCGCGGGTTCGTGCCGACGACATCCGTCGCGCGCCCGGTGCTAGCGTCGGAGTACCCTTACCGTCAGGAAGAATCCATGGCCGACGCCCTGCCCGTTACTTTTATTGCCGGCAAGACCGGGCCGTGGCAGATCGAACGCATCACCACCGTCAGCGGTGCGGGGCTCCTCGCGGCCGAGCGTCTGCTCGTCCACGAGGGAGCTGACTACACCGCACCGACGGTTTCGCCGACTGAAGCGACGAGTTCTCCCGACTGGGTTTTGCGCGGCGCCGTCAGCAATCAGCGCTACACGACCGCCGCAGAACTGACGCGACTGAACGCGCAGTCCCCGGCGCTGGGCCGACCGGACGCCACCGTGGCCTCGCTCATTCCGATCACGAAATCGAACGAGTGGTGGGAACTGGCCCAGGACGAACGACGAGCCATCTTTGAGGAGACGAGCCACCACATCCGCCGCTCCATGGACTATCTGCCGGCCGTGGCCCGGAGGCTGCATCACTGTCGCGACCTGGGCGGACCGTTTGATTTTCTGACCTGGTTCGAGTTCGCCCCCATCAACGCGGCCGCATTCGACGATCTACTGGCTGAGCTGCGGGGGACGACGGAATGGACCTTTGTCGAGCGCGAGGTCGAGGTGCGCGTGACCCGAGGACCCCGGTAGCGCACCCGGTCGGCGGCGCCGCGCGGCGCGCGCTAGTTCGTGACCACGATGTCGGGAGCCTCGAGGCGCACCCGGTCGGCGGATTCGTCGTTCGGCTCCTCCTGCGAGGCCCGCTCGGCGGCGACCCGGGTGAGATAGAAGCCGACCTCCCGGTCGATGCGCCCCTGGTCCCAGCCGAGCACGTCAGCCATGAGAGCTGCGGCGACCGGCGCGGCCGACACCCCGCGGTCCCAGGCCTCGATCGAGATGCGGGTGCGACGCGCCAGCACGTCCTCGAGGTGCAGGGCACCCTCGTGCGACGCCGCGTAGACGACCTCGGCACCGATGTAGTCATCGGCGCCGGGCAGCGGCTCGGCGAGCGCCGGGTTCGCCTTGATCAGGTCGAGCAACTCGTCGGTGAGGGTGCCGTACCGGTTGAGCAGGTGTTCGACCCGCACGGTGTGCAGTCCGAACGCCCTGGCGATCTTGCCGCGCTTGTTCCAGGCGGCCTGATAACCCTCGGCGCCCAGCAAGGGGATGTCCTGGGTCGCCGACGCGGGAATGCGACCGTCGAGAGCCGACGCCGCGGCATCCACTGCGTCCTTGGCCATAATGCGGTAGGTGGTCCACTTGCCGCCGGCGATGACGACGAGGCCGGGAACGGAGTGCCCGACGAGGTGCTCACGGGACAGCTTGGAGGTCTGGTCGCTCTCGCCGGCCAGCAGCGGACGCAGCCCGGCGTAGACGCCCTCAACGTCTTCGCGGGTGAGCGGAACGCTCAGCACCTCGTTGATGTGCTCGAGGATGTAGTCGATATCCGCCGCCGTAGCAGCGGGGTGCGCCTTGTCGAGGTGCCAATCGGTGTCGGTCGTTCCGATGAGCCAGTGCCGGCCCCACGGGATGACGAACAGTACGCTCTTCTCGGTGCGCAGCAGCAGTCCCATAGCGCTCTGGAACCGGTCGCGCGGCACGACGAGGTGCACGCCCTTCGAGGCCCGCACCTTGAAGGTGCCGCGTTCGCCGACCATGCGCTGAGTGTCGTCGGTCCAGACGCCGGTCGCGTTCACGACCTGCTTGGCCCGCACGTCGAAGTGTTCGTCGGTCTGCAGGTCGTGGGCGCGCACGCCGACGACGCGCTCCCCCACCTTGATGAAGCCCTCGACCCGCACCCGGCTGGCCGCGTGGGCTCCGTAGAACGAGGCGGTGCGCACGAGCGACGACACGTAGCGGGCGTCATCGACCTGGGCGTCGTAGTACGTGATGCCGCCGACCAGGGCGTCATTGGCGAGGCTCGGGATGAGCTTCTGCACCTGGCTCTTGGACAGGTGGCGGTGGTGCGGCACTCCGGGCGGACGACCGCCGGTGTAGGAGAAGATGTCGTAGAGAAGCATGCCGGCGCCGATGTAGAAACGTTCGGTGAAGCGTTTCTTGAGCGGGTACAGAAACCGCACCGGCTTCACGAGGTGTGGTGCGATGCGCTGCAGCAGCAGTCCTCGTTCGGTGAGCGCTTCGCGAACGAGACGAAAGTCGAGCTGCTCCAGATAGCGAATGCCGCCGTGCACGAGCTTGGATGACCGGCTCGACGTGCCCGACGCCCAGTCCCGGGCTTCCAGAATGCCCACGCTCAAACCACGCGTGACGGCATCAAGGGCTGCGCCGGCGCCGACGATGCCGCCGCCGACGACGAGAATGTCGAGTTCCTTGTCTTTGAGCTTGGCGAGAGCGGCGATCCGCTCCTCAGGCCCCATTTTTGTGGATCGGGTGACCGAATTGTGGGACGTCATTGCTACTCCTGTTCAGACTCAATGTTCAAGACGAGAGGTCAGGGCGTGCTGCGACAACAGTGTTGAGGGTTATTTACGAAAAGTTCCGCTATCTTCGACGCTAGTTCACTCGGTACGGCGCGACAACCACTTCAACCCGTTGAAATTCTTTGAGATCGGAGTAGCCGGTGGTCGCCATCGACCGACGCAGCGCGCCGATGAGGTTGGCGGTGCCGTCGGCCACCGGTGCCGGGCCGTAGAGAATCTCCTCGAGCGGGGCCACTGTGCCCACCTGCACGCGCTTGCCGCGTGGCAGTTGCGGGTGGTGAGCCTCGGCGCCCCAGTGGAATCCGCCGCCGGGAGCATCCGTTGCCCGGGCCAGTGCGGTGCCGAGCATGACAGCGTCGGCGCCACAGGCGACGGCCTTGACGATGTCGCCCGAGGTCCCGAGGCCGCCGTCGGCGATGACGTGCACGTAGCGCCCGCCGGACTCGTCCATGTAGTCGCGACGCGCGCCGGCGACATCCGCTACCGCGGTCGCCATCGGGGCGTGGATACCGAGGGTCGTGCGGGTGGTCGACGCGGCTCCCCCACCGAAACCGACCAGAACACCCGCGGCTCCGGTGCGCATGAGGTGCAGGGCAGCCGTGTAGGTGGCCGCGCCGCCGACGATGACGGGAACGTCGAGTTCGTAGATGAACTTCTTGAGGTTGAGCGGTTCCTGGTTCTGCGACACGTGCTCGGCCGACACTGTCGTGCCACGAATCACGAACAGGTCAACACCGGCGGCGACGACGGTTTCGTAGAGTTCCTGGGTGCGCTGGGGCGAAAGGGCGCCGGCCACGGTGACGCCGCCCGCCCGAATCTCAGCGAGGCGTGCGGTGACGAGCTCGGGCTGGATCGGAGCGGAGTACATCTCCTGCATGCGCGCGGTCGCCTTATCGGCGGGCAGGCTGCGAATTTCGGCGAGTAGCGGCTCCGGGTTTTCGTGCCGGGTCCACAGGCCTTCGAGGTCGAGCACGCCGACGCCGCCGAGCTGGCCCATCATGATGGCTGTGGTCGGCGAGACGACGGAGTCCATCGGGGCGGCGAGCACGGGAATGGCGAACTGGTAGGCGTCGATGGTCCAGCCGACCGACACGTCCTCCGGGTCGCGGGTGCGCCGGCTCGGCACCACCGCGATGTCGTCGAAGGCATATACGCGGCGAGCGCGCTTGGAACGGCCAATCTCGATTTCCATGGTTCCAGTTTAGAGGGAACCCCCGACATCCTCTTTTCAAGCGGATGCCGGCCCCTCCCTACCGGCGGTAGTTCGGGGCCTCGACCACGATCTGCACGTCGTGCGGGTGCGACTCCTTCAAACCGGCGGGCGTGATGCGCACGAACTTGCCCTTCTGCTTGAGCTCAGCGATGGTGCGGGCGCCCACATAGAACATGGACTGACGCAGGCCCCCGACAAGCTGATAGGCCACAGCTGCGAGGGGGCCGCGGAACGGCACCTGGCCCTCGATGCCCTCAGGAATGAGCTTCTCATCGCTCGGAACGTCGCTCTGAAAGTAGCGGTCCTTCGAATACGACGTCTTCGTACCGCGGGTCTGCAGGGCACCGAGCGAACCCATGCCGCGATAGGTCTTGAACTGCTTGCCGTTGACGAACACCAGTTCGCCGGGGCTTTCCGTGCAACCGGCGAGCAGCGAGCCGAGCATGACGGTGTCGGCGCCGGCCACGAGGGCCTTGGCGATGTCACCGGAATACTGCAGCCCACCGTCGGCGATGACCGGAATACCGGTTTCGCGAGCGGCGAGGGAGGCCTGGTAGACGGCGGTGATCTGCGGAACGCCCACACCGGCCACGATGCGGGTGGTGCAGATGGAGCCGGGGCCGACGCCCACCTTGATGGCGTCGGCGCCCGCGTCGATGAGAGCCTGGGCGCCGGAGCGGGTGGCCACGTTTCCACCGATCACGTCGACGTCGGCGAAGGCCTTGTCGGCCTTCAGCCGACGAATGATGTCGAGCACCCCGGCGCTGTCGCCATTGGCGGTGTCGACCACGAGCACGTCAACGCCCGATTCGAGCAGGGCGGTCGCGCGCTGCCAGGCGTCGCCGAAGAAGCCGATGGCCGCGCCGACGCGCAGGCGTCCGGCGTCGTCCTTGGTGGCGAGGGGATATTCCTCGCTCTTGTCGAAGTCCTTCACGGTGATCAGGCCGGTGAGCTTGCCGTTGGCGTCGATCAGCGGGAGCTTCTCAATCTTGTGCTTGGCGAAGATGGCGAGGGCGTCTTCGGGCGCCATGCCGACCTTGCCGGTGATCAGCGGCGAGGTCGTCATGACCTCGCGCACCCGGGTGAGGGCCTTCTTGGCGTACGGCACGAAGCGCATGTCACGGTTGGTGATGATGCCCACCAGAATGCCGTCACCGTCGATGACGGGCAGCCCGCTGACGCGGAACTGGCCGCACAGGGCGTCGACTTCGGCCACGGTGGCGTCGGGCGAGGTGGTGACCGGATTGGTGATCATCCCGGATTCGCTGCGCTTGACCAGGTCGACCTGCTCGGCCTGGTCCCCGATCGAGAGGTTGCGGTGCAGAATGCCAAGGCCCCCCTCTCGGGCCATGGCGATCGCCATGCGCGTCTCTGTGACGGTGTCCATGGCGCTGGAGAGCAGCGGCAGCGACACGTCGATTCGCCGGGTCAGGCGGGATTTGGTGACCGCCTCGCTCGGAATGACGTCGGTGTGCCCCGGCAGGAGCAGCACGTCGTCGTAGGTGAGCCCGGTGAATCCGAACGGATCTGGCTGATCCATGAAACCCCTTACCTGTAGCTGAAAAACAGAAAATTAACCGGAAAGTCACGAAAATTAACCGGTCCTCCAATGTTAAGCGTGTTTGGGTTCATCACATTCCGCACACCATTGTCAACACGGTGCGGTGTTTCGAAACTTATAGGACATAATCGGCAAATACTCTCAACAGAGAAGTTGGCAGTAGTCACCCGGCGCCCGCCCGGTTACCCGTCGGTCGGCACCAACATGGAGGTCCCGTGCACCCCACACATACGGCTCAAAGATACATACCCAGGATGCTCGCCATCCTGTTTGTGACGCTGCTAGCAGCCTTCACCATGGCCACATTCTCGGCAGGCAGCGCGCAGGCCGATGCGGTCGGTACGGAATACAACTTCACTATCTCCGGCAACGTGCAGTTCAACGGCAAGGCCCTCGACAAGGTGGCCATCGCCGTTGACGGCAACGGCTACCAGGCCGATACCGTGACGGACGCCGAGGGTAAGTGGGCCATCGGAGTTCCCGAAAAGGAAACCTACAAGGTAACTCTCGATGAGGGAACCCTGCCCAAGGGCGTTATCGTCGCCAAGGGTGGCAATGTCATCGACGCGGAGTTCGGACTCACCGACCGCCGCTCGGTGAACTTTTTCCTCGGTGAGGGCACCCGCAACACTGTCAGCTTCTTCGACCAGTTCGTCAACCGGTTTGTCAACGGCCTCAACTTTGGCCTACTGCTGGCCCTCGCGGCGATCGGAGTGTCGCTGATCTTCGGAACCACCGGGCTGAGCAACTTCGCCCACGCGGAGATGATCACGTTTGGCGCGTTGATGACCTTGGTCTTCTCGGTGCAGTTGGGCCTGCCGATCTGGCTCGCCATTCTGATTGCCATTCTGCTCAGCGGCGCTCTCGGGTTCGGCCTCGATGCGGTGATCTGGAAACCGTTGCGCCGCAAGGGCGTGGCGGTAATTCCGCTCATGATCGTGAGCATCGGGCTCTCCCTCGCACTGCGCTATCTCTACCAGTACTTCTTCGGCGGCAGCACCAGCCAGCTGCCGGGTGCCGGCATGGCCGACCTCAAGTTCGGCGCGATCTCACTCTCCCCGATCGACCTCGCCAGCATGAGTATCAGCATCGTCGTGCTGCTGGCCGTGGCCTACTTTCTGCTGCGAACCCGCATCGGCAAGGCCACCCGCGCCGTCTCCGACAACCCCAGCTTGGCGTCGGCGAGCGGCATCGACGTCGACCATGTCATCCGCATCGTCTGGGTGGTCGGGGCCGCACTCGCCGGACTCAGTGGCGTTCTCTGGGCCTACTTCCGCCCCGGCGTCAGCTGGGACATGGGCTTCCAGATGCTGTTGCTGGTCTTTGCCGCTGTGACCCTCGGCGGTCTCGGCACGGCGTTCGGAGCCCTCGTCGGCTCCCTCATCGTCGGCCTCTTCGTTGAACTGTCAACGCTGTGGCTCCCGTCCGACCTGAAAGTGGTCGGCGCCCTTGTTGTTTTGATCTTGGTGCTGCTGTTTCGACCGCAAGGCATTTTGGGTCGCAAAGAGAGAATTGGTTAGGGGTTCACGATGGACTGGGGAGCAATCTTCAATAACGCCGCCGTCGAGCTGATCAGCCCGACCACGGCCGCCTACGCACTCGCCGCCCTCGGGCTCGCCGTGCACTTCGGCTACACCGGCCTGCTGAACTTCGGACAGGCCGGGTTCATGGCCCTCGGAGCCTACGGCTACGCCATCTCCATTTTGACCTTCGGGTTTCCCGTCTGGGGAGCCTTTCTGGTCGGCGTGGGGGCATCCGTGCTCTTTGCCTTGATTTTGGGTATTCCCACGCTTCGACTGCGCGCCGACTACCTCGCCATCGTCACGATCGCTGCCGCCGAGATTGTGCGGCTGTTGTTCACGACGAACACTTTCGCCTCCGTCACCGGATCGGCCAACGGCCTGAGTGGGTACAAGAACGAGTTCGCGGCGCTCAACCCGCTAGCTGATGGCAGCTATGGGTTCGGGCCGTTCGAGAACAACGCCTACGACACCTGGCTGCGCATCGTGGCCTGGTCGATCGTGATTATCGCGGCCCTGCTGGTCTGGCAGATCATGCGCAGCCCCTGGGGCCGCGTCATCAAGGGCATTCGCGAAGACGAAGACGCCGTGCGTGCCCTCGGCAAGAACGTCTATGCCTACAAAATGCAGTCGCTCATTCTCGGTGGTGTGTTCGGTACCATCGCTGGAATGATCTTCGCGCTGCCGCGAGCGGTCGTGCCGTCGAATTATCAGACGACTCTGACGTTCTTCATCTACGCGATTCTGCTGCTCGGCGGGGCCGCCACGGTGCTCGGCCCGATCATCGGTTCAATGATCTTCTGGGTGCTGCTGTCGTTCTTCTCGGGTTTCATGGCTCGGGCCGTCGAAGCAGGCTGGTTGCCGTTCATGACGTCCATTCAGGCCGGCCAGCTGCGCTTCGTACTGGTGGGAGTGGCGATCATGTTAATAGTCATCTTCAGACCGCAAGGTATCTTCGGCAATAAGAAGGAGTTGGCTTTTGTCCGATAACGCTGTTCCGGCCGCTCCCCTCGAGCCGCCCGTTCCCATCACAAAGCCGGTCAAAGCGACCGGCCTGCACATCGGAGAACCAGCACCCGGCTGTGCGAAGGTCGACCCGATTCTGGTCGTCGACAACGTGCGGCGCACCTTCGGGGGGCTCACCGCGGTCGACGTCGATCACGTCGAGGTTCCGCGCGGCGCGATCACAGCACTGATCGGCCCGAACGGCGCCGGTAAGACGACCCTGTTCAACCTGTTGACCGGTTTCGACAAGCCCGACGACGGAAAGTGGACCTTCAACGGTCGCTCCCTCGCTGGTGTTCCGGCGTACCGAGTGGCCCGCATGGGCCAGATTCGCACCTTCCAGTTGACCAAGGCGCTCGGCCTGCTCACCGTCATGGACAATATGCTGCTCGGTGCCAAGGGCCAGACCGGCGAGAACATGTTCCGCGCATTGATGCCGTTTCTCTGGCGCAATGAAGAGGAGGAGAACCGCGCCAAAGCACTCGATCTGCTCACCCGGTTCAAGCTTGATACCAAGAAAGACGACTACGCGGCGAGCCTCTCCGGCGGGCAGCGCAAGCTGCTCGAAATGGCCAGAGCGCTCATGAGCGATCCGACCCTGGTAATGCTCGACGAACCCATGGCCGGGGTCAACCCGGCACTGACCCAGTCGCTGCTCGACCACATTCTCAACCTCAAGGCGCAAGGCATGTCCGTTCTGTTCGTGGAACACGACATGCACATGGTGCGCCACATCGCCGACTGGGTGATCGTAATGGCCGAGGGCAAGGTGGTCGCCGAGGGCGACCCGCACGAGGTCATGAAGAACCCGGCCGTGATCGACGCATATCTCGGTCAGCACCATGACGAAGACATTGGGGAAGACCCCGATGCCGAGATCGTGCACGTTTCAGCCATTAAGGAGTTGCTCGATGACGAACGCTAATCCGCAAATCGTGCCGGCACCGACCGAAACCCGGGACGCCGTCGTCGAGGTCAAGAGCGTCACCGCCGGCTACGTCACCGGAGTGAATATTCTCAATGCCTGCTCCCTCACCGCCTACGACGGCGAGCTGATCGGCATTATCGGCCCGAACGGCGCAGGCAAGTCGACGCTACTCAAAGCCATATTCGGCTTGGTGAAAGTGCGCGACGGCGAGATCCTCCTGCGCGGCAACAACATCACCAATCTCAAGGCCAACAAGCTCGTCGCCCAGGGCGTCGGCTTCGTGCCGCAGAACAACAACGTCTTTCCGACCTTGACCATTCGCGAGAACCTCGAGATGGGCATCTTTCAGAAGCCCAAGGGTCTGATCGAGCGGCTCGAGTTCGTTACCGAGATCTTCCCGGAGCTCAGTAAACGGATGTCGCAGCGCGCCGGTTCGCTGTCGGGCGGCGAACGACAGATGGTCGCCATGAGCCGCGCGCTCATGATGGGTCCACACGTGCTGCTGCTCGACGAGCCGAGCGCCGGCCTCTCCCCCGTGCGCCAGGACGAAGCGTTCCTGCGCGTCAAAGAGATCAACAAGGCTGGTGTGACCACGATCATGGTCGAGCAGAACGCACGCCGCTGCCTGCAAATCTGCGACCGCGGCTACGTGCTCGATCAGGGTCGCGATGCCTACACCGGCACCGGACGTGAGCTTTTGAACGACCCCAAGGTGATCGGCCTGTACCTCGGCACCCTCGGGCAGGATTAGCGCTCTCACCCCCTGTACGAGCCTCCAGCGGCGTCCGAGATCACCTCGGGCGCCGCTTCTGTGTGTGTGCCGGCGAACGGATGCCACGGCTCGCGCTTCAGGATCGGCTCACGTATACGCAGAAGGGCCCCGGCCGAAGCCGGGGCCCTTCAGATCGCTCAGTAGAGCGGGAGCGGTGGAGCTAGTTGATGCGCTTGTACTTGTTGTCGGCACCGAACTGGTAGATGCCGATGGTCGCGCCGGTCGGGTCGCCGTTCTCATCGAACGTGATCGGACCAGAGAAGCCGTCATAGTTGACCTGCTTGCCGGCCTTCAGATCCGCAGCAGCGGACTTGAAATCGGTGGCCTTGGTGCCGTCGCCGGTGCCGCCGGAGACCTGACGCAGGTAGCTCGCGATCGAGGTACCCGAAACGTCGTTGCCCGCATAGGCGGCCAAGGCGATCAGGACGACGGCGTCATAAGACTCGGCTGCGTAGCTGTAGTCGGTCAGCGTCGGGTCGACCGTCAGCAGGCGGTCGGTGAAGTCGCCGAGCGATGCCGTGTCGAGGCCTGGCAGCGTGCCCTTGGCGCCCTCGACGAGACCGGGAGCGAAGGTTGCGCTGTAGTCGGAAAGATTGCCGTCAACGAAGTACAACTGCTTTCCCGGGAAGCCGGTGGCCACGAGGTCCGGAATGATGACCTTGGCCTGGTCGAACGTGATCAGAGCGATCGCGTCGGGGGCCGCAGCGGTGACTTCGGCGATCTGCGCGGAGAACGACGGGTCGCCCTCGTTGAACAGTGCGGTTGCGACGACCTTGCCGCCAGACTTGGTGAACGCGTCGCCAACGTACTTGGCGAGTCCGGTCCCGTAGGCGTCGTTGAGCACGATCAAGCCAAGGGTGGCGTTGCCGTCGTCAGCGATCTGGGTGCCGAGCACTTCACCCTGGAGCACGTCGGAGGGTGCGGTACGCCAATACAGACCCTGGTCGGCATAGGTCGTGAACGCGTCAGAGGTGTTGGCCGGGGAAAACTGCACAACGCCAGCACCGGTGATCTGGTCGATCACGGTCTTGGAGACGCCAGATGAGGCCGCTCCGACGATGGCTGTCACGTTCTGCGAGAGCAGGTCGGTGACCGAAGTCGTCGCGGTGTCGGTCGTCGTGTCGCCAGAGTCGCGATAAATCGCTTCAACCTTGATACCGAGACCGGCCGCGTTGACGTCCTGCACGGCGAGCTTCACTCCGGCTTCTTCGGGCGGGCCGAGGAAGGCCAGTCCACCACTCTGCGGAAGAATAGTGCCGATCTTCAGGGACAGGTCGCGCGCTCCGGAAGCGACCGGCTTGAAGTCGGATGCCGCTGTGGTTGTGGCCGCGTCGGTGGGTGTGGTCGCAGCACCGTTGCTGCAGCCGGTGAGCAAAAGGGCGCTCACGCCGATGAGGGCGACACCGGTAACGAGGGTACGAACTGAGCGGGAAGCCGAGGCCTTCGCGAAAACGCTCATGTTGCTCCTTGATTTATAAAGAGGGGTAAGACTGGTCAGCCGGTTGACTGCCGTGGTGTCAGAGTAGGCAATCAAGGGCCCAGAAACATACCCCCTGATGGGAGAACTTTGTAATGCGACCAAATCGTTACGAACGACGGCCGGTAATCCCCTGATAATCAATGATTTGTTTCTCCGTCATGGCGAACATACATTCCCCCCAGGAAGCGCACACGGCGCTTCCGGAAATCACCTGGGGCCAGCCAGCCTCGAGCGAGGAACCGCCATCGTCGCCGGTGATGACGGCGGCCAGGGCGGCCGTCATCACTCCGTCGTAGGCCTCTGCACCGCCAGCGGTGGCCGTCAGCGTCGGATCGGCGGTCTTGAGTCGCGCGGTGAACTCGTCCGTGGCGGCGAGCGGGGTTCCACCATTGGCAAAGTCGATCAGGGCAACGATGGCCGCGCTGCCAATCAGTCCTTCAGCATCCGCTGGCAATGCCGTCGTCGCGTCCCACAGCACCAGATCGACGCCGCGCGTCGCGAGGTCGGCGTAGGCGGCGGCGAGGTCGCCGGCCACGTTGCGGTGGATGAGCTGCACGGGCTGGGTGGGCGTTGTCTGGTCGGCGAGAATGTCACGCATGGCGAGTTCGGTGCCGGCTACCTGAGCGGCACCGCTCGCGGCATTGGCGCCGGTCATGGGAAACAGCGTGCCGATGAGAAGCGTGCCGTCGCCGGTGGGCGCCGTGCTGGCGACGAGTGTTGGGGTCGGGCTCGGCCTGGCGGCCGGCGCACCGGTGCAGCCGGTCAGTGCCAGGGCAAGCAGCAGAACGGCGGCGATCATGGGGCGACGGGGCATGTGGATCCTCTGGTGCTGGGCTGAATCGGTGCTGCGTAGGCTGGGCTGGCGCGTGCTGTTGGTTCAGCGTATCGGCTGGCCGGGGCCGGGCCAGGCCGGGCAAGCTAGGCGGGTTCGAGGGTACTGCGGCGGGGAGTGCGGCCGGAGGCCACCATGTCGACCGTCAAAATGATCAGGGCAACCCAGACCAGCCCGAAACCGAGCCAGCGTTCGGGGGGCATCGCCTCGTTCAGGATGAACACGCCCACCAGAAACTGCAGCACCGGGGCCACGAACTGAATGAGCCCGAGCACGGTCAACGGCAGGCGCCGCGCGGCGGCAGCGAACAGCAGCAGTGGTACCGCGGTGATGATGCCGGCCGCGAGCAGGCCAGCTGTATGCCAGGGCGACACCGTGCCGAAGGTGAGCCCGGAAATGCCGGAGACCACGACCAGTTGGATGACGGCGACCGGTGCGAGCCAGGCGGTCTCCAGGGTGAGGCCGGTGACGGCATCGACGCTCGGGCCCACTCGCTTCTTGATCAGACCGTAGAGTCCGAAGGAGAAAGCGAGGATGAGCGAGATCCACGGCAGTGAGCCGTACCCGACGGCGAGCACGACCACGGCGAGAAAGCTGATGGTGATGGCCACCCACTGTAGGCGGCGCAGGTGTTCCCGCAGCACGAAGACGCCGAGCAGCACGGTGACGATCGGGTTGATGAAGTAGCCGAGGGCCGCTTCGACCACGTGACCGGTGGTCGCGGCAATCACGTAGGTCTGCCAGTTGATGAAGATGAAGACCCCGGCCAGGCCCATGGTCAATACCAGGCGCCGCTGCCTGAGGGCCCGCCCGAGAACCGTCCAGGTGCGGGTCACCGTGATGATCAGTACGCAGAAGACCAGGGAGAACAGCACCCGCCAGGCCACGATCTCAAAGGCACCCGACGGTGCGAGCAGCAGAAAGTAGAGCGGCAGCACACCCCAGAGGGCGTAGGAGAGGCCGCCGAAGATGAGTCCGGAGCGATGCGTGCCGGCGGCGGTACCGGTCGTCGCGACTGGGCTTACGGCATCCGACATGAGGGTCCTTGACTCGGCAGAGGTGAAGAAAGCAGAAAACTCCCGGATAGCGGGGCTATCCGGGAGTTTTCAGTCTAGAACGACCGACTGCTTGGTGTTAGCGTACGACCACGGCGAGCACGTCGCGAGCGGAGAGAACCAGAAGGTCATCGCCACCGAACTTGACCTCGGTTCCGCCGTACTTGGAGTAAATCACCTTGTCGCCGACGGCGATGTCGAGGGGGATGCGGTTGCCGTTGTCGTCAATGCGGCCGGGGCCGACTGCAACAACTTCGCCCTCCTGGGGCTTTTCCTTCGCGGTGTCAGGAATGACCAGACCTGATGCGGTGGTCTGCTCGGCATCGACCTGCTTGATGACGATGCGATCCTCGAGCGGCTTGATGGAGACCGACACGGTTGACCTCTTTCTAAGATTTGGGTTAGCAGACTCACAGCGAGAGTGCCAAGTGAAGTTTAGGGGGGTTCTGGCACTCACGCAACGTGAGTGCCAGATGGGGGTCATTTTGGTAGCGTTGCAGCATGGATCGAACCGAACTCGTTGAGCTGCTTTCCCCCGCGAGTTTGCGGCTGCTGGACTCGCTGCCGCCCTACGACACCCACGGCGACGTGCTGAAGTTCGTGAGCGATCTGCGCAAGGCCGGGCACGCGCCCGGACTCGTGTCGGCCGTGCTCAGCCAATCGCGGCTGCGGGCAAAAGCCGCCCTCAAGTTCGGTGAATTCGCCGAGCGGATGCTCTTCACAGAGGCCGGCCTGGAACAGGCCACCCGGCTGCGTGTCGCCGCCCTGCACGCGGGCCGATTCAATGGTCTCGGCGCTGCGCTCGGCCGCACGCCGCGGGTCGCCGACCTCGGCTGCGGTATCGGCGGCGACGCCATGGCCCTCGCCGCGCTGGATCTGTCGGTCGTGGCCGTTGATGCCGACGAGGTCACGGCGACCGTAGCAAGCTTCAACCTCGCGCCGTTTCCGAACGCCTCGGCGCTGCAGGCCGATGCCGAGACGGTCGACCTCGAAGATTTCGACGCGGTCTGGCTGGACCCGGCCCGCCGCACGAGCGGGCACAGCAACACGACGCGACTGACCCGCTCCGAGGATTACTCCCCCTCGCTTGACTTCGCCTATCTGCTCGCGACGAAGCTGCCGCTCGGTATGAAGCTCGGGCCCGGCCACGACCGCGACCAGATTCCGGTCGACGCCGAAGCGCAGTGGGTGTCGGTGGACGGCCAGCTGGTGGAGATGGGGCTGTGGTTCGGCGCCCTCGCGCGCCCCGGCATCCGTCGGTCGGCCCTGCTCCTGACGGCAGACGGGAGGCACGAACTGACGGCTCCAGACGACAGTGCAGACGTCGAACCTGGCAGCCTCGGAAACTACGTCTACGAACCGGACGGCGCGGTGATTCGGGCACGCCTGATCGGCGATCTGGCCCGTTCACTGGATGCCCGCATGCTGAGTGAGGGCATCGCCTACCTGACCAACGACACGCTCACACCGACGCCGTTCGCGAGCGCTTTTCGGGTGCTCGAAACGCTCCCGTTCGACGAGAAGAAGCTGCGACTGGCGCTGCTCGAGCGGCGTATCGGCACCCTCGAGATCAAGAAGCGCGGCGTCGACGTTGATCCGGCGACGCTGCGCACCCGGCTGAAGCTGAAGGGACCGGAAGCCGCAACGTTGATTCTGACCAGGGCGGCCGGGCATCGCGTGGCGCTGCTCGTGGAGCGCGTGCGGTAGCGGATTACAGCAGCGGCAGCACGATCTGGCTGATGTAGAGGATCCAGCCGGCCGCCAGCAGAACCCCGACGAGACCGCTCACGAGGCCACTCCGCCAGAGCGTGCGCGCCCGATTCTCGGTGGTGCGCGCGATCAGCGCGAGGGTGATCGCAATGAGAGCGATCGGTAGACCAAACACCCCGACCACGCCGAGTGCGAGACCGAGAAGGCCACAGACGACGGAGGAGACCGCGAGCCGACGGCGGCCGGTGATGCGCTGCACCTCGGCTTCGGTGTAGCTGTACGGCACGAACTCGGTGGGAGCGGTGACCGTCGAGGCCCAGTCCAACTGGCTGCCGGGTGGCGCGGGAGGGCGCGTATACTGCAGCTGCGCCGAAGTCTCGTCGTGCGGATGGGGTGTAGTCATGGCTGTCCTCTGGCCGCGCATACGGTCAGCTTGTGGGGGGGTGGCCCCTGTCGATCGAAACGTGCCGCGTGGCCCCGACGGGGCCGTCTGCGTGGCTAGTTGTTGTAGCTCGTGCCGGTGGAGGCCGCCGCGAGTAGCAGAATGATCGTGAAAGCGGCGAAGATAGCGCCACCGAGAAGGCCGACGTAGCCGAGGATGGTTCCCCAGAGGGCGAGCCCGTGTCCCTTTTCGCCGGTCTTCTTGATCTGGCTCAGGGCGATGTGGCCGGTGATGATGCCGACCACTGAGATGAGGAGGATCGAGGTGACGAGCGAGATGATCGAAAGAACATTGTACTTGTCCTGCGGGTTCTGCTGGCCGTAGGGGTTCTGGCCGTAGGCCGGCTGCTGGCCATACGCGGCGGGCTGCCCGTAGGCGGGAGCCTGGCCAGATCCGGAAGCGGCCGGAGCGCCGGGTGCCGGGTAGCTCGGAGCGGCCGGGTAGGCCGGCGGCAGGCTGGAGTCGGCCGGAGTCGAACCCGTCGGGTCGCTGCTCGCCGGGCCGCTGCTGGTCGGTTCGCTGCTGGTCGGATCGACGGGGGGCTGGGTGGGATCAGACATCTGCGGTCTCCTTCGTGCGGAATGTTCGGGGTCGCAGAGCCAGAATATCCCGTGTGCCCGCGCGTGGGCGAATTCTGTGGCAGATCAGACCTGAATCTGGCCGACCGGCAGGGTGGAATCGGCGCCGAATTGCAGCGTTGAGGGCTCATGCCCGGCCATGATGAGCTGCGCACCGAGGGCTGCGATCATGGCACCGTTGTCGGTGCACAGGGAGAGGGGCGGGATGCGCAGAACGATGCCGGCAGCATCCGTTCTCTGGGTGGCGACCTCGCGCAGACGCTTGTTGGCGATGACACCGCCGCCGAGCAGCAGCCGCGGTACGCCGTAGTCGGCGCAGGCGGCGAGGGCCTTGGTGAGCAGAATATCGACGACCGCCTCCCGAAAACTGGCCGCGACATCGCCGATCGGCACGGGTTCGCCAGCGTCCTGGCGCTGTTCGACGAAGCGAGCGACCGAGGTTTTCAGGCCGGAGAAGGAGAAGTCGTAACGGTGCACGGCCATGTCCTTGGGCTGGCTGAGTCCGCGTGGAAACCGAATGGCCTTCGGGTTGCCGCCGAGCGCGACCCGGTCGATCTGCGGCCCGCCGGGGTAGGGCAAGGAGAGCAGCCGGGCGACCTTATCGAAGGCCTCGCCGGCGGCATCGTCGATGGTCTCGCCGAGCAGCTCGACGTCGCTGACCAGGTCGCGCACGAGCAGCAGCGAGGTGTGGCCCCCGGAGACCAGCAGGGCGATCGTCGGGTACTCGAGCGGAGCGGTGTCGCCGGTTTTGGTGTCGCCGGTTTTGGTGTCGCCGTGCCGAAGCTCTCCCTGCAGCAGGTCGGCACCGACGTGGCCGACCAGGTGGTTGACCGCGTAGATCGGTTTGTCGAGCGCCACGGCAAGCGCCTTGGCTGCGCCGACGCCGACCATAAGCGCGCCGGAGAGTCCGGGCCCACAGGTGACCGCGATGGCGTCCAGATCACTCAAGCGGATGCCCGCCTCGGCAACGGCCGCGTTGATGGCCGGCACGAGCTCGTCAAGGTGCGCCCTGGCCGCGATCTCGGGCACGACACCGCCGTAACGGGCATGCTCGTCCATTGAGCTCGCAATGGTGTTGGAGAGCAGGGTGGTTCCGCGCACGATGCCGATGCCGGTTTCGTCGCAGGACGTTTCAATGCCGAGCACGAGCGGATCAGCGCGGTTTATGGTCATCACGAGGTCTCCACAAGCATAGATTCCAATTCTGGAATATTGAGACGCATGACGATGGCATCTACGTTGTCCGGCTGGTAGTAGCCGCGGCGCACGCCAACCTCGATGAATCCGAGGCGTTCGTACAGGCGCTGGGCACCGGGATTATCGGCCCGCACCTCGAGAAAGATCAGCCGGGCGCCGCGCTTCCGGGCCTCATTGATGAGCGCCTGCATGAGTGTGCGGCCCAGGCCGCGTCCGCGTGCGGATTCGGCGACCGCGATGGTCTGAATGTCGCCCTCGACGGCTCCCCGCGGGGCGAGCAGGCCGGCGTAGCCCTCGACCGTGCTGGGGTCGTCGGGCGGAAACGCCACGAGGTAGAAGCAGGCGGGGTCGCCGAGGTCGCGCGCCATCATGGTCGGCGACCAGGCGTCATGGACGAAAGTGGTCGTCTCGAGGTGCATGATGGCTTCAAGATCGGCCTCGTGCGCGCGGCGCAGCTGCCAGGTCATCGGCTGACTCGCTTCGGACCGTTCGAGAGGGTGACGTCGGGCGAGCGCAGGTAGAGCGGCTCATTGGCCGCGAACGGGCGTCCGTGCGCGTAGCTCAACTCAGCGACCAGACCGAGTTCACCGGCCGACACAGTGGCGGCGTCCAGGCGCGGCCACCCGGCGTGCAGCCAGCCCTCGTCGTCGAGGTCGGCCGGTTTGGCAAGGCCGGGCTGGCCGACGCGCACGGGCAGACCAACGGCATCCGCTTGGGAATAGGCGCTCCAGTAGATTTCGCGGCGGCGAGCGTCGGTGACGACGACGAGCGGGCCGGAGTGGCCGCGGCGGTAGTGGCCGTAGGCGATGGCGTCGTGGCTGATCACCGGTACGAGCGGAGTGCCAGCCCCGAGGGCGAAGACGCGGGCCGAGGCGATACCGACTCGCAGGCCGGTGAACGGGCCTGGACCCATGCCGCCGACGACGCCGGAGAGGTCAGCCGAGGCGACATGCGCTTCCTGCAGGCATTCCAGAATGAACGGGCCGACGATTTCGGCGTGACGCATCGTGTCGGCTTCACCGCGTTCGGCGATGACTCCGCGGGCAAGGTCGACGACGGCGACGCTCGTGCCGGCGGAGGTGTCGATGGCAAGTAGCACCCGTTCAGCCTAGCTTTCATGGGCCAGCGCTTCGCGCGGCTGGCTTTCATAGGCCAGCGCTTCGCGCGGCTGGCTTTCCTGGGGCCGCGATCAGGTCAGAAAGAGCACGACGGCGGCTGTCAGGGCAACGATCACCAGGATCGCACGCAACACCGGAGCCGAGAGCCTTCGCCCGATGCGGGCACCGAGCCAGCCACCGAAGGCGGAACCAACGCCGATCAGCACAGCGATCACCCAGTCGACCGTGCCGCTGGAGATGAAAATAATTGCAGAGACGAGGTTGGCCATGCCGGCCAGCACATTCTTGGCACCGTTGGCCCGGTGCATGTCGGTGGACCACAGAATACCCAGCAGTGCCAACAGCACCACTCCTTGCGCTGCGCCGAAGTATCCCCCATAGACCCCCGTGCCGAGAATGCCGAGCACGAGGCCGAACGTGATCGGCCGAGTGTCGGTCGTGGTGCCTTCGGGAGACTTGCGCCGCACGTAACGGGCCACGCGGGGCTGGATCGCGGAGAGCAGCGCGGCGAGCAGCAGCAGGAACGGAACGACCGCCGAGAAGGCCTCCTCGGGCAGGACCAGCAGCAGCAACCCGCCGATCACACCGCCCACGGCCGAGAACACCGCCATCCAGGCCACGGGCCGCCACTGCGAGCGCAGTTCCCGGCGATAACCGTAAGCTCCGGCAATCGACCCGGGAACCAGACCAACCGTGTTGGATACGTTCGCCGTGATCGGAGGGATACCGAGGGCGAGCAGGGTGGGAAAGGTGATCAGGGTTCCAGCGCCGGCCACCACATTGATGATGCCCGCGGCAATTCCGGCGACCAGGATGATCGCGCCTTCAAGAAATGTCATTTAGTGAGAGTTTCCCGTGTTCGAATTCTCGGCGGCCGCATCGCCAACGGCGAGCACAATCTTGCCGAGGGAGGAGTTGGTGCGCATCAGAGTCTGGGCCGCGTCGGCCTCGGTCCACGGCATGATCCGGTCGATGAGCGGTCGAAGAACCGGCGAGCCAAGGTCGACGTCGGCACGCAGCGCGGCGACGAGGTCGATCTTGTCCTGGGTGGAGCGGGTGCGAAAGGTGACCCCGTGCAGGGCGAGTCGCTTGTAGGCGAGCATTTCCAAATCGAGCGTGCCCTCGCTGCCGCCCAGTCGCCCCACCCCGATGATGCGGCCCGCGATGGCGGCCGAGCGGATGTTGTCGGCCAGGTAGGGACCGCCGACGTGGTCCACGATGACGTCGGCACCGTGGCCATCGGTCAACGCCAGCACCTGATCGGCGAAGCCGTCATCGCCAACGACGATCACCTGGTCGGCACCGACCGATCGGATCAGCGGGGTCATGCCCTCCGAGCGGGTCGTACCGATCACGAGCCCGGCACCGAGGTATTTCGCGAGCTGAACACACTGCAGGCCGACCGAGGATGCCGCGGCATGGACCAGCACGGTCTCACCGGGCTGCAACCGACCGTGGGTGCGTAGGGCATTGTGTTCGGTCAGGAGCCCGAGAACGGCCGCCGCCCCCTCGGCGTAACTCCACCCGTCGGGAATCGGAATCGGCAGGCCCGCATCGACCACGATGTGCTCACTGAGTCCCCCGCCGACGATGGTCATGACGCGATCGCCAACCCGCAGTGAGGTGACGTCGGAACCGATCTCGACCACCTCGCCGGCCGCGTCGAGCCCGACCACCGGCGGAGGGCTTCCCAGAACCGCCGGCTCATGGGTTCCGGAGCGTTGGGCCAGATCCGCCCGATTCACCGATGCCGCGTGCACGAGAATGCGCACGTCGCGCGGTCCTGGAACCGGTACCGCGCGTTCACGCAGCACCAGTTGCGGTCCGGCAGTCCCCGGTTCGACCAGAATCGCTTGCATCATGGACGTGTCCTTTCGTGGCCAACATCGGGCAGTCTGAGGGCCCCTGCTCGTCTCGTTCGATTATCGTCTAGGCAAGCCGTGACAAGAATTCGGCCCACCGACATGTACCGAGCCAACGGGGCCAAAAACGTTCTGGCCGGCATGGCAAACCTGGCCCGCGGGGTAATCGCCGAACGGGGCGCAACCGACACCATGCACCACACCGAAATGACGAGGGGTCAGCGACCGAGGGAGTGGTAGCGGGCCAGGCGGCGCGGAAGTAGCTCATCAACGGGCACCGTGGAGAGCGCGGACAGCTCGTATTCGATGGCCGACGCCAAGCGCTGGCAGAACGCCCGTCCCTCGTCTGCGGCGTCGGGGCGCTCGTCCACGATGTGGTCGACGATCCGATTGGCGTACAGCGAGGCCACGTTCACGCCCTGCGCCTCCGACATGGCCGGCGCGAAATCGGTGTTGTGGTGCACGATGGCACTGGCCCCTTCAGGAGGAAGCGGCGACAGCCAGGAGTGCTGGGCGGCGATCGTACGATCGGCGGGCAGCAGCGCGAGCGCCCCGCCGCCGGCACCCTGTCCAAGCAGCACGGACACGGTTGCCGACCGCAGGCCGATCAGCTCGTGCAGAGATCGGGCGATTTCCCCGGCCATGCCGCCCTCCTCGGCCTCCTTCGACAGCGCGGCGCCGGCGATGTCGATCACGGTGAGCAGCGGAAGCCCGAGTTCTTCCGCAAGGCGCATGCCGCGCCGGGCCTCCCGCAGCGATCCGGGGCCCATCCTGGTGTCTTGCGAGGGCCGCGGCCGGATGTGCCCGAGCACGATGCAGCTCTGCTGCCCGAACCGTGCCATGGCGAGCATGAGCCCCGGGTCCTTCTCACCCTCGCCCGTGCCGTTCAACGGCAGCACGTCGTGCGCGCCGTAGGCGAGCAGCTGGCGCAGGTCCGGTCGCCGCGGGTTGCGCGAAATCAAAATGGATGACCACGCGCCGCTCGCTGCCGGCCGCACGTTCAGGGTCTCCGGTGCCGCCACCGGCGTAGAGGCCCGGTCGGTAAGGATTGTGAGGGCGCGGTGCACGATCTCCGGCAACTGCTCCGGCGGCACAACGGCGTCGATCAGCCCTTGGTTGAACAGGTTTTCGGAGACCTGCACGTTTTCCGGAAATTTCTTGCCGTACAGCGCCTCATAGACCCGAGGGCCGAGAAACCCGAGCAGCGCGCCCGGCTCGGCCACCGTCACGTGCCCGAGTGAGCCCCATGAGGCCATCACCCCGCCCGTGGTGGGGTGCCGCAGGTACACCAGATACGGATGCCTCGCCTCGCGGTGCGCGCGCACGGCCGCGGTGATCTTCACCATCGACAAAAAGGCCAACGTGCCCTCCTGCATGCGGGTACCGCCGGATGCCGGTCCGGCCAAGACCGGCAACCCCTCGCGTGTGGCCCGTTCGATCGCGTTCACAATCCTGTCGGCAGCAGAAAGCCCGATCGATCCGGCGAGAAACGCGAACTCGCTCACCACGATCGCCACCCGGCGGCCGCGGATCAGCCCCTCGCCGGTGAGCACCGACTCGTCGGTGCCGCTCTTCGCTCGGGCCTTCACGAGGTCGGCCCGGTACTCCTCGTTCGGGGCGGGGTCGACCACGGGCTGATCCCAGCTCGTGAAGGAGCCGTTATCGAGCACCACGTCGATGAGCTCCGTGGCGTTCAGGTGGCGAGTTGTGAGCGCGGATTGAGAAATCACAGTGCGATACCTTCCAGTGAGCGGTTGAGCCAGGTGCGAATGTCGGTACCGTGCTGGTCGAGCACCGGCGGAGCGGAGTGCATCGTGTTCGTTGTCTCAACCGTATCGGCGGGTCCGAAGAACCGAAGCGGTGGACCAGGGAGGCTGATCCGGCCGAGCACCTCGTGTTCAACGTCGATCAGCAGCCCCTGCGAGAGCACCTGATCCCATTGATAGACCTCATCCAGGGAACGCACCTTGCCGGCCGGGATTCCGGCGTCGGTCAGTTTCTTCAGCAAGGTCGCGGCATCGAAGTGGGCGAAGGCATCCGCTATGGCCTCCTTGAGACCCTCCCGATTGCGCACGCGCTGCGCGTTGGTGGCCCACTCGGATCGCGCAGCATCGAGCCCGAACTCGGCTGCGAAGGTGACCCAGAGTTTCTCACTGCCGATGCTGATCTGCACACTGCCGCCGCGGCAGGGAAAGAGCCCGTAGGGAGCGATCGACGGATGGTGGTTGCCCTGGGCCTCCGGCACCTCTCCGGCCACCGTGGCGCGGGTGCCCTGGAAGGCGTGCACTCCCACCAGCGCGGCGAGCAGTGAGGTGCGCACAATCTGTCCCTGACCAGTGCGCTCGCGCTGAAGCAGCGCGGCGAGCAGTCCGAACGCGCCATACATGCCCGAGAGCAGATCGGCGATCGGCACGCCCACACGCTGCGGGTCGTCGGGGCCAGAGCCGGTGAGGGACATCAGTCCGGCCTCGCCCTGGAGAATCTGGTCGTAGCCGCTGCGGCTCGATTCGGGGCCGTCGTGGCCGAAACCGGTGATCGAGAGAATCACCAGCGCCGGGTTGAGAGCGTGCATCGCCTCGGGCGAGAATCCGAGCCGGTCGAGCACCCCTGGGCGAAAATTCTCCACCACAACGTCCGCGCGCAGCAGCAGCTCGCTGAGCACCTCCCGGCCGTCGTCACTCTTCAGATCGAGGGCGATGGATTCTTTATTGCGATTGCAGGAGAGAAAATACGTGGATTGCGGATCGTTCGCGGGGCCCACGAAAGGCGGGCCCCAGCCGCGGGTATCGTCTCCCGTGATGGGGTTCTCCACCTTGATCACGCGCGCGCCGAGATCGGCGAGCATCATGGTGGCGTGCGGGCCGGCAAGCGCGCGGCTCAGGTCTACGACGAGATAGCCCGACAGCGGGCCCTGCATACCGGTTTCGGAGCGGATGCTGGTACTCATGTTCGGTCCTTTCTCAGTATTTCGGCAGGTGGCGGGTTACAGCCAACCGGGCAGCACGAGCACGGCCCAGGCGATGGCCGGCCCGGCCACGACGACGATTCCGCTGTAGGCGAGAATCTGCTTGTAGAAGCGGTCCTTGTCCACGTCGTCGGGGGCGTTGGCAAGCACGAGAGCGCCATTGGTCGAGAACGGCGACACGTCCACGATGGTCGACGCGACGGCGAGCGCGCAGATCACGCCGATGGCGCTGATATCCCCGGTAGCGAGGAACGGCACGGCGAGCGGAATCAGCGCAGCCAGAATGGCCGTTGACGAGGCGAAGGCCGAGACGACGGCACCGATGTAGCAGATCAAGAGTGCCGCAAGCAGGGGCATGCCGAGGTTGGCCACCGCTCCCGATACGTATTCGATGGTGCCGGCCTCTTCGAGAACACCGACGAACGTGAGCATGCCGCAGATGAGCAGCACGGTCGACCAGCTGATCTTATTGACCGCGCCCTTCTGCGCCGCGGGCGAGACGAGGGCGAGGATGACGGCGATTGTGATGGCAACGAAGCCCACGTCAACCTTGAAGCCGAGCGCGATCACGGCGAGGGCGATGAGGCCGGCCACCGTCACAAGCTGAGGGATGCGCTCTCCTCGGGTGGCCGTGGCCGCCACTCCGTCGCCCGCGGGGTCGCGGGGGCCGTAGATGCCGGAGCCGAAGCCCTTGAACGCCACATCACCGCCGGCGCGCGCACCGACACTTACGGCCATGCGCGCTTCGGCGGCTTGCTCCACGAAATGTCCGACCCGGCTCGAGATAAGGTTTCGGCCACCGAGAACGATGAACAGCACGACGGCGATCAGAAAGTTAAAGATGAGGCTCGACAGAAACACCGCTGTGGGGCTCGCGTCGAGCCCGGTGGTCGAGATGAGGCTGTTCACGATCACGCCGTAGACGGCGATCGGCGAGAATCCGCCGCCCTGCGCGCCGTGGATCACCATCATGCCCATCAGCAGCGGGCTGATCTTGTACTTGCGGGCAAAGCCGAGCGCAATCGGCGCCACGATGGCCACCGCGGCCGGGGAAAGCGCACCGACGGCCGTGATCACGGCGGTGATCACGAACATCACCCAGGGGATGAGGGCCACCCGACCGCCGACGAGCCGCACTGCGCCGCGCACCAGCAGGTCGATCGTGCCGTTGCCCTGCGCAATCGCGAACAGGTACGTAACCCCGACGAGCGTGAGGAACAGCCCGCCCGGGAAGTTGGCGAGAATATCGGTGGTCTCCATGCCGAGAAAGACGGCACCGAGTAGAAAGGCACCCACGAAGGCCAGCGCACCCATGTTGACGGGCAAAAGCGTGGCGATCAGAAACATCACCGCCAGGATGATGATTGAGATGACGGGAGCGGACATCGTTGTTCCTCCATAGGTTCAGGTGAATGTGGGCTATTGGCTCACTGGACTAGCCTCCTAGACAGTAGGCGACTTTGTCAAGAGCCGTGTAACCTTGGGTCGAATACTGATGGGGAGGCAGACATGACGAGGGACGCAATACCCCAGCCGCTCATGCGCGTCACGAAACCACGCCTGTACGAACAGCTCGTGGCCCAGCTTCTCGCCTACATCGAGTCCGCCCACCTCGGCCCCGGCGACCTGTTACCCGCCGAGCGCGACCTCGCCGAACGCCTCGGCGTTTCCCGCGCCACGCTCGCCCAGGCCCTCGTGGCTCTCGAAGTGCTCGGCGTCATCGATGTTCAACACGGCACCGGCGCCGTTCTCGTCTACCGGCCGAGCATCGCAGCGGTGATCAGTGGGCTGCGGGAGCACCGCAACCGGCTGCCCGAGATTGTCGAAGCACGCACCACCCTCGAGGTCAAACTCGCCGAGCTCGCCGCGGAACGCCGAACGGATGCCGACCTGCTCGCGATCGAGGATGCGCTCCGGACGATGGCAGAGGAAATCGCCGTCGGCGACCGCGGGGCGCACGGCGACGAGCTCTTCCACCAAGCCGTCACTGCCGCTGCTCACTCCCCGGTGCTCGCCCAACTCATGACGTTCATCGCAGAGATGATACTCGAGACCCGGCTCGAATCCCTCGCTCAGCCGGGCCGGCCGGAGCAGTCCCTCGCCTCACACCGCACCATCACCGAGGCGATCCGGGCGCAGGACGCCACAGCGGCGACCGCGGCGATGCTCTCGCACATCGAGCTCGTCTCCGACGTAGCCCTGCTCAAGTAGGGGAGAACGGGCGTCCCGCCGCAGCCCGATCAGAGCGAGAGTAATCGAATAGTGGGCGCCACGGCCCAAGGTCACGGCATCGAGTCGGCCAGACGCGCCCAGCGCTGGCCGTGACCCGTGAGGGTCAGGGTGCGCGGTTCGTCGAGGTCGTGATCAAGGTCGAGAACGGATGCCGCCGCATCCGTTTCACGCGCTGCCTCCGCGCGACCCTGCGGTCGCTCGATCTCGATGTCCAGCCAGGATTCGGTGATGCCGTCGAGCAGGCCGCGGCCCCACTCGACCACCACGATGGAGCGGGCGAAATCAATGTCGAGGTCGTCGAGTTCCATGGCACTGCCGAGGCGGTAGGCGTCGACGTGCACGAACGGCGGCCCGCCGACCAAGCTTGGATGCGTGCGGGCCAGCACGAAGGTGGGGCTGGTGACGGCTCCGCGCACCTGCAGCCCCTCGCCCAGGCCGCGGGTGAGGGTGGTTTTGCCCGCCCCCAGCGGTCCGGTGAGCACGACGAGGTCCCCGGCCTGCAGGATGCCGGCGAGGATCACGCCGAAGCGATGCATCGCCACTGCATCCGCAATCGTACGAACGCGCTCAGCCATTGAGGTGCCGCCGGATCACCCGGTGCCCGATGCGGGTGACGATCTCGTAGTTGATCGTGCCCGCTGCATCGGCCCAGTCGGTGGCGCTCGGCGCACCGGTGGCCGGGTCGCCGAACAGCACGACCTCATCGCCGACGGCGACGCCGGGGTCGTCGGCGCCGAGGTTGACCACGAACTGGTCCATCGCGACCCGACCGACCAGGGGGTAGTTCTCTCCGTTGATGTGCACGAGCGCCGTTCCCGACGCCTGCCGGGGAATGCCGTCGGCGTAGCCGAGCGGCACGAGCACGAGGGTGGAATCCTGCGGCGCCCGCCACAGGTAATCGTAGGAGACACCGGCGCCGGCGCTCACCCGGCGTACCAGGGCCACCCGGCCGCGCAGGGTCATCGCCGGAACCAGCCCGAGATCGTCGCTGCTCGCATCCTCAAACGGCGACAGCCCGTACAGGGTGATGCCGAACCGCACCATGGTGAAACGGGCGGCCGGCAACCGCAGGGCCGCAGCCGACGACGCGAGGTGCACGAGCGTGGGGGTCAGGCCGGCGGCGCGGGCAACCGCAACGCCGCGTTCAAAACAGTCCAGGGCGTTCTGGTCGTCCTCGGCCGAGGCGTTGGCGAGGTGGCTCATCACACCGTCGACGCGCAGCAGGCCGACCCGCTCGAGGGCGGCGGCGAGCGCGAAGACGGCGGCCCAGTCGTATTCGTGCACGCCGTTGCGGCTCAAGCCGGTCTCGAGTTTCAGGTGAACGGATGCGGCCCTGCCGAGTTCCGCCGCTGCATCCGCTACCTGCTGCACCTGACGCACAGACGACAAGGCCAGGGTGACGTCGTCGTCGATGGCGGCGCTGAAATCAGCGTCGGGGTCGTGCAGCCAGGCCAGAATCGGTGCGTCGATGCCCGCGTCTCGCAGGGCCAGGGCCTCGTCGATGTCGGCGACGCCGAGCCAGTCCGCCCCGCCGGCCAGGGCGGCGCGCGCCACCGGAACGGCACCGTGCCCGTAGGCGTTGGCTTTGACCACCGCCATTGCGTGCGGGGTGCCGGCTACGGCGCGCAGGTGGGCCATGTTGTGGCGAATGGCGGCGAGGTCGATCACGGCCTCGCGAAAGCCGGTCACGCTTCACCCTCCGCGACGACGAAGGCGCAGGCCACGCCGGCGTCGTGGGTCATGGTGACGTGCACCCGGCTGATGCCGCGGTCGGTCAGCGCGTGCAGGGCAGCCCCGCTCAGCTTGAATTCGGGGTTGCCGTGCGGGTCGTTCACGATTTCCATCTCTTGCCAGGTGGCCCCCGCGCTGTCGCCGAGGGCCTTGATCAGGGCTTCCTTGGCGGCGAAGCGCGCCGCGAGGGAATGCACCGGCAGATTTCGTTCGTTTTCGGTGAACAACCGCGGCACGAGGCGCGGTGTGCGTTCGACCTGGCGGGTGAACCTCGCCAGGTCGACCACGTCAACCCCGATGCCCTTGATCACGCTGCTCGATTCAACGTGGCTTATTCGACCGTGACGGACTTGGCGAGGTTGCGCGGCTGGTCGACGTCGAGGCCCTTGGCGATCGCGAGCTCCATCGCGAACATCTGCAGCGGCACCACGGCCAGCAGCGGTTCGAACAGGGGGGCCGCGAGCGGAATGTGAATGACGGTGTCGGCAAACGGCAGCACGGCGGCGTCGCCGACCTCGGCGATGGCGATGATGCGGGCACCGCGGGCACGGATCTCCTGGATGTTGGAGACGACCTTCGGGTGCAGGTGGGCGGAGCCGCGCGGGCTCGGTACCACCACGAACACCGGCTGGCCGGGTTCGATCAGCGCGATCGGGCCGTGCTTGAGTTCTCCGGCGGCGAAGCCTTCGGCGTGGATGTAGGCGAGTTCCTTGAGCTTGAGCGCACCCTCGAGCGCGATCGGGAACCCGACGTGACGGCCGAGGAACAGCACAGCGCGGGTGTCGCTCATCCAGCGGGCCAGCTGACGCACCTCGTCTTCGACGCCGAGAACGGCCTGGATCTTCTCCGGAATGGCCTGCAGTTCGGCGACCTGCACGGCCTGTTCGGCCTCGGTGAGGCTGCCGCGCACGCGGGCCAGGTGCAGGGCGAACAGGTAGAGTGCGGTGATCTGGGCGACGAAGGCCTTGGTCGATGCCACTGCGACCTCGGGGCCGGCGTGCGTGTAGATGACGGCGTCGCTCTCGCGCGGGATGGTCGCACCCTGCGTGTTGCAGATGGAGATGGCCTTGGCACCGAGCGACATGGCGTACTTGACGGCCATGAGCGTGTCCATGGTCTCGCCGGACTGGCTGATCGAGATCACCAGGGTATCGGCGCTGAGCACCGGGTCGCGGTAGCGGAACTCGTGGCTCAGTTCAACGTCCACCGGCACCTGCGCCCATTTTTCAATGGCGTACTTGGCGGTCTGGCCGGCATACGCGGCCGTGCCGCAGGCGACGATGACGATGCGACGGATGCCCGCGAGCACGTCATCGCCGAACGCGGTCAGTTCGGGAACGACGACCTGGTCGTCATCGATGCGGCCGCGCAGGGTGTTGGCGACGGCGTCCGGCTGCTCGGAGACTTCCTTGGCCATGAAGCTGGACCAGCCGCCCTTTTCGCTGGCGGAGGCATCCCAGGCGATGTCGAACTCTTCCGTCTCGACGGGGTGACCGTCGAAGTCGGTGACGGTGACGGCATCCGCTGTGATCGTGATGATCTGGTCCTGGCCGATGGCGACGGCGCGGCGGGTGTATTCGACGAACGCGGCCACGTCGGAGCCGAGAAAGTTCTCGCCCTCGCCGAGGCCGATGACGAGCGGGGAGTTACGGCGGGCACCGACGACGACGCCGGGCTGGTCCTGGTGCACGGCGAGCAGCGTGAAGGCGCCGTCGAGACGGGCGACGATGATGCGGAAGGCTTCGGCGAGGTCGCCGACGCGCTGGTATTCGCGGCCGAGCAGCACCGCGGCGACCTCGGTGTCGGTCTCACTCAGAAAGGTGTATCCCTCATTGAGTAGTTCCTCGCGCAGGGGGGCGAAGTTCTCGATGATGCCGTTGTGGATGAGGGCGAGCTTGTTGTTGTCGCCGAGGTGCGGGTGCGCGTTTTCGTCGTTGGGTCCGCCGTGGGTGGCCCAGCGGGTGTGACCGATTCCGGTCGTGCCGTCGTTGATGGGGTGAGCCTTCAGCTCATTGGTGAGGGCCGACAGCTTGCCGGCCTTCTTGGCGGTGTTGAGTACACCGAACTCATCGATGACGGCTATTCCCGCGGAGTCGTACCCACGGTATTCGAGCCGTCCGAGCCCGCCCATGAGAACGTCAACGGTTTTATTGCTTCCGACATAACCTACGATTCCGCACATGGAAGTCGATTTTAGTCGGACTAAGCTTGGGGGAATGTCCGATCCGGTGCTGGCCCCTGTATTGAACGGTCACGGTACCCCTTTTGTGGAGCTCGACCGGGCCGACTGGGCGGCCCTCGCGCCGACCACTCTGCTGCCGCTGAAAGAAACCGAGATCGTGCAATTGCGCGGCATCGGCGAGCCGCTCGACATCAACGAGGTGACGGATGTCTACCTGCCGCTGAGCCGCCTGCTCAACCTCTACGCGGCCAATGCCCGCACACTGCACCGCGCGACCAGTGGATTCCTGGGCGAACGCGCCCGCCCGACCCCGTTCGTGATCGGTGTGGCCGGCTCCGTCGCGGTCGGTAAATCCACGACCGCCCGACTGCTGCGGAAGATGCTCGCCCGCTGGGACGACACCCCCCGGGTGGAACTGGTCACGACCGACGGGTTTTTGTTTCCGAACGCCGAGCTGAACCGCCGCGGGCTGATGGAACGCAAGGGTTTTCCGGAGTCCTACGACCGACGGGCCCTGCTGCGCTTTGTGAGCGCGGTCAAGAGCGGCGCCCCCGAGGTGCGCTCACCGTTCTACTCGCACCTCAGCTACGACATCGTGCCCGACGCGCAGATTGTGGTACGCCAGCCCGACATTCTCATTGTCGAGGGTCTCAACGTGCTGCAGCCGCCCGGCCCTGGGCACGGCCTCTCGGTCAGTGACCTGTTCGACTTCACCATCTACGTGGATGCCCGCACCCAGGACATTGCCCGCTGGTACGAGGAGCGTTTTCTCAAGCTGCAACGCGGCGCGTTCGCCAACCCCAACTCGTTCTTTCATCGTTACGCCGACCTCACCGAAGATGAGGCTCGCGGCAAGGCGCGCAGCATCTGGACCAGCATCAACCAGCCCAACCTGCTGCAGAATATTCGCCCCACCCGGTCGCGGGCGACCCTGGTGCTGCGCAAGGACCCCACGCACGCGGTCTC
The DNA here is from genome assembly GCF_004403435.1 of Cryobacterium sp. TMT1-66-1. NCBI lineage: Bacteria > Bacillati > Actinomycetota > Actinomycetes > Micrococcales > Microbacteriaceae > Cryobacterium > Cryobacterium sp. TMT1-66-1. The sequence goes on from NZ_SOGP01000011.1 coordinate 242,356, forward strand.
CACGGTGCTCCTGCGCAAGGTCTGACCCGTCCTGACAGGGACGGGCTAGAGGGCCAGGCGCTCGCGGACCACGTCGGCGAGGGAGTTCGCCAGGCGGTCGGCGGTGTGCTGGTCGGCGGCTTCCACCATGACCCGTACCATCGGCTCGGTGCCCGAGGGGCGCAGCAGCACGCGACCGGTGTCGCCAAGTTCGGCTTCAGCGGCGAGCACAGCCTCGGCGATGACGTCGTCGGCGCCGAGACCCTTGTGGTTGACTCCGCGCACGTTGACCAGAATCTGCGGGTACACGGTCATAACGGATGCCAGTTCGGCCAAGGTTTTACCGGTGCGCGCCATTTCGGCGACGAGGTGCAGCCCGGTGAGAATGCCGTCACCGGTAGTGGCGAACTTGGTCATGATGACGTGACCGCTCTGCTCGCCGCCGAGGGAATACCCGTGGGCGTTGAGTTCTTCGAGCACGTACCGGTCGCCGACCTTGGTCTGCACCATGGCGATGTCGTTGGCCGCCATCGCCTTGCGCAGGCCGAGGTTGCTCATCACGGTCGCGACCAGCGTGCGGTCTTTCAGCACACCGCGTTCGGCCATCGACACGGCGAGAATAGCCATGATCTGGTCGCCGTCGACGATGTTGCCGTCCTTGTCCACGGCCAGGCAACGGTCGGCGTCGCCGTCGTGGGCGATGCCGACGTCGGCGCCGTGCTCGAGCACGGCCTTGGCGAGGTTGTCGAGGTGGGTGGAGCCCACACCGTCGTTGATGTTGAGGCCGTCGGGGTCGGCGCCGATCACCGTGAGGCGAGCACCAGCATCCGTGAACACCTGAGGCGACACGCCGGCGGCGGCGCCGTGCGCGCAGTCCAGTACGACGTGGATGCCGTCGAGGCGGTGCGGCAGGGTGGTGAGCAGGTGCACCACGTAGCGGTCTTCGGCGTCAGCAAAGCGACGAATGCGTCCAACGTCGCCGGCGATCGGCATCAGCGTGTCGCGACCGATGTGGCTCTCGATGCGGTCCTCGACGTCGTCGGGAAGTTTGGTTCCGCCATAGGCGAAGATCTTGATGCCGTTATCGGGGGCCGCGTTGTGTGAGGCAGAAATCATCACACCGAAGTCGGCCCCGATGTCGTTGATCAGGAAGGCCGCGGCTGGCGTGGGGATGACGCCGGCGTCGAGAACATCGACACCGCTGGAGGCCAGGCCGGCCGAGACTGCAGCGGTCAGGAATTCACCGGAGATTCGCGGGTCGCGGGCGACCACGGCGACGGGCCGGCGGCCCGCTTCAAGACGTGCTTGGGCACGACGTCCCTTGGCCAGCACTGCGGCGCTGGCTTGGGCAAGGCTCAGGGCCAGGCCAGCCGTGAGATCACGGTTGGCCAGGCCCCGAACGCCGTCCGTGCCGAACAGACGAGTCATTTCGTCGTCGGCTATCGGGTTAGCGCTTGCTGAACTGAGGTGCCTTACGGGCCTTCTTGAGTCCGGCCTTCTTACGCTCCTTGACTCGAGCGTCGCGGCTGAGGAAGCCGTTCTTCTTGAGGATGGCACGGTTGTTCTCTTCGTCGATCAGGTTCAAGCAGCGTGCGATGCCGAGGCGAAGCGCGCCGGCCTGGCCGGACGGGCCACCACCGGTGATGCGGGCGATGACATCGTACGAGCCGAGCAGGTCGAGAACCTTGAACGGGTCGTTGATGAGCTGCTGGTGCAGCTTGTTCGGGAAGTAGTCAGCGAACTCGCGGCCGTTGACAACGATCGTGCCGGAGCCGGGGACGATGCGCACGCGGGCGATGGCCTGCTTGCGACGGCCGACGGCTGCGCCGGGAACGTTGAGGACGGCGCGGGGCGCCTTGGTTACGGTTTCGGCCGGAGTCTCGGTGGAGTAGCTCTCCGGAGCCTGGTCAATCTGGTCTGCGATCTTCGCCACGATGATGGGAATCCTTTTTATCCGTGTATCTAAGTATCTGAGAGTCGAGAAGTCTGGTTGCCGGCGCTACTGCGCGACCTGGCTGAGGGTGTACGGCTTGGGCTGCTGAGCGGAGTGCGGGTGCTCAGGGCCGGCGTAAACCTTCAGCTTGGTGAGCTGGGCGCGGCCGAGCGAGTTCTTCGGCAGCATGCCGCGGATCGCTTTTTCAACCGCACGGGTCGGGTGCTTCTCGAGCATCTCGGAGTAGTTGGTCGCCGTGAGGCCGCCCGGGTAACCGGAGTGGCGGTAGGCGATCTTCAGGTCGAGCTTCTTACCGGTCAGGGCAACCTTCTCGGCGTTGACGATGATGACGAAGTCGCCACCGTCCATGTGCGGGGAGAAGGTGGCCTTGTGCTTGCCGCGCAGCAGGATTGCCGCGTGGCTGGCCAGACGTCCGAGGACGATATCGGTGGCATCGATGACAACCCAGTCGTGCTGGAGTTCGCTTGCCTTGGGGGTGTAAGTGCGCGTCACTGTTGTGCTGCTTTCTTCTTTTTCGAACGGAGGTGTTCGTGAATCCCGCTCCGGGCGTGTTCTAAAGGAGAACACTGTCGATGGAGGGCTCACGTTCGGGTGCCGCGCTGCAACGCACAGACACCAAGAGTCAACACTAGTCGGAGGCGACCGTGGACGCAACTTGCCCAGGAAGCGAGCGCCGGTTGCGCGTGTCAATGGCGCGCTGCGCCAGGGACGCGTCGTCGGGGTAGCCGACGTCGATCAGGGTGAGGCCGTGCGCCTGCATCACCTTGAACTCGCTGATGCGGTGCTTGTCGAAGTGCAGGTGTGCGAGAGTGCTGCCGTCGAGGCGCCCCTCCCCCACGGCCACGCAGGCGCCGACCATGGCGCGCACCATGCTGTGGCAGAAGGCATCCGCTTTGATCGTGGCGATGATCAGGCCGTCGTCGTCGCGCGACCAGCGAAAGTCCTGCACGGTTCGGATGGTCGTCGCTCCGGGGCGCGGCTTGCAGTAGGCGGCGAAGTCGTGCAGGCCCACCAGTGTCGCGGCTGCGGCGTCCATGGCCGCGAGGTCGAGTTTAAACGGATGCCACGTGGTGCGCAGCCGCTGCTGCGGGTCGCGTAGGGCGAGGGGGTCGCTGATGCGGTATTCGTAACGGCGCCACATGGCCGAGAACCGGGCGTCGAAGCCGCCGGGCACGACCGTGGCGCGGCGCAGCACGATGTCGGGCTTGGTCACCAGGATGCCGCCGAGGCGGCGCAGCACGGCAGTGCCGAGGTCGACCGGCGGGCGGTTTCCGGTGCCGCGCTGGATGCGCACCAGGGAGTGCACCTGCTCGGCGGTGAGGTCGAAGTGGGCGACCTGCCCGCGGGCGTGCACCCCGGCATCCGTTCGGCCGGCGACGATCAGGGTGGGGTGCGGGGGAAAGCTCTGCAGAATGCCGGCAAGGCCATTTTCAATGTCGGCCTGAACGGTTCGAAAGCCCGGTTGGCGGGCCCAACCGGTAAAATCAGTGCCATCGTAGGAGAGGTCAAGACGGATGCGCGTGGAGCCGAGCGCAGCGTTCACGGCGCGGGGCACAAAAAGATTCACGAGGGTAAGCCTAGGCGGCGCGCTCGGGTTATCGTTGAAACCGGCCCATGGCCCACCCCCATAATGAGTGCCAAAGAAACCCTGTGTTGCCCATGACTCGTTCCCCGCGTTTGTTCCCATTCACCGGGAGAACTCGGCCAGCGACCGCCGCACTCGGGCCGGTCAACACTCCCCTGCTGGGGCCGACGAACGCCCCGCGCAGCTCTCGCCTGGCCGGCCTCGACGGCCTGCGCGCGCTCGCCGTCATTGCCGTCGCGCTGTACCATTTCTTTCCGGCGATGCTGCCCGGCGGTTTCATCGGCGTTGACGTTTTCTTCGTGATCAGTGGTTTTCTGATCACCGGACTGTTGGTCTCCGAGCACACCCGCACCGGGCGCATCTCGCTCCACCGGTTCTGGCAACGCCGCGCCCGCCGGCTGGTGCCCCCGCTCATTCCGGTCGTGCTGATCAGCTGCACCATCGCCTTCGTGATCGGCAGCGACGTGTTGGTCGGGCTCGGCGCGCAACTCGTCGGGGCCAGCACCTTCGGCTACAACTGGGTGTCGATCGCCAATGATGCGAGCTATTTCAGCGTCAACGAACCCGAACTGCTGCGCAACCTGTGGTCGCTCGCGGTGGAAGAACAGTTCTACCTGGTCTGGCCGCTGCTCCTGCTGGGCGTGCTGCTGATTGGCCGGCCGCGCGTTCGGCTGGCCATCGTCACCACGCTGTTTATCGCCTCGGCCCTGTGGATGGGCGTGCTGTACCAGCCCGGAGCGGACCCGACCCGGGTGTACTACGGCTCCGACACCCACAGTTTCGGCCTGTTCGCGGGCGCTGCCCTGGCCCTGCTGCTCCGTCGACCCAGCGGACAACGCAACGAAGTGCCCCGACTGCGTCCGTGGCTCGGCGGGGCTGCCATCCTGACGATCATCGCCTTCGCACTCTGGCTGCCGGAAGACGGCACCGCCACCTACCGCGGCGGCCTCGTCGCGGTCTCCGTCGCCACAGCCGTCGCCATCTGGGCGGGAGTGCGCGGCGGCCGGTTCGGGCGTCTGCTCGACGCGGCCCCGCTCCGCTACCTCGGAGAGCGCTCCTACGGCATCTACCTGTGGCACTGGCCGATCCTCGTACTGGTGCAGCTGCTCTGGCCGGCATCGTCCCGCGCGAGCAGCCTGCTGCCGATCGGCCTCGTTGCCACGGTCATCACCCTGGTCTTCGCCGCAGTGTCGTACCGCTGGCTGGAAGTGCCGATCCGGCAGGTCGGCGTGCGCGGCAGCATCCGTCAGATCGGTGCGCTGTGGACCGGACCCACCCGTCGCCGCCGCCTGATCGCTGCGACGGCCGCCCTGTCGCTGCTGCTGGTCGGCGGCACCACCGCCGCCGTCGTGGCCGCGCCGGCGCAGACCACGGCGCAACTCCGCATCGAACGGGGCCAACGGGCAATGGATGCCGCGGCCCGGGCCGCCGCGCAGGCTGCGGCCTCCGAGGCTGCCCGCCAGGCCACCGCGACCCCAGCCCTGGTCGACGGACCGATCACCGCGATCGGCGACTCCGTCATGCTCGCGTCGGCTCCGGAATTGCAGGCGACCTTCGCGGGCATGACCGTTGACGCGTCGGTCTCCCGCGGGATGTATTCCGCAGATGACATATTGCTGGCGCTCGAGGCGGCGGGCCAGTTGCAGCCGGTTGTGGTGATCGGGCTCGGCACCAACGGGCCGATCACGACCAGCGAACTCACCGAGATTCTGCGCATTCTCGGGCCCGACCGGCAGCTCGTGCTCGTGAACGCCTACGCCGAACGGGATTGGACCGACGGCGTCAACGCCAGCCTCGCCGAGTTCGCTTCGGGCAATCGCCGGGTCGAACTCGCGAGCTGGCACGACGTGATCGCGGGGCGACTCGACCTGCTGGCCGGCGATCACGTGCACCCGGGGCCGACCGGCGGCCAGCTCTACGCCGACGAGGTGCATGCCGCGGTTCAGCGTCTGGCGGCGGTGCCGCCGCTGCCGGACACCAGCTGGTTGATGCGTGATCGCGACGCGCCAAGTTCGCCGCCCTACCGCTGACACTTCAGAACTCGAGCACGTAGGCGAGCTCCCGGTTGGTGGCGAAGAAGCCCATGCCCGTATACAGGTCGAGCGCGCCGGTCGGGCTCGCCGAGTCCACGTCGAGGGTGGCCCGCTCGTGCCCGGCGGCCCGGCTGGCGGCCAGCTGCGCGGCCAACAGGGCCTGCGCGATGTGGCGGCCGCGCCATCCGCTCAGCACGCCGACCAGTCCGATGTAGCTGCTGCGGTAGCCGGCCGCTGCCCAGTCGTCTTCGTTCACGCTCGACATGACAAAGCCAACGACGTGTTCACTGCCGTCGGGCTCGGTCGCGAACGCCACGAACGAAAGGTCGTTGGTGAACGACGGCCCGGTGACGTACGCGTTCCAGCTCTCGTCGGGAATGGGCTGGCTGGACCAGTGATCCATGAAGGCGGCATCACGCGCGGCGTGCACAGCCGCCGACAGCTCGGGCGTATACCCGGCCACGCGGATGCCCGCGCCCACCGTGACCTCGCGGATCGGGTCGGTGAGCAGGCGGTCGAGGGTGAGAAAGTAGCGCGTGCAGGCCAGACCGAACCGTGCGTAGAGGCGCCCGTTCTGGGGTGCACGCTCGTCAGAGAACGTGGAGATCCAGCCTGGGAGCATCTTGCCAGAGGTGGCCAGTTGCTGGTGGGCGCGGGCGACCTGCCAGCCCAGCAGCTCACGGCCGATGCCCCGGCCGCGCAGCGCGGGCAGTACCCCGCCGCTCAGGTTGGCTTTCACCAGGGTTTCCTGCCCGGGCTGCAGCACGACCAGGCCGTCGGCGACGACGTGACCGTCGGCGTCGAGAGCGACGAGGGTGTCGGTCGCCGGGTCGACGAACGAGAAGTCGAAGATCTCGGCGATCTGATCCCGCTCCAGCACATAGTTGGGGTGGTCGGCCCGGCCGATTGCCTTCTCCAGCTCCCAGATGGCGTCGATATCGTCGGACGTCGCCGGGCGCCACAGTGCGACCTCGGCATGCTCAGGAACGGGCAGCTGCGCGGGAGCGGTCACGCGCGCAGAGAGTGGAGTCGTGTGATCGGTCATGCTTCACCCTATCCGCGCCGTCCCGAACGGGGCCAGGTCTAGAACTCGAGCGTGTACGCCATCTTCTTGTGGGTGGGCACGAAACCCATGCCGGTATACAGGCCGAGGGCGCCGGTGGGGCTGGCAGAGTCCACCGCGAGGGTCACCCGCTCGTGGCCGAGTGCCTGCCCGGCAGCCAGCTGGGCGGCCAGGAGGGATTGCGCGATGTGGCGGCCGCGCCATCCGCTCAAGACGCCGACCAGGTCGATATAGCTGCCGGTGAACCCCTGCATGGCCCAGATATTCTCATTCGCTGTCGAGAGCACGAAGCCGACGACCTGCTCGGTGCCGGCCGCGTCGGTGCCGTAAGCCACGAATGACAGGTCGGGGCGAAACCATTTTCCGCCCACGAAGGCATTCCAGTTTTCGTCACTCATCGGCTGGCTGCCCCAGTGGTCCATGAAGGAGTCATCTCGGGTGCGGTGCACCTCGGCCGAGACCGCCGCGGTATACGCGGCGACACGGATGCCGGTGGCCGGGTCGATCACGCGCACCGGCGCATCCAATGGGCGTTCGAGGGTGAGAAAATAGCGCGCGAGGCTGAGGCCGGCGTGCTCGAACAGGGCGGCGTTCTGCGGGGAACGTTCGTCGGCGTAGCTGAGGATCCAGCCGGGCAGCGTCGTGGTCGAGCTCGCTAGCTGCTGTTTCGCCCGGCCGAGCTGCCACTCCAGCAGCTGGCGGCCGATGCCCCGGCCGCGCAGTCGGGGGTGTACGCCGCCGATCGGCATCGAGCGCACGAGGCTGACCTGGCGGGGCGGGAACATGACCATGCCGACCGCGAGGATGCTGCCGGCGGCGTCGATGCCCACGAGCGAATCGAGCTCCGCATGAAAGTGGGAGTAGCCGAAGTCGGCGGCGATCGCACCGCGAGCCGTGAGGTAGTTGGGGTGGTCGACTTCGCCCATGGCCCGGCGCAGCTGCCAGATGCCGTCGATGTCGGCGGTGGTGGCGGGCCGCCACGCCGCGACATCCGGGTGCTGCGGAAGAACCGGAGCCGGGGCGACCCCCACGCGTTCGGCCAACGAAGTCTCGTGTAGATCCATCCCCCAACCCTATCTTTCGTCGAGAGCGCAAAAAGTGCCCGATTGAGCGATCCAATCGGGCACTTTTTGCGCTCTCGCGAGCGGGGGTGATGCTACTTCTTGTCGGCCTCTGCTGCTGCGTCTTCGACGACGACATCGTCAGCTACGACGTCCTCGACTACGACGTCCTCGGACCCAATGGGGGTCGCGGCGACGGTCGCGGTCTTGGAGCGCTTGACCTTGGGGGTCAGGGGCTCGAGAACGAGCTCCATCTGCACCATGGACGCGTTGTCACCCTTGCGGAAACCGAGCTTCGTGATGCGGGTGTAACCGCCCTGACGCTCGTTGACCTGCGGGGCGATGACCGTGAACAGCTCGTGCACGACGGACTTGTCGGTGATCGTCGCGAGGACGCGACGACGGGCGTGCAGGTCGCCGCGCTTGGCGAACTGCACCATGCGCTCGGCGAGCGGACGCAGGCGCTTGGCACGGGTCTCGGTCGTCTTGATCGACTTGTGGGTGAACAGGGCCGCGGCCAGGTTCGCAAGCATGAGGCGCTCGTGCGCCGGGCCGCCACCGAGACGGGGGCCCTTTGTGGGCTTAGGCATTGGTATTCTCCAGTATCAAAAAATCGAAAGGCAGCGTTGAAGCGCGAGCCTTAGTTGGTCTCTTCTTCGTAGCCGCTGTAGAAGTGCGCGCCGTCGAATCCGGGAACCGAATCCTTCAGGGACAGGCCGAGCTCAACGAGCTTGTCCTTCACTTCGTCAACCGACTTCTGCCCGAAGTTGCGGATGTTCATCAGCTGGGTCTCCGACAGGGCGACCAGTTCGCTGACGTTGTTGATGCCTTCGCGCTTGAGGCAGTTGTACGAGCGCACCGACAGGTCGAGGTCTTCGATCGGAATCGAAAGCTCGGTCGAGAGCACGGCGTCAACCGGCGCGGGGCCGATCTCGATGCCCTCGGCGGCGGTGTTGAGCTCGCGGGCCAGACCGAACAGCTCGGTCAGGGTGCGGCCAGAGGATGCGATGGCGTCGCGAGGCGAGATAGCCGACTTGGTCTCCACGTCAACGACGAGGCGGTCGAAGTCAGTGCGCTCACCGGCACGAGTTGCCTCGACGCGGTAGGTCACCTTGAGCACGGGCGAGTAGATCGAGTCGACCGGAATCTGGCCGGCCTCGGAGAACTCGTTGCGGTTCTGGGTGCTGGAGACGTAACCACGTCCACGCTCAATGGTCAGTTCGAGTTCGAACTTCGCCTTGTCGTTGAGGGTTGCGATGACCAGTTCGGGGTTGTGCACCTCGACGCCGGCGGGAGCCGAAATGTCAGCGGCGGTGACCTGGCCGGCACCCTGCTTGCGCAGGTACGCGGTGATCGGCTCGTCGTGCTCGCTCGAGACGACAAGTCCCTTGATGTTCAGGATGATCTCAGTGACATCTTCCTTCACCCCGGGAACGGTGCTGAACTCGTGCAGCACGCCATCGATACGGATGCTGGTTACAGCAGCGCCCGGGATCGAGGAGAGCAGGGTACGGCGAAGCGAGTTGCCGAGGGTGTAGCCGAAGCCAGGTTCGAGCGGCTCAATGATGAACCGTGAACGGAACTCCGAGATGTTCTCTTCGGTGAGCGTTGGACGCTGTGCAATAAGCACTGTTGATTCCTTTCGGCTAAGTGTCCGCTATATGACACTTGCAATGACGAGAGAGTGAAAAGTTGAAAGAAAAGAGTCCCGACGGGCTCGGCAGCAACGAAGTGCCGAGCCCGTCGAGATACAGCGAGTGCTTTAGACGCGGCGGCGCTTCGGCGGACGGCATCCGTTGTGAGCCTGGGGCGTCACGTCGTTGATCGAACCGACCTCGAGGCCAGCGGCCTGCAGTGAACGGATCGCGGTCTCGCGGCCTGAGCCGGGTCCCTTGACGAACACGTCGACCTTCTTCATGCCGTGTTCCTGCGCCTGGCGGGCGGCCGACTCGGCGGCCAGCTGTGCGGCGAAGGGGGTCGACTTGCGCGAACCCTTGAAACCAACCTGGCCCGACGAGGCCCAGCTGATGACGGCACCGGTCGTGTCGGTGATCGACACGATCGTGTTGTTGAAGGTGCTCTTGATGTGGGCCTGGCCCACAGCAATGTTCTTCTTTTCTTTCTTACGCGGCTTCCGTACGGCCGACTTGGGTTGTGCCATGAATTTCTCCTGAATCCTAAAGGCGTTAGCGGGCTAGGCCGAGGGCCTAGCGCGCCTTCTTCTTGCCGGCTACGGTGCGCTTCGGGCCCTTGCGGGTGCGAGCGTTGGTCTTGGTGCGCTGTCCGCGAACGGGCAGGCCCTTGCGGTGGCGAATGCCCTCGTAGCTGCCAATTTCAACCTTGCGGCGGATGTCAGCGGCAACCTCACGGCGGAGGTCACCCTCAACCTTGAAGGAACCCTCGACGTAGTCACGGAGAAGGACGAGCTGGTCGTCGCTCAAATCCTTGACGCGGATGTTTCCGTCGATTTCAGTGTCGGCGAGGGTCTTGAGGGCCCTCGTACGGCCAACACCGTAAATGTAAGTCAATGCAACTTCCACGCGCTTATCGCGCGGGATGTCGACGCCGGCTAGACGTGCCATTGTGTCTCCTGTTAGTGATGGAGGTCTGTAACAGCTCCTGTACACCGGCCTCCAACCGATGGTGTCACCCTCACGGGCTCCCGGAACTGCTAGTAAATATTCAGTTATTCAGGTAAATCTCGAAGGGAGACTTAACCCTGGCGCTGCTTGTGACGCGGGTTCTCGCAGATGACCATCACGTTGCCGTTACGGCGGATGACCTTGCACTTGTCACAGATCTTTTTGACGCTGGGCTTGACCTTCATGGTGATTCCTTGTTTTTCGCTGTCTTCGTACCCGCGGGATGCCGAGGGCCGTTACTTACAGCAGTCGTTACTTGTAGCGGTAGACGATCCGGCCGCGGGTCAGGTCGTACGGGCTGAGTTCTACGATCACGCGGTCCTCCGGGAGGATGCGGATGTAGTGCTGGCGCATCTTGCCCGAGATGTGGGCAAGAACTCGGTGGCCGTTTGACAGCTCAACGCGAAACATCGCGTTGGGCAGAGCTTCGACTACTGCGCCCTCGATTTCGATGACACCGTCTTTTTTGGCCATACCCTCACTGTCGCTCTGTATTGATTGCTGGTCATGCGGGATTGATGCCTGACACGCCACAAAAGACGACACCAGACACCAAAGATCAAGCTTATGGTATGAGATTGCCTTTTGGCAATTCAGTCCTATAATCTCCCGCGCACCAGCGTCCCCGACTCGGCGGAAGCAGGTATGGCCGCAGGAGTCAGGGGCGCCGGTGGGCGCGGCTCGGGTTCTGGTGCAGCGGCTCACCCGCTGGGCTGCGGCGATGTCCCGGGTGACCGCGTCAAACAGCGGATGCCCCGGCGCCAGCCCGCAGACCACCTCCGCAATCCGCGGCGCGGCTTCCCCGGCCAGCAGGCGTTGAAACTCGGCGCTCTGCGAATCGCCGGGTAGGTCGAAGCGGAAAGCCGCGCGAATCGCCTCCAGCAGGGATACCGCGCTCCCGCCGGAACTGGCGAGCACCCCCGCCGACCGAGCCGACGTGCACCTGATGGACCAGTAGCTACGCGATCAGCCAGCTACGGAATTGGGACGGGAACGATTCCGAACTGGGCGAGGCCGGAAGCTCCGCCGTCCTCGGCGGTGAGCACCCAGATGCCGTCCTTGTGCACGGCGACGCTGTGCTCCCAGTGCGCTGCGGCCTTGCCGTCGCTCGTGGCGACGGTCCAGTCGTCGTCGCGGGTGTAGGTGTCGATCGAGCCGAGCACGACCATCGGCTCGATGGCCACCACGAGGCCCGGCTTCACATCCGGGCCCTTCTGGCGCACGCGGTAGTTGAACACCGGCGGGGCTTCGTGCATGGAGCGGCCGATGCCGTGGCCGACATAGTCGGTGAGGATGCCGTAGGTGCCCTGCGACTCGATGTAGTCCTCGATGGCGTCGCCGACCTCGTTCAGGTGGCGCGCGGTGTGCAGGCGGGCGATACCGTGCCAGAGCGACTGCTCGGTCACGTCGGACAGCTTTTGGCGCTCCGCCACGATCTCGGGCCTCGAGGCGTCGGGCAGCACGAAGCTGAACGCGGCGTCCCCATTCCAGCCTTCGATGATCGCTCCGCTGTCGATCGAGACGATATCGCCGGCGCCGAGGCGACGTGCAGACGGGATCCCGTGCACGACGTCGTCGTTCACCGAGGCGCACACAGTGTGGTGGTAGCCCTGTTCGAGTTTGAAGTTCGGCTTACCGCCGAGCAGGGCGATGGCGGCCTCAGCAGCGGCATCAAGCTCGAGGGTGGTCGCGCCGATGACCATGGCCGCGCGGGCAGCTTTGAGCGATGCCGCGGTGGCCAGACCCGGTGCCACCATGAGGCGCAGCTGGGCTGGGTTCTTGTAGATGGAACGTCGAAGACTCACTGATTTCCTACAAACTAGCTCCGAGAACGGGAGCGATTATTCAATTGGTGCTGCACATGATGATGGGCCGGGCCTTTCGGCCCAGCCCCAAACTGTTGCTAGAGAGTGCTGCTGCCCTGGAGCAGGCCGCGTTCGGCCAGCGCAGCGAGAATGCGGTCGGTGACCACTTCAACGGCACCGAGGCCGTCGATGGTGACGACGAGGCCGCGGGCGCTGTACACATCGATGAGCGGAGCGGTCTGCTCAGCGTAGACGTCAAGACGGTGACGGATGACCTCGGCAGTGTCGTCCGCGCGGCCCTGCTCGGCTGCACGCTTCAGCAGTCGGGCGACAACCTCGTCGGTGTCGGCGGTGATCAGAACGACCACGTCGAGCTGGGTGCCGCCGGCAACGAGCAGGCGGTCGAGTTCAACGACCTGATCGGTTGTGCGCGGGTAGCCGTCCAGCAGAAAACCGTTGGTGGCATCCGCTTCTTTCAGACGGTCAGCGACGATCGCGTTGGTGAGGGTGTCCGGCACGTAGGCGCCGGCATCCATGAACGACTTGACCTCGAGCCCCAGCGGGGTGTTGTTGGTCACGTTGTAGCGAAAGATGTCACCGGTGGAAATAGCGGGAACGTCGAAGGCGAGCGCCAGACGCTCCGCCTGGGTGCCTTTGCCCGCGCCGGGCGGGCCGATCAGTAGTAAGCGCGTCATTTAAGAAGCCCCTCATAGTGTCGCTGTTGCAGTTGCGAGTCGATCTGCTTGACCGTCTCGAGCCCCACGCCGACGACGATGAGAATGCTCGCGCCGCCGAACGGAAAGTTCTGGTCGGCGCCGATAACCGAGAACGCGATCAACGGGATGAGCGCGATCAGGCCCAGATAGATCGAGCCGGGGAGCGTGATGCGGGTCAGCACGAAGTCGAGGTACTCAGCGGTCGGGCGGCCGGCGCGAATGCCGGGAATGAACCCGCCGTACTTCTTCATGTTGTCGGCGACTTCTTCGGGGTTGAACGTGATGGCCACGTAGAAGTAGGTGAAGCCGATGATGAGCAGGAAGTACATGACCATATACAGCGGCTGGTCGCCGCCGGTGAGGTTCTGCGAGATCCAGACTACCCAGGCCGGCGCTTCGGTTCCGGCGGCCGGCTGGTTGAACTGCGCGAGCAGGGCTGGCAGGTACAGCAGCGAGGAGGCAAAGATCACGGGGATCACGCCGGCCATGTTGACCTTGATCGGAATGTAGGTGTTGTTGCCGCCGTAGGTGCGTCGGCCGACCATGCGCTTGGCGTACTGCACCGGTATTCGCCGCTGCGATTGCTCGACGAAGACCACGCCGGCGACCACCAATATTCCGACGATCAGAACGATGATGAGGGTGTCGGGACCCTGCTGCTGGCCGATCGAGGCAAGCGAGCCGGGGAACAGGGCGGCAATCGAGATGAAGATCATAAGCGACATGCCGTTGCCGACGCCGCGTTCGGTGACGAGCTCACCCATCCACATGATGACGCCGGTGCCGGCGGTCATCGTGATGACCATGAGCATGATGGCATACCAGGCGTCGTTGGTGATCAGCTGCGTGCACTCGGTGCTGGCGGATGTCCCGAACAGGGCGCCGCTTCGAGCCACCGTGATCAGCGTGGTCGACTGCAGAATACCCAGGGCGATGGTGAGGTAACGCGTGTACTGGGTCAGAGTGCTCTGGCCCGATGCACCCTCTTTGTAGAGGGTGTCGAAGTGGGGGATGACCACGCGCAGCAACTGCACGATGATCGAGGCCGTGATGTACGGCATGATGCCGAGCGCAAAGACGCTCAACTGCAGCAGGGCACCACCACTGAACAGGTTGACGAGCTCGTAGAGGCCGCTCGTGCCCTGGTTGGCTGCGAGACACAGCTGCACATTGCCGAAGTCCACGAACGGGGCCGGTACGAACGAGCCCAGACGGAACAGAGCAATGATGCCCAGGGTGAAGCCGATCTTCTTACGAAGGTCGGGTGTGCGGAAGATCCGCGCAATGGCGCTAAACAAAAAGGCCTCCAGATTTTTACGCAGATCGACAGTGCATGTCGATGTAAAGCGGCAGATCGACTTAAAACGATCGAGCTTGTCGAATCACACCAAACGATTTACTCGATTGACGGATTCGACAAGCTCGATTGAGCGTCTACGGACTTACTTTACAGCTCCACCCGCGGCGACAATTTTCTGCTCAGCTGAAGCAGAGACCTTGTCGACCGTCACGTTCAGCTTAACGGTAATTTCACCGGTTCCAAGAACCTTGACTTTTTCGTTGTCACGAACGGCACCCTTGGCGATCAGGCTGGCAATGGTGACATCGCCGCCGTCCGGATAGAGCAGTTCGAGCTTTTCCAGGTTGACAACCTGGTACTCGACGCGGAACGGGTTCTTAAATCCACGCAGTTTCGGGGTGCGCATGTGCAGAGGCATCTGCCCACCCTCGAAGCCGACGCGCACGCTGTAGCGTGCCTTCGTGCCCTTGGTGCCTCGACCCGCGGTCTTACCCTTGGATCCTTCACCACGGCCAACGCGCTGGCGGGCCTTCTTCGCTCCGGGTGCCGGGCGAAGGTGGTGTACCTTCAGCACGTGCTCGCGGGGCTCAGTGGGCTCTGCTGCAACGGCTGCCTTTTTGGGGGCAGCAGCCTTCTTCGGTGCTGCGGCCTTTTTGGGGGCAGCAGCCTTCAATGCGCCGGGCTTGTCGGCTACCTTGGTAGCTTCCTTCTCGTCAGCCATTAGTCAATCTCCTCGACCTTTACGAGGTGAGCGACGGTGTTGACGTAGCCACGGTTCTGCGAGTTGTCCTCGCGGATGGTGACGGCGCCAATGCGTCGCAGACCCAGGCTGCGAAGAGTGTCGCGCTGGTTCTGCTTCTCACTAATTTTGGACTTGATCTGTGTGATCTTCAGCTGGGCCATCAGGCACCTGCCTTCGCGGTTGCGGCCGCTGCAGCTGCAGCGGCGTCGGCACGAAGAAAACGGGCCGGAGCCACGTCTTCATAGGCGAGGCCACGGCGAGCCGCAACCGCACGCGGCTCTTCGAGCTGGTGCAGTGCCTCGACCGTGGCGTGCACGATGTTGATGGTGTTCGACGAACCGAGCGACTTGCTCAGCACGTCGTGGATGCCAGCGCATTCGAGTACGGCGCGCACCGGGCCACCGGCGATAACGCCGGTACCTGCTGCTGCCGGACGAAGCAGAACGACGCCGGCTGCGGCTTCACCCTGCACGGGGTGCGGGATGGTCAGGCCAACGCGAGGAACGCGGAAGAAGTTCTTCTTCGCTTCTTCGACGCCCTTGGAGATAGCGGTCGGGACCTCGCGGGCCTTACCGTATCCAACGCCGACCAGGCCGTTACCGTCGCCGACGACGACGAGAGCGGTGAAGCTGAAGCGACGACCACCCTTGACGACCTTCGACACGCGGTTGATGGTGACGACGCGCTCCAGGAACTGGCTCTTGTCGGCATCGCGGCTTCCGCGGTCCTTGTTCGGGTTGCGCTCACGGCCACCACGACGAGCCTCGCGAGGCTCGTTCTGCGGCGGGGTCGTGGAGGCAGCGGTTTCAACCGGCGCCTCGGCAACGGCAGCAACAGGTGCTGTGGTTTCGATCTTTTCAGTGCTCACAGGTTCAATCCACCCTCTCGAGCTCCCTCAGCGATGGCTGCGACGCGTCCTGCGTACTTGCTGCCACCACGGTCAAATACAACGGCTTCGATGCCGGCGGCTTTCGCACGCTCAGCAACAAGCTCACCGACCTTGCGGGCCTTGGCGGTCTTGTCACCATCGAAGGTGCGCAAGTCCGTTTCGAGCGTGGATGCCGACGCAAGGGTGAAACCCTTGCTGTCGTCGACGACCTGCACGAATACGTGGCGAGCCGAGCGCGTGACGACGAGGCGCGGGCGAAGCGCCGTTCCCTCGATCTTCTTGCGAAGACGTGTGTGACGACGTCCGCGGGCTGCGGCCTTGCTCTTGCCTCTAGTTCCGAGTCCCATGGTTACTTACCGCTCTTTCCGGCCTTGCGGCGAACAATCTCGCCGGCGTAACGCACACCCTTGCCCTTGTAGGGCTCTGGCTTGCGAATCTTACGGATGTTGGCGGCAACCTCGCCGACGGCCTGCTTGTCGATTCCGCTGACCGTGAGCTTGTTGACGCTCTCAACGGTCAAAACGATTCCGACGGGCGGCTCGACGACGACCGGGTGCGAGAAGCCGAGGGCGAACTCAACGGAGGTGCCCTTCTGCGCCGCGCGGTAACCGGTACCGACGATTTCGAGACCCTTGGTGTAACCAACGGTTACGCCGATGATCTGGTTGTTGATCAGGGTGCGGGTCAGACCGTGCAGCGAACGCGACTGGCGCTCGTCGTTCGGACGGGTGACGAGAACGTGACCGTCCTCGATCGACACCGAGATGGGGTTGGAAACGACGAGCGCGAGCTCGCCCTTCGGGCCCTTGACGGAGACGGCCTGGCCGTCAGCCACAACCGTGACCCCAGCGGGGATCGGGATGGGGAGTCTTCCAATACGTGACATTCTCAGTTACCACACGTAGGCGAGAACTTCTCCGCCTACGCCCTTCTTCTCAGCCTGGCGGTCGGTGAGCAGACCGCTGGAGGTGGACAGGATGGCAACGCCGAGGCCGCCGAGAACCGTGGGGATCTCAGTCGACTTTGCGTACACGCGGAGGCCGGGCTTGGAAACCCGCTTGATGCCTACGATGGAGCGCTCGCGGTTCGGACCGAACTTGAGGTCCAGGGTGAGGGTCTTGCCTACTGTTGCATCCTTGACGGTCCAGGCGGAGATGTAACCCTGAGCCTTGAGGATGTCAGCGATGTGCGCTTTCAATTTGCTATGCGGCATCGACACGGTGTCGTGGTACGCCGAGTTCGCGTTGCGCAGTCTGGTCAGCATGTCTGCGACCGGATCTGTCATTGTCATTTTGTGGTGCCTTTCTCGCCTGGTTTCGCCCATCCGTTACACGAATGACGACCTGTGGTGGTGAGGAACCCGATCGGTTGATCGGATTCCGGGGTGAAAATCTGTGTGCGCCCAGTGAAAAACTGTGGGCGAGGCCAACCATAGTCGGGAGCTTGCAAGCGCAAGCTCCCAACTCTAGTTGAATTTGTTCCTCTGTAGTGAGGAACTCCTACTTGACGTCGTCCGTCTTGAACGGGAAACCGAGCGCCTTGAGCAGCGCGCGACCCTCGTCGTTGGTCTTCGCGGTCGTGACGACCGTGATGTCCATGCCGCGAACGCGGTCAATGCGGTCCTGGTCGATCTCGTGGAACATGACCTGCTCGGTCAGACCGAAGGTGTAGTTGCCCGCACCGTCGAACTGCTTGTCGGACAGACCGCGGAAGTCACGGATGCGAGGAAGGGCCAGGCTGAGCAGCCGGTCCAGGAACTCCCACATGCGGTCGCCACGAAGTGTGACGTGGGCGCCGATGGGCTGTCCCTCACGCAGTTTGAACTGCGCAATGGACTTGCGGGCCTTGGTGACCTGCGGCTTCTGGCCGGTGATCTTGGTGAGGTCAGAAACCGCACCGTCCATCACCTTGCCGTCGCGTGCTGCTTCTCCGACACCCATGTTGACGACAATCTTCGTCAGGGTGGGGATGCGGTGCACGTTGGTGAAGCCGAGTTCTGCGGAGAGCTTGGCACTGATCTCATCGCGGTACTTCTGCTTCAGGCGCGGCAGGGCCTTGACGGGCGCGGCGCCCACAGTGCCTTCAACAACTGCGGTGTCAGCCATTAGAGGTCCTTCCCTGACTTCTTGGCGTAACGAATGCGGACCGTCTTGGAGACGC
The DNA here is from genome assembly GCF_004403435.1 of Cryobacterium sp. TMT1-66-1. Taxonomy (NCBI): domain Bacteria; kingdom Bacillati; phylum Actinomycetota; class Actinomycetes; order Micrococcales; family Microbacteriaceae; genus Cryobacterium; species Cryobacterium sp. TMT1-66-1. The sequence continues at coordinate 260,285 of NZ_SOGP01000011.1, forward strand.
CGTCCTTCGTTACCTCTTCCTGGCGGAAGCCGACGCGGGTCGGCTTCTTGGTCTCCGGGTCGACGATGGCAACGTTGGACACGTGGATGGGGGCTTCGAAGGTCTCGATGCCGCCCGTCTTGGTGCCGCGCTGGGTCTGTCCGACGCGAACGTGCTTGGTCACGAAGTTGATGCCCTCAACGAGGACACGGTTCTTCTCGACGTCGACGGAGATGATCTTGCCCTGCTTGCCACGGTCTCCGCCGCGAGCCTGGCTGCGGCCGCTGATGACCTGAACGAGGTCACCTTTTTTGATTCTGGCCATGATTAAATAACCTCCGGTGCCAGCGAGATGATCTTCATGAACTTCTTGTCGCGAAGCTCGCGACCGACCGGTCCGAAGATTCGGGTGCCGCGGGGGTCACCGTCTGCCTTCAAGATCACTGCAGCGTTCTCATCGAACTTGATGTAGGAGCCGTCTGGACGACGGGTCTCCTTCTTGGTGCGAACGATGACAGCTTTGACGATGTCACCCTTCTTGACGTTGCCGCCCGGGATTGCATCCTTGACCGTGGCGACGATGACGTCGCCGAGGCCGGCGTAGCGACGGCCTGAGCCACCGAGAACGCGGATGGTCAAGAGTTCCTTGGCACCGGTGTTGTCGGCAACTTTGACTCGTGATTCTTGCTGAAGCACTTTATAACTCCTTTACGTCAAGTAAGCGCGAGGCTTACTTGGCCTTCTCAAGAATCTCGACCAGGCGCCAGCGCTTGGAAGCGCTGAGCGGACGGGTCTCACTGATCAGGACCAGGTCGCCGATGCCGGCGGAGTTCGCCTCGTCGTGCGCCTTCAGCTTGGATGTACGGCGGATGACCTTGCCGTACAACGGGTGCTTCACGCGGTCTTCGACCACGACAATGATGGTTTTGTTCATCTTGTCGCTGGTCACGTAACCCCGCAGCGTCTTGCGGTATCCGCGTACGAGCTCGGTGGCTTCGCCCGCGACGACCGTTTCGTCAGTCTTCGCCATGACTAGGCCTCCTTCGTCTCGACGGCCTCAGCTGCAGCGTCGTCGGTGGACTCCACTGCGGCCTTGGCCTTCTTGGTCTTTTTCTCGGCCTTTTCAGCCTTGGCCGGAGCCGGGGCTACGACCGGGGTGGCACGGATGCCCAGCTCGCGCTCACGGAGAACCGTGTAGATGCGAGCGATGTCGCGCTTGACCGCGCGGAGGCGGCCGTGGCTTTCGAGCTGACCGGTGGCCGACTGGAAGCGCAGGTTGAACAGCTCTTCCTTGGCCTTCTTCAGCTCGTCGAACAGCTTCTCATTGTCAAAAGTATCGAGCTCGACTGAGGCGAGCTCCTTGGTTCCGATCGCCATTATGCGTCGCCCTCCTCGCGCTTGATGATGCGTGCCTTGAGGGGCAGCTTGTGAATTGCGCGGGTCAGCGCCTCTTTCGCAACGGCGTCGGTGACACCGCTGAGCTCGAACAGAACGCGACCCGGCTTGACGTTGGCAACCCACCACTCGACCGAACCCTTACCGGAACCCATGCGGGTTTCGGCCGGCTTCTTGGTCAGCGGGCGGTCGGGGTAGATGTTGATCCACACCTTTCCGCCACGCTTGATGTGACGCGTCATGGCGATACGAGCGGACTCGATCTGACGGTTGGTCACATACGCGGGGGTCAGCGCCTGAATGCCGTACTCACCGAAGGACACCGTGGTGCCGCCGGTAGCGTGGCCGGTGCGACCCGGGTGGTGCTGCTTGCGGTGCTTGACTCTACGTGGAATCAACATTATTTAGCCTCAACTCCTGCTGCGACCGGTGCCGCTGCCGGAGCATCTGCACGAGGTGCACGGCGCGGTCGATCGTCACGACGCTCGGGGCGGGACGACTTAGCGTTGGCCTGCTCGCGAGCGAGTTCCTTGTTGGTGATGTCGCCCTTGTAGATCCAGACCTTCACGCCGATACGGCCGAAGGTGGTCTTGGCTTCGTAGAAGCCGTAGTCGATGTTCGCGCGCAGGGTGTGCAGGGGCACACGGCCTTCGCGGTAGAACTCGCTGCGGCTCATCTCGGCGCCACCCAGACGACCCGACACCTGGATGCGAACACCCTTGGCGCCGGCGCGCTGTGCACCCTGCAGGCCCTTACGCATCGCGCGGCGGAAAGCTACACGAGCGGAGAGCTGCTCGGCAATACCCTGCGCGACGAGCTGGGCATCCTGCTCGGGGTTCTTGACCTCGAGGATGTTCAGCTGAATCTGCTTGGCGGTGAGCTTCTCAAGGTCAGAGCGGATGCGCTCGGCCTCCGCGCCGCGGCGACCAATCACAATGCCCGGACGGGCGGTGTGAATGTCAACGCGAACACGGTCACGAGTGCGCTCGATCTCGATACGGCTGACGCCGGCACGGTCAAGGCTGGTGCTCAGCAGGCGACGGATCTTGACGTCTTCTGCAACAAAGTCAGCGTAACGCTGACCCGGCTTGGTCGAGTCAGAGAACCAACGCGATACGTGATCGGTGGTGATTCCCAGACGGAAGCCATAGGGGTTTACTTTCTGACCCATTACTTCGTACCCTCCTCAGGAGTGGTGAGCACAACCGTGATGTGGCTGGTGCGCTTCTTGATTTCGAATGCGCGACCCTGGGCACGAGCCTGGAAACGCTTGAGGGTCGTACCCTCGTCAACGAATGCCCGACTGATGAACAGGTCCTGCTCGTCCAGATACGTGTTGGCTGCATCTGCTTTGACTCGGGCGTTGGCGATGGCCGAGGCCACCAGCTTGTAGACCGGGTCGGAAGCGCCCTGGGGCGCGAACTTCAGAATTCCCAGCGCTTCGTGCGCCTGCTTGCCGCGGATCATGTCAACGACGCGACGAGCCTTCTGGGGGGTAACGCGGATGTGACGCACGCGTGCGATCGACTCCACCATTTCTTCTCCTCCTTCACGTCCCCGCGTTAGCGGCGACGGCCCTTCTTGTCGTCCTTCACGTGTCCACGGAAGGTGCGGGTGGGCGCAAACTCACCGAGCTTGTGTCCGACCATGCTCTCGGTGACGAACACCGGGATGTGCTTGCGTCCGTCGTGCACTGCGATGGTGTGTCCGAGCATGTCGGGGATGATCATCGAGCGGCGCGACCAGGTCTTGATTACGTTCTTGCTCTTGGCTTCGTTCGCCGCGAACACCTTGCGAAGCAGGTGGTCGTCAACGAAAGGGCCTTTCTTAAGACTTCTTGGCATCGTCTACTCCTACTTACGCTTCTTGCCGACGGTGCGGCGACGAACAATGAGCTTGTCGCTTTCCTTATTCGGGTGGCGGGTGCGCCCTTCCTTCTGGCCCCAGGGGCTGACGGGGTGACGTCCACCGGACGTCTTACCCTCACCACCACCGTGCGGGTGATCGACCGGGTTCATGGCAACACCACGAACGGTCGGGCGAACGCCTTTCCAGCGCATACGTCCGGCCTTGCCCCAGTTGATGTTCGACTGCTCGGCGTTGCCGACCTCGCCGATCGTCGCGCGGCAGCGAGCATCCACGTTGCGGATTTCACCAGACGGCAGACGAAGCTGGGCGTAGACGCCCTCCTTCGCGACCAGGCGAACCGACGAACCGGCGGAGCGGGCCATCTTGGCGCCACCACCCGGACGCAGCTCGATCGCGTGAATGATGGTACCGGTGGGGATGTTCTTCAGCGGCAGGTTGTTGCCGGGCTTGATGTCAGCCCCGGCTCCAGACTCGATGATGTCGCCCTGGCTGAGCTTGTTCGGCGCGATGATGTAACGCTTCGTGCCGTCGATGAAGTGCAGGAGCGCGATGCGCGCCGTGCGGTTCGGGTCGTATTCAATTTCAGCGACGCGGGCGTTGACGCCGTCCTTGTCGTTGCGCTTGAAGTCGATCACACGGTACTGGCGCTTGTGGCCACCACCGATGTGACGGGTCGTGATGCGGCCCTGGTTGTTACGTCCACCGGTCTTGGAGAGCGGACGCAGAAGCGACTTCTCCGGGGTGGAACGCGTGATTTCCGCGAAGTCGGCAACGGATGAACCGCGTCGACCCGGGGTCGTGGGCTTGTACTTACGAATAGCCATTAGTTATCCCTCTGCCTTGTCGCTTAGCCGACGGCCGTGAAGATGTCGATGGAGCCAGACTTGAGCGTGACAATGGCACGCTTGGTGTCCTTGCGCTTGCCCATGCCGAACTTGGTGCGGCGAGTCTTGCCCACGCGGTTCAGGGTGTTGATCGAAGCGACCTGCACCTTGAAGATCTTTTCGATCGCGAGCTTGATCTCCGTCTTGTTCGAGCGGGGGTCAACGATGAAGGTGTACTTACCCTCGTCAATCAGGCCGTAGCTCTTCTCAGAGACAACCGGAGAGATGATGATGTCGCGGGGGTCCTTGTTGGTCGCGATAGTCATTATGCGGCCACCTCTTCCTTCTTGGTCTTGCTCTCCACGAACGCGTTGAACGCGCCGGTGGTGAAGACAATGTCGTCGCTGACGAGCACGTCATAGGCGTTGAGCTGGTCCCACGAAAGGATGTGCACCGTCGGGATGTTGCGAATGCTGCGCAACGTGGTCTCGTCGGTACGCTCGAGAACAACCAGCACGTGCTTGCTCGTGGCGATCTGCGTGAGCAGCTCCAGGGCAACCTTGGTGTTGGGGGTCTCAGCCGTGAACAGTGCCTCGACGATGTGCAGGCGGCCACCGCGGGCGCGGTCGCTCAGTGCACCCTTGAGGGCTGCGGCGATCATCTTTTTCGGGGTGCGCTGGTCGTAGCTGCGCGGGGTCGGTCCGTGGACGATTCCACCACCGGTCATCTGAGGAGCGCGGATGGAGCCCTGACGAGCGCGACCGGTTCCTTTCTGCTTGAACGGCTTGCGGCCGGCACCGGAAACTTCTCCACGGCGCTTGACCTTGCTCGTTCCCTGGCGTGCGGCAGCGAGCTGCGCAACAACGACCTGGTGGATGAGAGGAATGTTGGCGGGAACGTCGAAGAGCTCGTCGGGAAGCTCGGCAGAGCCTGCCTTCTTGCCCTTGGCGTCAATGATGTCGAGTGCTGTAGCCATAGTGACTAGGCTCCCTTCACTGCGTTGCGAACGAATACGAGGCGGCCACGGGCACCGGGAACGGCACCCTTGACGAGCATGAGGCCCTTGTCGGCGTCAATAGCGTGCACCTTGAGGTTCAGCACGGTTACGCGCTCGCCACCCATACGACCGGCCATGCGCATGCCCTTGAAGACACGACTCGGGGTCGAGGAAGCACCGATGGAACCGGGCTTACGGTGGTTGCGGTGCGAACCGTGAGAGGAGGAGACACCCTTGAAGTTGTGACGCTTCATAACACCGGCGAAACCCTTACCCTTGCTGGTGCCCATGACATCAACCTTGGAGCCGGCAACGAAGACACCGTCAACGGTGAGTTCCTGGCCCAGGTTGTAATCAGCGGCATCCGCGGTACGGAGCTCGGTGATGTGGCGACGAGGCGTGACGCCGGCCTTGTCGAAGTGACCGGCAAGGGGCTTGTTGACCTTGCGCGGGTCGATGGGGCCAGCGGCGATCTGAACGCCGTTGTAGCCGTCGACGGCCTTGGTGCGGATCTGCGTGACAACGTTCGGCGCGATCTCGATGACGGTAACGGGAACAAGCTTGTTGTTCTCGTCCCACACCTGGGTCATGCCGAGCTTCTTGCCGAGGAGACCCTTGGTGGTCTTGGTATCGGAGTAAGACATCGCGGGCCCTAGAGCTTGATCTCGATGTTGACGTCGGCCGGAAGGTCGAGGCGCATGAGCGAGTCAACAGCCTTCGGGGTCGGGTCAATGATGTCGATCAGACGCTTGTGGGTGCGCATTTCAAAGTGCTCCCGGCTGTCCTTGTACTTGTGAGGGGAACGGATGACACACACCACGTTCTTCTCGGTCGGAAGCGGCACCGGGCCGACGACTGTAGCGCCCGCACGGGTCACTGTGTCGACGATCTTGCGCGCCGAAATGTCGATGACCTCGTGGTCATACGACTTAAGTCGAATGCGGATCTTCTGTCCCGCCATGTCGAACTCTCTCTCTGTCGAGGCGTCTTACAGACCACGGCAGGATTTGCCGAGGTTGCATTGGACGCCGTAGTAGCACTGCTGCTATTAGCACCACTGTTCATATGTCAATTTCGATTCACGCCAAATAATCGACGCTCATCGTCAACGCCGACTCCCAGAAGCAGAACCTGGGGGACGGCACGGTTTTACCCACGCCGACCAGATCGTTGATTTACGCTGCGCTCTGCTCCCTGCGGCCTAGCCTGCGATCTGCACATTTCGACACGTGTTATTCGAAAGGGTGTGACGCGACTATGCACTGCCTGGCAGTGATTCCGGCGACGCGTAGCGCACGCCGAAAATGTTGAACTAGAAGAGTCTGCCACACAGTTGCCATTACATGCAACCCGGGCGTGTCGCGCGCGGCGTGTCGCGCGATATACCAGCGGATGCCCGCGGCCGACCGGCCACGAGCATCCGTTTTAGTGCGGCGGGTGACCTAGCCCTGAACGATTCCGGCGGCCACTCGCGGGCTTTGTTCCGGGCAGCTCTTGGCGGTGGATTCGGTCAGCACACGCTGGGCCATGATCTGACGGGATTGGTCGGACAGGCCGGTGGTCGGGTATTCGGCGAGCACCTTGGTGATGATCTCGGGAATCGACAGGGCGGCATATTGTTTAAGGCTGTCGCAGACCAGCACGCTGTAGACGCTGACGGTGCTGGTCACGATGCCGTCGAGAATCTGCTGTTCGGTCTGGGCTGTTGGCGTTGGTGCGGGCGTGGACGTGGCGATCGCCGACGGCGTCGGCGTCTGCGTCACCCGGGCGATCGATGACTGGGCAGCGGGAGCGGACCCGGCCAGGCGGGGCACGATCACCACGGCGAGAATGGCCACCACAACGATCGCGATCCCCAGGAGGATGCGCATTTCCAGTTTCGATATCTGCATGCGCAGACCATAACCGGATATTCCCAATCCCGCGTCGGGTAGTGAGCGATCGTCATCCGCTTGAAAGATTCGATTGCGTCAGGGGTGCAAAAAAGGGGCCGAACCCGAAGGTCCGACCCCTTTTCTTCAGATCTAAATAAAGGAAATTACTTGATGATCTTGGTCACCGTGCCGGCGCCGACGGTGCGGCCACCTTCACGGATAGCGAAGCCGAGGCCCTCTTCCATGGCGATCGGCTGAATCAGCGCGACAGTCAGGTCGGTGGTGTCGCCAGGCATGACCATCTCGGTGCCTTCGGGCAGCGTGATGACGCCGGTGACGTCCGTGGTGCGGAAGTAGAACTGCGGGCGGTAGTTCGCGTAGAACGGGTTGTGACGGCCACCCTCGTTCTTGCTGAGGATGTACGCGGTACCCTCGAAGTCGGTGTGCGGCGTAACCGAACCCGGCTTGACGACGACCTGGCCGCGCTCAACGTCTTCGCGCTTGGTGCCACGAAGAAGAAGTCCACAGTTCTCGCCGGCCCAAGCCTCGTCGAGCTGCTTGTGGAACATCTCAATACCGGTAACCGTGGTCTTCTGCGTCGGGCGGATGCCGACGATCTCGATCTCGGAGTTGATCTTGAGGGTTCCACGCTCGGCGCGGCCCGTAACAACGGTGCCACGGCCGGTGATCGTGAAGACGTCCTCGATCGGCATCAAGAACGGCTTGTCCTTGTCGCGGATCGGGTCCGGAATGAAGTCGTCAACAGCCTTCATGAGCTCAAGGATGTTGCCGGTCCACTTCTCGTCGCCTTCAAGCGCCTTGAGTGCGGAGACCTGGATTACGGGGGCGTTGTCGCCATCGAAACCCTGGCTGGAGAGAAGTTCACGAACTTCGAGCTCGACGAGCTCCATGATCTCTTCGTCATCAACCATGTCGGCCTTGTTCAGCGCGACGAGCAGGGTCGGAACGCCGACCTGCTTGGCGAGAAGAACGTGCTCACGGGTCTGAGCCATCGGGCCGTCAGTAGCGGCAACCACGAGGATTGCGCCGTCCATCTGAGCAGCACCGGTGATCATGTTCTTGATGTAGTCAGCGTGGCCCGGAGCATCGACGTGCGCATAGTGACGCTTGTCGGTCTCGTACTCAACGTGCGAAATGTTGATCGTGATGCCGCGCTGGCGTTCTTCCGGAGCCGAGTCAATCGACGCGAAGTCGCGCTGAACGTTGATCTTGGACGGGAACTTATCGGCAAGAACCTTGGAGATCGCTGCAGTCAGCGTGGTCTTTCCGTGGTCAACGTGACCGATCGTTCCGATGTTTACGTGCGGCTTTGTCCGCTCGAACTTGGCCTTGGCCACTGTGGGTCCTCCTCAGGACTCGCGTGCAAATTCACGGCCGCCGTTATGAGCGGCCGGTATGCGCTGGATGTGTCTACTTATGTTACTAGGGCCAGGTGGCCGAAGCGATTTTGGCCCGAAGGCCACCTTAGGGGCTATTCGCCCTTGTTCTTGTTGATGATCTCGTCGGCAACTGCCTTCGGGACCTCCGCATAGCTCTCGAACGTCATCGAGTACACCGCACGGCCGCTGGTCTTCGACCGCAGGTCACCGATGTATCCGAACATCTCCGACAGTGGAACGTGTGCGCGAATTACCTTCACGCCCTGCGCATCCTCCATGGTCTGGATCTGCCCACGACGCGAGTTGAGGTCGCCGATTACGTCACCCATGTATTCCTCAGGGGTACGAACTTCGACGGCCATCAGCGGCTCGAGCAGAACGGGGTTCGCCTTACGAACGGCTTCCTTGAAGCCCATCGAGCCGGCAATCTTGAAGGCCATCTCCGAGGAGTCGACGTCGTGCGCAGCGCCGTCAAGCAGGCTGGCTCGAACACCCACCATCGGGTAGCCGGCCAGGATGCCTACGCGGAGCGCATCCTGAATTCCAGCATCCACCGAGGGGATGTACTCACGCGGGATACGACCACCGGTGACCTTGTTGAGGAACTCGTACGACTTCTCAGCAGTGATTTCCATCGGTTCGATCGCGATCTGAATCTTCGCGAACTGGCCGGATCCACCGGTCTGCTTCTTGTGCGTGTAGTCGTGACGCTCAACGGCCTTGCGGATCGTTTCGCGGTACGCCACCTGGGGCTTGCCGACGTTCGCCTCAACGTTGAATTCACGCTTCATGCGGTCGACCAGGATGTCCAGGTGAAGTTCACCCATTCCCTTGATTACCGTCTGGCCAGTTTCCTGGTTCTGTTCGGTACGGAAAGTGGGGTCTTCTTCGGCGAGCTTCTGAATGGCAAGGCCCAGTTTTTCCTGGTCCTGCTTGGTCTTCGGCTCGATAGCGACCTCGATAACCGGGTCAGGGAACGTCATGGACTCGAGTACGACCTGGGCGTTCGGGTCGCACAGGGTGTCGCCCGTGGTGGTGTCCTTGAGGCCGATGACCGCGTAGATGTGACCGGCGGTCACGAAGGCCACCGGGTTCTCCTTGTTGGCGTGCATCTGGAAGATCTTGCCGATGCGCTCCTTCTTACCCTTGGTCGAGTTGATGACCTGGGCTCCGGAGTCGAGACGGCCCGAGTACACGCGCACGTAGGTGAGGCGACCGAAGAACGGGTGCACCGCAACCTTGAACGCGAGCGCCGTGAAGGGCTCCTCGGCGTCGGGGTGACGCATGATGACCTTTTCTTCGTCGCGCGGGTCGTGTGCCTCAATGGCAGGCACGTCGAGCGGCGTCGGAAGGTAATCGATGACAGCGTCGAGCATCGGCTGAACGCCGCGGTTCTTGAACGCAGAACCACACAGAACCGGGTAGATCTCACTGTTGATGGTGAGCTTGCGGATGGCGCCCTTGATCTCGGCAACCGTCAGCTCTTCGCCGGCGAAGTAACGCTCCATGAGGTCGTCGTCGGTTTCGGCAACGGTCTCGAGCAGAAGCTTGCGGTACTCGGCAGCCTTCTCCACGAGGTCGGCGGGGATCTCTTCGATGGCGTACTTCGAGCCCATCTCCACGTCACCCTTGGAGTCGCCGCGCCAGGTCAGTGCGCGCATCTGAACGAGGTCAACGACACCCTCGAACTCAGACTCTGCACCGATCGGCAGCTGGATGACCAGCGGCTTCGCGCCGAGGCGCTTGATGATGGTGTCGACCGTGAAGTAGAAGTCGGCGCCGAGCTTGTCCATCTTGTTGACGAAGCAAATGCGGGGCACGTCGTACTTGTCGGCCTGGCGCCACACGGTTTCGGACTGGGGCTCAACGCCCTCCTTGCCGTCGAACACGGCAACAGCACCGTCGAGAACGCGGAGCGAACGCTCCACCTCCACGGTGAAGTCCACGTGTCCGGGGGTGTCGATGATGTTGATCTGGTTGTTGTCCCAGAAACAGGTCGTCGCAGCGGAGGTGATCGTGATGCCACGTTCCTGCTCCTGCGCCATCCAGTCCATCGTCGAGGCGCCGTCGTGGGTCTCGCCGATCTTGTGGTTGACACCCGTGTAGAACAGGATGCGCTCAGTCGTGGTGGTCTTGCCAGCATCAATGTGAGCCATGATGCCGATATTGCGGACCTTACTCAGGTCGGTGAGCACGTCAAGTGCCACGGGGGTCCTCCGGAAGGGTAGGGGTGGGAATGCGGAACAAGGCCTTGAGCATCCGCTTAGCAGCAGGCAGGCGCGTGTTTGACACGCGCCTGCCTGCTGATCAGGAATGCTCGATGGTTCTAACTACCAGCGGTAGTGCGCGAAGGCCTTGTTCGCTTCAGCCATCTTGTGAGTGTCTTCACGACGCTTGACAGCGGCACCGAGGCCGTTGCTCGCGTCGAGGATCTCGTTGGTGAGGCGCTCGGTCATGGTCTTCTCGCGACGCGCCTTGGCGTAGCTGGTCAACCAGCGAAGGGCCAACGTGTTGGCGCGGTGCGGCTTCACTTCGACGGGCACCTGGTAGGTGGAACCACCGACGCGGCGCGAACGCACCTCGAGGGTCGGACGAACGTTGTCGAGTGCCTTCTTCAGCGTGACGACGGCATCCAGCTCGTTCTTGGCGGAGACTCCGGCGAGGGCATCGTAAACGATGCGCTCGGCGAGGCCCTTTTTGCCATCGAGAAGGATCTTGTTGACGAGCTGGCTGACGATGGGGGCACCGTAAACCGGGTCGGCAATGACAGGGCGCTTGGGAGCGGGTCCTTTACGGGGCATTACTTCTTCTCCATCTTTGCGCCGTAGCGGCTGCGGGCCTGCTTACGGTTCTTGACGGCCTGGGTGTCCAGTGCGCCGCGAATGATTTTGTAACGCACACCGGGGAGGTCCTTAACACGGCCTCCGCGCACGAGCACCATGGAGTGCTCCTGCAGGTTGTGGCCCTCGCCGGGAATGTAGGCGGTGACCTCGGTGCCGTTGGAAAGCTTGACGCGGGCGACCTTGCGAAGAGCCGAGTTCGGCTTCTTCGGGGTGGTGGTGTAGACGCGGGTGCAAACGCCGCGCTGCTGCGGGTTGGACTTCAGGGCGGGAGCCTTGGTCTTGGTGACCTTGGGGCTACGGCCCTTCCTGACCAACTGCTGAATGGTGGGCACTAATTACTCCTTGATATTGCTGCACGGTGACAGCTTTGTGATGGTTAGCATTCGATCTTGTCCTGACGGGTGGGATCGAGTTCATCTGGACCCGCTTGAACCCACACGATTGCTCGCGCGTGTTTTGGTGGGTATGCCGTGGGGGCGTGGTCTTTGACCAGCCCTACATGTGTGGAATCTCGCACCTGTGCTCTCAAGAGGGCATAATTCAGGTGCACGACAAAGCGCACACCGGATAATTCTAGCCCGGCTGGGCCTCCATGGTCAAATGGGTTGCGCCCCGCGTCAGGCCCGCCGCCGCGCGGCCCTTTTCCCCGTTTAGCACTGTCAGAACAGGCCCTCTGCGGACGGGGCCCGGGCCCCGTCCGTGGGCCCAGTTTATAGACTGGGCCCACGTTCACAAGGTGGGCCCGGACCGAGAACGGATGCTGCGGCTCGGCTAGGGATTGCGCGGCCACAGCGGCGAGTCGAGGGTGCTCTCGAGGTCAGCCAGCAGGGCCTGCACCTGGGGCTCGACGAACTCCGCGATTGCGGCGAGCAAGCGGGGCTTTTGTTGGGCGAGCTGGGCGCAAACCCGCAGGCCGACCTGGGTGGCGAACTCGTCAGCGAGGGCCATCTCGGCCTTCAGGGCGGCCTTCTCTTCGGGGCTGAGCGGCGGAAGCGGTTCGAACGGTGCCGGGGCGGGGAGCTCGAGCTGGAGTTCCTGCTCTGCGGCATCGGGCGAGGACGGGGGTGCCGGCTGAAGTTCGGCGGGCTGCTGGTCGGCGAGTTCGCTGAAGGTGAAGAGGTAGGGGGCATCCGCTGCGGGTTGCGGGTCGAGATCGAGCCCGCGAAACTCCGGTTCGAGGCCCTCAGCCGGCCGATAGGCCTGGGCGGATTCGCGGCGCTCGCTCAGGTTGAGCTCGTGCGCGAGCAGCGGCAGATTGCGCTCGGTATATTCGTCGACCGAGGCGTCGATGACGATCTTCATGCGCATGGAAAGGGCGTGCTGAACGACGTGGGGAACGTCGACGGCGAGTCCGGCGGAGTCGATGATCGGGGATCCGAAGCATTGGCGGCACAGGCGGGCACGTCCGCGGTGCGTTGCGGGACGCCACCGGGTGATCCAACGCAGCCAGTTCTCAACCTCGTGGTTGACGCGCGACTCGATGGACCTATCCATAGTGCATAAGGGTACTCGTACGCGGGTCGTACGCGAGATGCCAACATCGGCCCCATGAATGGGGCTGCTGAGAGTGCCGCTCGCGCGAGACGTCACGAAACGCCCCATCAGCGCGCTAGTTGTCGTCGTTCTTCTCCCAGGGCCACTCGGGAGCGCCGGAGCCAGCGGGTTTGGCGAGCAGCACCACGAAGAACAAAAAGGCGATGAGCCAGCCGCTCACGGCGACGGCGATCGCGAACGGGCCCACCATTTCGCCGCCGATGAAGATGACCGCGCGAAAGAGTTCGCCGGCGCCGAGGCTATAGACCACTCCCCCGGAGACGCAATAGCCGAGGTAGGCAGCGACTCCGGCAATGAAGATCGGCAACGGCGGAACCTGCGTCAGCCGTTCGGGCGAGCGCAGCACCGCGCTGAGCATGACCCAGACCAACGCGAGGACCGCTGTGGTGACCATGATGGGGCCGAGGAGGGCGCCTGCATCCGTTTCGTTGATGACGTCACGATTGAGCAGCAGGCTGAGCACGCCGAACGCCGCGACGATGACGGCAACGTAGAGGGCGACCGAGAAGGCCGCCATGGTGATCGCGTACTTTCGATATTCCCGCATGGCTCCAGCGTAGGCCCGCCCGCCGGCTACCGGTGCCGAACGGGGCCTGGGCCCGAGCCATGTGCCCGGTTTATAAACTGGGCCCCGGGACGGGGCCTGGGCCCCGTCCGCAAGGAACTAGGGGCGGGAGACCTGGGGGCCGTCGGCGAGCAGGCGCTCGTACTCGGTGCGGGCCTCGAGGTTCTTCGCGGTGACGCGGCGTCCGCGGCGGGCGATCCAGGCTCCGGCCCAGATCGGCACCTCGCGGGCGATGAGCCCGGCAGCGATGGCGCCGGGGTTCAGCCACAGGGTCGATACGATGCGGCTGAGTTCGGTCGGGGTCAGGCCGTCAGACTGGCCGTCGATCACGAGGCCGAGCATAGCCCCGCCGATGTAGGAGAAGTACACCACGACGCCGACGAAGAAACCGAACAGCACGTAAGCCCACCAGCCGCCGCGGTTGACCAGCACAATCAGGGCGGCATAGGCCAGGAAGAAGAAGATGACCGGAATGTAGAATCTCGGCAGCCCGACGAAGGACGTGAAGGTGCTCACGGTGACGGCCATGGTCGCGCTCGTCACGCCGATGATGATGAACGCCGCGACGGCGTACAGCACCGCGAAAACCACCGTGGCGAGCAGGGCGATCAGAATGCCGCCGCCCCGGTTGCTGCGGTCCTTGGGCTTGGTGGGTGCCTGCACGTAGATCGGCGACTGGGCCGGGGGCGTGTACGACGGCGGGGTCGAGACCGGCACGTCACGGGGGGCCTCGACGACGGAGTAGTCGATCGGCGTCTCCGCGGTGGCGGCCGTTCCCACGACGAGCGCGACCGGCACGACGGGCGACGCCGGCTCTGACTCAATGGCGGCGCTCGTGGCCGGAACCGTTTCGGCGGGAGTGTAGGAGTCGGAGTAGTCGTCGGCAAGGCTCGGTGCGTCGGCATCGCGGGGCGCGACCGGAGCGGCCGCTGACATGGGGGCCAGGTTGCGGGCGTCGGCCGAAGCGGATACGGCGTCGGCGCGCTCGGCAGCGCTCAGGTTGGCGTTGATGGCGTCATAGTCGATGACGATGGGTTCCTGAACGGGCTCGGCGACCGAAGCCGTTGGCTCGACCACGACCGCGGCGTGCTCGGCGGCACCGCTCTGGTCGGTGGAATCTTGCTCGGGCGCGCTCGAATCGGGCGCTGCGGCAGCATCCGTTTCCGGGTTCTTCTTGCCGTCGGTTGGCGTGTTGTCGCTCATGCTGAACTCCTCGTGGCCTTCGCCGTGACTGACTTCTACTGTACCAAGGGCACAGCAAATGCCACGGAGACTCGGCGCGCCGCCCTATTATCCAGTGGATGCTGCCGCCGGCGCCACGAGCGAATACACCAGCCCCGAGATGGTCGCGTTCACCAGGCCCGGCAGTCCGGGAGCCGCGACCGTGCCCAGTCCGTCGACGAGGAACAACCGGCTCCCGGATTGCAGACCCGCGACGAAATCGAGCACCTCGGCGTAGCTGCCCGTGACCGTGACCTGCATCGGAAAGGCGGCGAAGTTCGTTGCGGTGATCGCCGTGCTGCTGGCCGGGGCTGCGGGCGCCACCGCCGGAACAGCCACTGGAACCTCCGCAACAGCAGCCGGAACCGCCGCAGCATCTACCGCGGGCGCAGCCGCGACGACCGGAACAACCGGAACGTAGGCCACCGCCTCGGTCACGGTCATCCCGGTGAGCATGAGCCCGGTGGCGACAGCCTGGGCGTCGAGCTGGTCGACCAGGGCCGGCATGGCCGAGCCGCTCGGAACCGACTCGGCGAGCGCATCCGCTTCGCTCGTGAGAGCGTCTAGGTTCTTGAAGTCGTGCTTGAGCCGGGCCAGGAGCGCGACGTGTTCGGCATTCGTCGCCTGCACGACCGTGCGGCTCGCGTTGGCGGCATTCATGCTCTCCAGCTGGGGCGCAATGCCCAGCACAGCGCCGAGCACGACGATGACACTCGTCACCAGCACGGAGCCGATGAGCCAGAGTTTGTTATGGTCCATGGCTACTTCTTTTCGGTCGGGTCGAAACGGTGTGCGAACGCGGAGTCGTTGATGTGCATGGAGATGGTGACCGTGTAAATGCCCGTGGTCTGATCGAGGGCGACCGAGCCGGGAAGGGCATCGGCGAACCCGTCGAGGGCGCCGAGCGCGGTCAGCCACGCCGGAATGTCAGGCAGCACGGTACTCGTGGCGGTGAACGACACCGTGGCCACCCGTGATCCCTGCAATGGAGCCGTCGCCTGGGTGTAGGCCGCGAGCGGTGTTGCCGAATCGACCTGCACGCTGGTGATCGTCACGCTGGGCGGCAGGGTGTTCTGAACGGCGTCGAGGTAGGTCTTCCAGTCGATCTCGGTGGAAGCTCCCACCCGCTGGGCCGCCTCGGTGAGCGTGACCTGATTCTGCAGCGTTCGCACGGCAAAATATTGGCCCTGCTCGGTCAGCAGGGTCGCGGTGCGGGCCTGCTCGTCGGCCAGATTCGCCTGGGCCGTGTACGCGAGAGCGCTCGCCGAACCGACCAGCAGGGCTACGACTACCGCCACCCCGACCACACCGACGGTCAGCCGCCGACGTTGCTGCTGGCCACGACGTTCGGCGCGCACCTCGGGCGGGAGCAGGTCCACCCGCTGGTCGCCGCCGATGACCAGCAGGTCGTCTTTCGCATGGCGCCTCATGCTGCACGCCCGAGCGCAAGTCCGAGGGCCACGGTGTAGGCGGAGCTGTCGTGACGCAGCCCCTCGGCATCGATAGCGGATGCCAACCCCACCGTCGACAGCGGATCCCCGGTGGACACCCCCAGGCGGGTCAGTTTCGACACGGCCTCCGGCAGCCCCGGCATCTGGGCTCCTCCACCGCTGAGCACGATCGCGGTCACCGGGTCGCTGGGCCGCGTGTTGGCATAGTAGTTGAGGGTGTTGACGACGCTGCCGAGCTGATCGTTCATGATCTCCGCGATGATGGTGGCGCCGCGCGTGTCGATCGGGCCTGATCCGCCCTCTACAACCCCGTCGAACGGGACCGCATTTCGGGGGGTTCCGTGACGGGCGTCGGTGGCAGCGCGGGCCAACAGGCCGACGCGACGTTTGAGGAGGTCGGCGGTGGCGGCATCCGTTTTCAGGCCGGCAGCGACGCCCTGCGTGACGTCGTCGCCGCCCGTGGGGATGATGCGCACGAACTGCGGCACGCCCTGCCGAGTGATGACCACGCTCGTGGTCGTGGCACCGAGGTCGATCACCGCGACGACGCCGTCGATGCCAGGTCGGGTGACCAGCAGGCGACTGACCGCGAACGGAATCAGGTCGACGTCGATCGTGGTCAGGCCCGCCAGCCGGGCCGCCGACACGTTGGCGACCACCGCGGCCTTGACCGCCGCGATGAGCAGTCCGTTCACGGTGGGGCCGTGTTCGGTGGTGGATTCCGAAATGGGATAGAAGTCGAGCAGGGCGTCAGCGACGGGGACCGGCAGCAGGTCCTGCACCTCGAACGAAAGCGACTGGCGTATGCGGGCGAGCGACATTTTGGGCACGCTCAGGTCGCGGGCCAGCACCCGCTGGTTTCCCATGCCGAGTACGACCTGGCGGGAGCGAAACCCGCCACTCGACCACAGGGCTTTCAGCGCGGCAGCGACGGTGTGCGGTTCGAGTACCTCGCCGCCGCTCACCGCGCCGCTCGGCAGCGGCACCTCGTGGTAGCGCAGCACGGTGGGCCGGCTCTTGCCGGGGTTTCGAACCTCGACGGCACGAAGGTGCGCGGTGCCGATGTCTATTCCTACGACGCTCTGGGCCACGAGGAATGCTCCTTATATATAGTGACGGGTGAACTGACGAGTGGATGCTGGGCGCGGCCGGTCACTACGGAACCGTCGCACCCCGCGCGGTGAACGCCGAACTCACTTCAACCAGCAGGTTCACGCTGTAGTGGGCCGACACTGGCGAGAGGAATTTGGGCGGCGCAATGTAGCGAAAGCGCGGATCGTAAATGTAATTCTTGATGTAGCCGTTGCTGCCGGAGCGCACGATCCCGCGGTACTTCTGTGCGAGGGAACCGTTGATGGTGAGCGTTCCCTGCGCGCCGCCGCGGTCGTAGTTCTGCACCTGAATGGTGTGGTCGAGCGAGAGCATGGCCGCGTCGATGCGCCGATTGTCCGGCAGGATGGCACCGCCTGCACCGAGGCCAACCCCCGGGCAAATCACCCCATGCGTACTGTCGCAGTAGGGGTTCCAGACCCAGATGGCATTCTGCGCGACCAGCCCGAGCACGTCGGTGGAGGCATCCGAATAAATGATGTCGCCGGTGACGTAGAGAAAGTTGTCGGTGGCGATGGTCATCGTGCCGTCCAGGGTTCCCTTGACGAAGGCATCGCCCTTGCGGCAGTCATAGGACCGGGGGCTTGGCGCGGTTTCATGCGTCACGGGAAAGCCGATACCGTTGCCGACGGAGCAGGTGGCCGCGCTTTGGCCGCTCGGCCAGACGGTGCTGCTTGTATAGTTCGGATCAGTGATGATGCCCGGAACGCTTTGCACGAAGATCAGGTTCGCGTTCAACACCGGGACGGTGGCGCCGGCCGTCGAGCCGAGCTGGCCATTGGCCATTCCCGGAAGGCCGCAGGCCGCCGGTGTGCTGCCCGACGTCGCCGGGTCCCCGACGATGCGGGTCTTTTTGGTCCAGGGCGAACGGATGGTCATGGTGCCATCGCTGTTCAGCACGATGCTGGTCGGGCCGGTGTACAGGCAGCCCGGAGCGTCGACACCGGCGTCGGTTCGGGTTTCCTGCTTGAGCTGCATGTTGGTAGCCGGCATCGCGACGACCGGACTGGTGGTCGGCTGGCCGCCGTTGAATACTTGACCGGAGCAGGCGCCGCCGTTCGAGTTCTGTTTGAGGTAATTCGACCCGGTCGGACCCGGGCTGCCGGTGGTGACCAGCCCGTTGAACGTGGCATCACAGATGCGGATGGTGTCGTTGGAGTGCGCCGGACCGTTGAGGACGTCGCCGCCGCCGAAGGCGATATCGCTACAGGGTACTGAGCGACCCGCCCAGGCATAGGTATCGGCGCAGGCGGTCAGGCCGCTCTGCTCCGGATCCTGAATCTCATAGATCGTGAAATAGAGGTAGTCAATGAACCCGTCCTGGCGCAGGTTGGCAACGATGCTACGGGTGACGGTGCCCACCCGGCCGGTGGAGCGGATGCGCAGAACGCCCGAGGTGGAATAGGCGGAGTTGTCGACCTCGTACCGGTAGCTGGCCGTGCCGCCGCTGCCGCTGCCGGCAACGCTACCCCAGCCGCCCGCCGCTCCCACGGCGAACGCGGGATTGGGCGCCGAGGGAGGGGTCAGCGTGCTTCCGGCGCTGAAGGCGGCGGCCGAGTTGCCGTAATGATAGTAGGTGTTGTCGTTGGCCAGGCGGCTTTCGTATTCGGCGACCCCGGCATAGGCGGCGGCCATAGCGCCGTTCCAGTTTTGGTCACTCGTGGCCTTGAGGCTGCCGCTGACCGAGAAGGTCATAGCGGTAGCCACGAGCGTGAGCAGCAGCAGCCCGAGGCCGATCACGACGACGAGCGCCGCGCCGCGTTCGGAGGCGGCGTCCGGTTCATTCGGCCCGCGCCCGAGGCGCGCGCGAGCTGCGCGCACGAAGGCGGAGTCGCGCGCGTTCCACCGTGCGCTCATGGCCGGGCCGCCAGAGCCACGTTGGGCATACCGACCGTATTCTGTAGGGTGACGGCGCTGCGGGAATCTGTCACGCTGGCCTGCACGGTGAGATTCACCGAAATGGCGGCAATGCTGCGCAGCTCGGTGGCCGTGAAAGCACCGGCGCTGGCCACAGGCACTCCGGCGCTGTCCAGGTAGCGAAACAACGCGGTGCGACTCGGCGCGACGGTCTCGGCGACGATGCGCGTCGACTGGGGAGTCGTTTCGAAGGTGAAGAATCCGCCGGCGAGCGCGATCGAGGCCCACCGGGTCTCGATCAGGCGCCGGTCGGCGTCGACCGCCAGCTGGATCTTTACCGGTCGCTGCGCCGACATGCCGAGGTTGACGTAGGCGTACAGCGTGAGCGCTTCCGCGGTCGCTTGCTCGAGCGCTGGATCGGTGAGCGGATGCCCCGCCACGGGGTTCGCCGTGGCCGCGCGAATGACCCGGGCCACCTCGTTCATACCGTTGGACACCTGTCGGGTATTACTGCCGAGCGACTTGGCCTGATCGAGCGACCGGGTCGCAGAAATGTACAGTCCGGAGGTCATGGTCAGGAGCACGCCGAGCAGCACGATCGAGACGAGCAGTTCAACGAGGGAGAGCCCGCTCTCCCTGTTGCCTGCCCGCAGCAGCTGCCAGCGCGTCACGGGGCCACGACCAGGCGCGGGTCCAGCGTGACGACGGAACCGGCAATGCTGCCGCGAGTGAGCAGGGCCAGGTTCGACGCCGGGACCGGTGCCATTGTCGTGGCGCTGGAAGCACCAGAGAACAGTGCGAATGAACCGAACGGGAGGCCGAGTTGGGCCGAGGCCCCGGCGGGCAGCGGCCCGAAGCTAAAAGTGGTCCCGAGAGCACAGCCGGGGTCACCGGCCGCAACTCCGGCCGGCTGTGAGACGGCCAGCAGGTATTGCCCGGCCAGGCCGGCCACCGTGAATGCGCCGAGCGGCACGTCGACGTTCGCGCCGCCGCCGGGCAGCGTAGCCACGGGCGCGACCGCAGTGCCGATCGCTCCGTCGGCGGCCGGGGTGGTCCAGGCGGCCGGATCGACCGACACACAGCCGGGGGTGCTCGGGGTAGCCGCTATGAAACTGCCGGCGAAGGCTTCGTAGCCGGCAGCGAACGGATGCAATCGAAAGGTCTGCACGTTTGCATTGGTCGCGTTGACGGCCACGTAGGGCTTATAGGTGCTCCGAAAGGTGGTGCTCAGGTTGCTCGGCAGCAGGGTCGAGCCCGACGTGACGTTGGTGCCGTAGCGGGCGGTGACGATGCCGGCCAGGTCGTAGGCGAAGGCGACGGATGCCGCCCCGCCGGCCGCAACGCCGACCGTCTGGGTCGACGTGGTCGCCTGGTCCTTATTCACGAAGTTGGGGTAGGAGACGGTGACGTCGTAGGTGCCGGGCTTGACCTTGAGCAGGTAGCTGCAGCCCTGAGCATCCGTTGCCGGTGGGGCGACAGAAAGAGTTTGGGCACCGTTCGGCACCGCGTTCGGCACGGCGGAAATGGCCACGCCGGCGGCGCCGCTGCCGGAGGCGGTGAGCACGGAGACGAGGATGGTGCCGAGCGCCGGATCGTTGATGCGGCTGCCCGGGGCGAGCGCGCTGTCGGCACGTACGACGGGGGTTGTGGCGCGCATGCTGTCCCAGGTGACGGTGACGTTGACGCGGCGGTAACGAAGCTGGCCGCCGCCGGAACCGCAGTTGCCGTCGGCGCCGGTGGAGGTTTCCCAGTCGGTGGAGCGGTGCACACTGAAAGTAGTACCGTTCTGCACCACGGTGGAGGTGCGGGCGAGAACCTCGAAGACGTTGGGAGCCGAGCGTGCCAGGTCGATCTCCTGCGCGGCCAGGTTCACGGCGGATTCGCGGGACCGGGCGTCGTTGCTGAGGTAAAGCGAGGTGACGATGCCGTAGCCAACGCCGACGGCGATGATGGCGAAGATCAGCATGGCGACGAGCACTTCGATGAGGCTGATGCCGGCCTCTGCATTGCTGTTGGTGGCGAGGCGGCGGTCCAGGTGACGCAGCAGGGTGTTCACATGAGCCTCCTTCGCGAGAATCAGGTCGAGGGTGAGACGGAGCCGCGCGGCCAGGGGGACCCGAAGGCCCGCCCCGGCTCACGCCGGTGCATCGGTGAAGCGATGCTTTGAGCGGATGCTTGCGGCGAGGCCGGCGCATCCGCTGCCTGACTACCAGGTGCAGGTCGCGGGTGCAGCGGTGGTGGCGTTGTTGGTGATTCCGAGCGACTCGGTCACGTAGTACTTGGCCGTAGTCGAGCTCGTGGCGCCGATGCAGAACGTCGTCGTCGTGAGGTTCTTGTAGCTGATCGACGTCGTGTTCGGGCCCTTGGTGTAGCCGTAGCTGGCGGCGCCGGCGATCGACGAGATGTCGAGGGCGGTAGCCGGCATGGCGCCGGTCTCGGTCTGAACGGCGATGATGGCGGTCTTGGCGTTGGCGAGGTCGCTCTTCACGCTGGCGTCCTTGGCGTTGTTCTGCACACCCAGGTAGACCGGGATGGCGATGGCCGCGAGAATTCCGATGATGATCACGACGACGAGCAGCTCGATCAACGTGAACCCTCTCTGGTTCTCGGTGAAGCGTGCGCGGCGCAGGTTGAGGGAAGCGAGCAGGCGAGTGATCATGGTGTGTCCATTCGGGTTGGAGTGGGCCGTACGAGAGCGAGCCGGGTAAGGACTCGTGATGCTGTGAAACGTGCTGCGGTGAAGCTGTGCGACCGAGGGTGCGATCGGAGCTTCAGATTAGGGGCGAGATTTTCTCGCGCACGACCCACATTCGAGGGTGATTTGGGGTTTTACCCACCCCCACAAGGAAGGGCACCCAGAAGGGATCGACCCGTCCGTACACGGCGCGCCAAATGCCCCCACCGAGGCAGGGGTCAGCTGGCAGCCAAAGGACTACTTAATCATGCTGGCGATGCTGAAGATGGGCAGGTAGAGGGCGACGACCATGCCGCCGATGACCACGCCCAGAAAGGCGATCAGCAGCGGCTCGATCATGGCGGTGAGCTGCTCGGTGGCCGCCTGCACCTCCTGATCGTAGAAGTCGGCGATCTTGTCGAGCATCAACTCGAGCGTGCCGGCATCCTCTCCCACGGCGATCATCTGGGTGACCATGGCGGGAAAGATCGCGTGCTCCTGCAGCGGCTCCGAAATCGACTGGCCGCGGCGCACGCCCTCGGCCACCTGGGTCAGGGCATTCTCGATGGCCCAGTTGCCGCTGGTCTCCCCCACGATCTTGAGGGCCTGCAGAATGGGCACACCGGCGCCGAGCATGTTGGCGAAGTTGCGGCTGAACCGCGCCACGGAGATCTTCTTCTGCAGGGGGCCGAACACCGGCACCTTCAGCCGCAGCGGGTCGAGCACCCGGCGTACCGGGTCGGTGTGTTTGTTGCGACGCCACCACAGGGCGAAGGCGATGCCGGCGACGAGGCCGATTGGCACGATGTAGATCATCGACTCCGACATCGACACGAGCAGCTGGGTGGGCAGCGGCAGCGCACCGCCGAGCCCGGCGAACATGTCCTGAAAAATGGGCACGATGAAGATCAGCATGATCGCCACAGCGGCGACCGACATCGAGAGCACGATGACTGGGTAGGTCATGGCCGACTTGATGGTGCCGCGCAGCTTGACCTCCTTCTCGAAGTTCTCGGCGATCGAGTCCAGGGCCCGGTCGAGAAAGCCGCCGGTTTCGCCGGCCCGCACCATGTTGACCATGATCGGCGGGAAGGCCAGCGGATGCTGCGCGAGCGCCTCCGAGATCGACTGGCCGGCCTCGACGTCGTCCCGCACCAGAGTGAGCACCGCAGCGAGAGGCTTACTCTCGGTCTGCTCGGTGAGGATGCGCAGCGCCCGCAGCAGCGAGAGTCCGGCCGAGATCATGGTCGCGAACTGCCGACTCATGATGGCGAGGTCTTTCAGGCTGACCGCGCGCGAAAAGCCCGGCAGCGAGATGGACCGCGCCATTCCCGTCGCCGGCGGGGCTTCCACGATCGACACCGGCGCGATGCCCTGCGAGTTGAGTCTGGCGGCAACCTGCCCCGAATTGAGCGCGTCGACGCGCCCTTTCACGTTCTTACCCCGGGTGTCACGGCCGGTGTAGCTGAAGACCAGTGTCTGCGGCATCAGAGAACCGCGCGGGCGAACCCGGCGTTGTAGTCGGCATCGCGGCCGGTGTCGTAGCCGCCGGCCGATTCTGTGCCGGCGCCGCTGTACCTGCTCGCGTCCGCGAAGGCGAAGCCCCCGCTGCCCGCCGCCGATTCGCTGCGGTGGATCAGCAGCTCAACCCCGATGACGTCGTGGGCCTTGGCGAGCGCGGCCGTGCGGGTGATCTGGCCGGTGTTGACCAGTTCGGCGAGGTGCTGGTCCATGGTGTGCATGCCCTTGTCCCGGCCGGTCTGCATCATGGATTCGATCTGGTGCGTTTTGCCCTCGCGAATGAGGTTGGCGATGGCCGGCGTGGTGACGAGCACCTCGGTGGCGGCAACCCGGCCGGAACCGTTCGCCCACTTCACCAGGGTCTGGCAGACCACACCCTGCAGCGTTTGGGCGAGCTGCGCCCGCACCTGGTTCTGCTGGTGCGGTGGAAACACGTCGATGATGCGGTCGATCGTCTGGGCAGCACTCTGGGTGTGCAGGGTCGCGAACACGAGGTGGCCAGTTTCGGCGGCGGTCAGCGCCACCTGAATGGTCTCGAGATCGCGCAGCTCACCGATGAGAATTACGTCGGGGTCCTGCCGAAGCACGTGCTTCAAAGCGGATGCGAAACTCGCCGTATCGTGCCCCACCTCGCGTTGGGTCACGATTGATTTCTTGTGCGCGTGCAGAAACTCGATCGGGTCTTCCACAGTGACGATGTGGTCGGCTCTGGTGCTGTTCACGAGGTCGACGAGGGCGGCCAGTGTGGTGGACTTGCCAGAGCCGGTGGGCCCGGACACGAGCACCAGGCCGCGGGGCAGCCCGGCGAACGCGGCCACCGATTGCGGAATACCGAGGGCTTTGAGGTCTTTGATCTCGCTCGGAATGAGCCGAAAGACCGCACCGACGGCGCCACGCTGCTGGTGTACGTTGACCCGGAAGCGGCTGAACGTGCCGGTGACACCGGCGTCCTCCAGCGTGTAGGCGAAGTCGAGTTCGTGGTCGCGATCAAAGCTGGCCTGCTGGGCGCAGGTGAGAATGCTGCGAATCGCGACGTCTGCCTTCTGGCTCGACCAGGCCGGGCCGATGCCCACCGGGCCCAGATCGCCGTCGCGGCGAATGCTCGGCGGTGCGGCGACGGAGACGTGCAGGTCGGAAGCCTGGCGCAGCACGACCTCAGTGAGCGCTTCGATTAGATCGGGGTCTGGTGCGCCGAGCACGTCCGGGACCGCAGCGTCGACGCTGCGCAGAATGCGGTCTCCGGGCACGCTTCGCAGCGCCACGCGGTGCCTGCGGTTCGTGGGCAGCACACGGATTTCGTCTCGGTGGGTGGCGTTCACGGCAGCGGAAGCCGAGACCGGGGTGAAGCCCGGCAGGGGGGCAAGCACGAAGCCGCCGTCTGGCGACGCGGTGTGATCGAACAGCGCAGAGATTTTCGGGTCGTCCATATTCAATCCTTTTCGCAGAGCAAGTGTCGGGTACTGATTGCCGCGGAACAGGTACGGCCGTGCGGGTCGTTCACGAACGGATGCCGAGGGTGCGGCATACGGTCGAAGCAGGCCTCGCAAGAATGGAGCCAGAGGGTAAGTCTTGTTCGCGAGAGGTCTACGTAAGGCGCAACGTTATTGAGGCTGGCGGTGCGGCGATAGTCCCGCGATCTGGGGGTCTGCGGGCCCGTGAATCTGCCGCCACGATAGCCGCCAGCGGGCACACGAAAGCCCCCGGCACTCAAGGCATCGGGGACTGAGGCGTGGCGTCGGGTTACTTGGCGCGCGTAATACCGGCTGGATCCAGCAGCACGTAGATCGTGCCGGTAATGGTCATCGTGTTCTCGTCCGCTCCGTCACCGGTATCGGTCTGCACCGTGGAAATAGCGATGCTTCGCTGGCCGTGTTGCAGGCCCGCCACGAAGTCGAAGAGATTACTGTGGGGGCCGGCAATCGTCATCGAAACGGTCACAGCCAGATAGTTCTCCGGGGTGAGTGATGACTCCGCCGCGTTAGCCGCCGTGGCGTCTGCTGCAGGTGCTGTGACGGTCTCTGCCGTTGTTGCACTGTCAGCTGCCGGCACTGGGGCGGGGAGAAAAGCAACCGCATCGCTGATGGCCAGCGAATTCAGTGTTACGCCATTCTGGCGGGCGATGACTCCCACCTCATCGAGAAATTTGGGAATCCCGGCATCAACGGGGACCGCGTCCTGCAAGGTGGAGAGGTAGGTGCGGAGTTCCGCGATGCCGGCAAAATTCCGCTTGAGAACGATCAGGTCAGCCGCCTGCTCAGCATTTTGCGCCAATACCGCCGTGCGTTGGGAGTTCGCGGCCTGAATCTCGTCCAGTTTTGGCGCGATCCCCAAAAGTCCACCAAGAACGACCGAAGCGCCCATGATCAAGATCAGCACGGCACCGAATAGTCTGTTGCGAGTCATGATCTCACTGCCCCCCAGCGATACGGTTGGATCGCGCATCCTCATTGATATTGATGACCATCTCGACTACGTATTGGCCGGTCTCCGTGCGCGTCACCGAGCCCGGGTGGGCATCCGCGTAGCCGGGAAGCGTTCGCAGATTCGTCAGCCACATGGGCACCGCCGGCAGCGTCGGGCTGGTCAAGCTCAGTCTCAGGCTGGCAACGCGTGGGTTGTACAGGGGCACGATGCTCTGCTCGTATTCCACCCAGGGCGAACCAGAGCCGATCGAGATGGCCTCAATGGTGACATCGGAGGGCAGACTTGCCCGCACGGCCACCAGGTAGGCGCGCCAATCGATCTCGGTCGCGGCCGCCAGCTGGCGCGCCACCGCCGTCATATCGATTTGATTTTGGATGCTGCGAACCTCTGAGTATTTGGCCGACTCCAGCATCAGTTCGTTCGTGCGAGCCTCGGCTGCGCTCAGCTTGGACTGTGCGCCCGCGGCCTGGACCGTCACTGTTGCGACGACGGCAATGACGACCAGCACGACGCCGGCGGCCACGATCGACATGACTCGGCGGAGCAGCCTCCCCTGGCGCGCGGCTTTGAGCTCGGGGGGAAGCAGTTCTGCTCGCGGTTCACCGCCGAGGATCAGCTCATGGCCATCTGTTGCCCGTTTCATGCTTTACTCCCCAATGCCAGACCCAGAGCGGCAACAAAGGTGCACTCGGAGTTCTCTAAGTCTGCTTGATTGACGTCTGGACCGAGCTCCAGCCCGCCGTAGGGCTGGGCCGGAACGACTGGAAAACGGGTCAGCTCACTGAGCGCGGCACCGAATCCGTCGAGCCGGGCGCCTCCGCCCATGAGCACGATGCGGTCGATCGGCAGCTCCGGCCGGTTGTTGGTGAAGTACGCGACGGTGTTGCGCAGGCTCTCCAGCAGTTCCGAGGTAATCTCCCGAATGATCGTGGCGGCTATCTCATCTTCGGGTGCCGCCTCATCGGACAGACCCAGCCGCTTCTTCAGCACCTCGGCCGCCTCCTCGTCAACACCGAGGCGCACGCGTAGCGCTTTGGTGAGCTGATTACCGCCGGAGGGAATCACTCGCACGAACTGCGGCACTCCATTCGAGGAGATGAGCACGCTCGACGAGCCGCCACCGATATCAATCTGCACGATCACGTCGGGGGTGGTCACCGCACGGCTGATGGCACGACTGCGAGCGAACGACATAATGTCAACGGTGACGGTGTGCAGTCCGGCCAGCCTCGCGGCCTTGATGTGCGACTGCACGACGTCTTTCATGGCGGCGATCAGCAGCCCGGAGATTTGCGGGCCAGACTCACCATCGCTGTCGACTTCGGCAATGGGGTAGAAGTCGAGCAGCGCCTCCGCGGTGGGAAACGACAGCAGGTCCTGCACCTGAAAGGGCAGTGACTCGCGAATGCGGCGCAGGGACATCTTGGGCACGGTCAGGTTGCGTACGACCATGCGGTGGTAACCCATGCCGAGTACGACGTCTTTGGTCGTGAATCCGCCGCTCGCCCACATTCGCTTGAGCGCAGCGGCGACGACCGCCGGTTCGAGCACTTCGCCGCGGCTGACCGCACCGAAGGGGAGGGGTTCTTCATGGCAGCGCACCAGCAGGGGGTGATCCGTTTCCGCATCCCGCACTTCTACGGCCCGCACGGCGGTGGTGCCGATATCGATTCCGACCACACGTGTAGTCATTTGTTTCCCCCAGTGAGAAGTTGGTTCGTGAGCGGTGGTCGAGGAGCGGGTCGAACTGGTCGTGGCGACTGAGGCCCGTTAAGCGAGGCCGTACAGCATGAGGTAACCGAGCCCGATCTGGTCGCCGAAGAATGCACCGAGCCAGGCGCCGAGCAGCATCCACGGGCCGAATGGAATGCTGCTGCGTCGCTTGGCTCTACGCGTCGCGAGCAGAAGGAGCCCGAACACGCCGCCGAGCAGAAAAGCGCCGAACGCCCCCACGATGAGCGGTGCCCACCCCAGATAGCCGAGGTAGAGACCGAGCAGGCCGGCCAGTTTCACGTCGCCGAG
Source organism: Cryobacterium sp. TMT1-66-1 (assembly GCF_004403435.1). Lineage (NCBI taxonomy): Bacteria > Bacillati > Actinomycetota > Actinomycetes > Micrococcales > Microbacteriaceae > Cryobacterium > Cryobacterium sp. TMT1-66-1. Next base: position 287,865 of record NZ_SOGP01000011.1, read on the forward strand.
CCCCATACCTCCGGGGCTGATCAGCGCCAGGGCCAGGTAGAGGCCGAACAGTGCTCCCGCCCCGATGAGGGCGGTGAGCAGGCGACCGGGCTCCCCCGCTACGAGCGCAGCCGCCCCGAGCAGAACTGCGGCGACGGGGTAAGCGGGCAGCAGAATGCGATTCGGCAGGGTGTGCGTGTCGAGGTCGATCATGGCCAGGGCCACGCTGATCGCCGCCAGGTAGAGAAACGCCGCGAGCACGATGAGCTCAGTGGCCAGGGTGTTGGTGGCGGTCGTCACGGCCGCCCAGCCAAAATCGGCGGACGAGAACACCCAGAGGGCGACGACAGCGAAGAACACCGCAGTGCCGAGTTCGATCATGGGGTAGCGGGGCGAGATGGGAGCCTTGCAGTCGCGGCATTCCCCGCGCAGTACGAACCAGCTCAAAACCGGGATGTTGTCGTACGGCCGAATGCGCGCACCGCAACTGCCGCACGCACTCGGCGGGGAAACGATGGAGCGGCCGGCCGGTATGCGGTAGATCACCACGTTGAGAAAAGAGCCGATGATGGCGCCAAGAATGCCGAAGATCCCAGCAACGGTGCTAGCCATTGAGGTCTCGAATCGATTGCCGTGCACCCAACGGAGAAGTCCCCAAATCTGTTGCTTCGCTGCCGCCCGAGGTCGGACCAGGAAAACCGACCTCAGCGTACGTGTAGACACCGGAGGTGCCCAATTTCACGGTTCCGCCCCAAATTTGACCCCGCCATTGAGATGAGGTGGAGATATTTACGTTGCAGGGCGTGTAGACCATCACATCAACGTTTACGTTGACTTTGACGGACTCAATTACCGAGAAGTCGCCGGCCTTAGCATTACATTTCGCCTTGTTGTTTGGCGACTTGTCGGACGTCACCAACCAGAGTTTTTGCTTCGCCGCGGCATCGATCTGGGCGGTCTCACGAAATTGAAAACTATCCGCGACGATAGCGATGTCGCTGCTGATGATCAGGGTTCCGTCGGTTGAGACGTCGACACCATCGGCGCACTCGATGATTCCAGGGGCGCCAGCAAGATCGTCGGCGGCCAATTGCAGGGCGGTGAGTGTGCACGTACCTTCAATTGAGACCACGTTTTCAAAATAGGCCCAAGCGGCCTGATCCTTCTGACTCTTTACCTTCGTCGGCCCGGCACCGTTTGTCTTGGAGTACTTGTACTTCAGGTCGTACCATCCGGGATCGACGAATTCCGGTTTCGCGTCGGCCACAGCAGTGCCGTGCACTGCTGCCGAGCCGCTTATCGATATTTTGCCGGATACCCAGACGTTGCCGAAAACGCCGCAGGACTCGCCCAAGGTCAGATCACCCTTGTAGAGGAGCACGTCGACAACGTTGGCGCCAGAACTGATGCAACTTGCGTCTCCGTTGCGCACAATAATTGATGACTCGTCTGCATGGATCGTCACGGACTCGATGACGGAAAAGTCAGAATCCGCGTAGATGGCGATTCCGGCAGCCTTGCCGGATCCTTTCGCATTTACGGCATAGATTGCTTCGACGATTCGAGAATCTCCGGTGTTGTTGCCGGCCTGACCGTTCTGAGTGGCTTCGCCGGTGGAGATGATCTTTACGCGCTCGGCGTTAGCCGCCGGGCACCCAGGGAACCAATTCTCATCCGGCCCACCCGCGACGGGTGTCGGATCCAAACTATAAAAGACGTCAACTGTCGAAATGGGAGTGGTGGTGCCCCACTGCTCTTTACAGGTGGGCTGGCTCAGATTGCCCAGTGCGGCATCGACACCGGCCTCGGCCGCGGCCTGGGACTGAACGGCCGCGCGGGCGGCGCTGCTCACGCCGATCGAGTTCATCGTCGAAGCCGCGATAGCGAGGGTAGCCACACCGGCAACTCCCATGAGACCGATGACGGCGAGCATGCTGCTGCCGTGCTCGGCCGCGACAAGGAGTCGTGTCTTTCGCATCAGGAACAAGGTATCGCCTCCGTGGCGCTCTGGCGGCTCGTGACCGTGGTGGATATCAGTGCCGGGCTGCCGTCGCCGTCAGCATTGATGGCGAAATTGAGCGCAACCGAAGGATTTCCACTCGTCACGTCGTCGAAGACGAGCTGGGCGACGCTGGGGGAAGCCTCCGTAGCTGAGAGCCCTGAGCCCAATAAGGTCCATCCGCCCTTGTCACTGGCAAGGGTGTCGGCGGTGACGCCAACGAAGGCCCCCGACTCCGTGCTGCGCTTGTAATACATGGTGCCGTCGTCTGCTTTCGTGTAGTACCACGCCTGGCAAACCCGGGCGGCAGCGGTCAGTTCCGGCTCGCCGCTCACCGACGTGACGACGAGTAGCTGATCGCCAGTTTCCTCGTTGCCTGAAACCTTGAGCGCAGTGGCGTTGCGAACCCCGGAGTGCACGGAAGAGGCGATGAGTTGGCTGACTCCAATGGCGTCGGCGCTCTTGAGCACCTTTTGCTCAGAGTTGAGGGTATTGAGTAGTATTCCGCCGACGACGGTGAGCACGAGCACGAGCAGGCTCGAATAGATGAGGAGCTCGACCAGGGTGTAGCCGCTGTCGCTGCGCGCGTTCTTGGGCGCAGGTGCACCGTGCGACGCGAGACGTCGTGGCATGGAGATCGTTCCAAAAGTCATGCTGGCCTAGCCTGCTACAAAGATGCTGGTGACAGCATCAGCCAGAACGTCACCGCTGGGTCCATCGGTGACGTACACGCGCACCTGCACCGTCACGGGGTCGGGACCCGGGCAGGTAATGGTGTCGAAGCGGGCCTGCAGCGCAGAGTCAGAGGGATCGAATTCCGCCTGAGTACCCGCGGCGTAGTCACTGAGAGGGCCACAAACCGAACCAAGCGAGCGGATGGTCTCCATCTGCGCCGCGACCAGCTGGGTGGCCGAGGTAAGGGTGGAATTGGAGACCGAGACGCGAAGCGCGGTGACCAGCATGGGCAGAAAGGCAATGGCCAGCAGGGAGAGCAGCAGCATTGAGACGACGATCTCGATCATGCCGAAGCCGGAGTCATCGTCGGAAGGCCGCGATTCGATGTCCTTTTGAACATTCACGATCGGTGGCCTTCCTCTCTTTAGCCATGCAGAACGATGAGCACGCTCGGCAGGGCATGTGTGAGCACCCCGCCGAGAGTTATTCCTTAGGAGTTACTTCGCCGCCGCCGCTTCCTTCATGTTGATTGCGGCACCCGAATCGGTGATGGTGGTGCCATGGTTAGCTGTGGTTGCCCCTGAGCCGGCCGCCGCTGCGTCGGCAGCAGTGCCCCAATAGCCAGAAATCGTGAATTCTGCACCATCTGCACCACCCGTAGCTATCGAAGCCTGAATGTCCTTGCTCGCAGCGTAGGCGTCGAGACCTTCAAGTCCATCGGTAACGATTGTGCTCAGGGCTTTTCCAGTGACGAGCTCGGCGACAACGGCAACTTTCGCGTTCGTGATCGCGGCAGCAACAGCTTTGTCCTTGGCACCGTCCTGCTGGCCGAGGTAGATCGGGATGGCGATCGCGGCGAGAACGCCGAGAATGAGAACCACCACGAGAAGCTCGATGAGCGTGAAGCCCTTGTCCTTCTCGCCGAGGGCCTTGCGTTTGTTGACCAGGGCTGTCGTGAAGAAGCGGTTCATATGACTGTGTCCTTTGCGTGGTTCTGCAGGGGGCAAAGCGGTGGGCTTGCCCACTTTTCAGCCTAGGTTGGCCCCTGCCGCCGACCCCTGTTTTTTCGGGGGGCCGACTACCCCCAGTAGGAGTGCAGCCTAAACGAGGGCTACTCGCCTCGTCGGCTACTTGACGTAGTCGAAAACGCTGAACATGGGCAGGTACAGCGACACGACCATGCCACCGATGATCACGCCGATGACGGCGATCATGAGCGGCTCGATGAGCGCGGTGAGCTGCTCAGTGGTGGACTGCACTTCCTGGTCGTAGAAGTCGGCGATTTTGGTGAGCATCGTCTCTAGCGCGCCGGCATCCTCTCCTACCGAGATCATCTGCGTGACCATGGCCGGAAAGACCGGCTCCAGGGCCAGCGGCGCCGCAATGGAGCGGCCCTGGCTCACTGATTCCTGCACCTTGGCCAGTGCCGACTCGATCACATAGTTGCCCGAGGTCTCGCCGACGATCTTGAGCGAGTGCAGAATGGGCACGCCAGCACCGATCATGGTGGCGAAGTTGCGGCTAAACCGTGCAATGGCGAGCTTGGTGAGCAGGTTGCCGAACACCGGCAGCTTGAGCTTGAACGGGTCCACAACGCGGCGCACGGCCAGGGTGTGCTTGTTCCTGCGCCACCAGACCGAGAACACGATCACCGCGATGAGCAGTACCGGGCCCACCCAGACCATTCCGTTGGAGAGTACGACAAGCACCTTGGTGGCCGTGGGCAGTTCGCCGCCGAGACCCTTGAACATCTTCTCGAAGACGGGAACGATGAAGATGAGCATGCCCACCACGGCGAGCAGCGCCATGATCAGCACGATCACCGGATAGGCGAGGGCGCTCTTGATCGTGTCGCGCAGCTTCACCTCGCTCTCGAAGTTGTCGGCGATGGAATTGAGGGCGTCTTCGAGAAAACCACCCGTCTCCCCCGCCCGCACCAGGTTGATCATGATCGGCGGAAACACCACGTCGTGCTTGTCAAAAGCTTCGGAGAGCGAGACGCCGGTCTCGACGTCGCTCCGAATGACGGCGAGTACCTGGGCCAGCTGCTTGTTCTCTGTCTGCTCCGACAGAATGTTGAGGGTGCGCAGCAGCGACAGCCCGGCCGCCGTCATGGTCGCCATCTGGCGACTCATGACCGAGAGATCGCTGAGCGAAATCTGTTTCTTGAACCCGGGAATACTGAGATCTGCGTGAAGACCCGTGAGTTTACGGGCCGGCGCGATCGAAATGGGCGAGAGCCCCATGGTGCGCAGTTGCAGCAGCGCTGCCCGCTCCGACGCTGCGTCCATGCGGCCCTTGACCACGCGGTCGCGGGAGTCCCTGCTGGTGTAGCTGAATGAGGTTTCGGTGGACATCTAGCGCCTTCCGGGCGAGAACGAGTCATTGAAGTCAATTTCGCCGTTGCTCAGGCCGCCCACCGGGGTGTCCGTGGGATCAACCCGGTGCACGAGTTGCTTGAGCACGTCGACGTCCATGGCCTTCTCCTCGGCGGCCTGCCGGGTGATCTGGCCGGCGTCGACGAGTTCGGCCAGGTGCTGGTCCATGGTGTGCATGCCGAGGGTGCGCCCCGACTGCAGCGCAGAAGCAATCTGGTGGGTCTTGCCCTCCCGCACCAGGTTCGCGATGGCCGCTGTGGTCACCAGAATCTCGGTCGCGGCCACACGCCCACCACCGATCTTGCGCACGAGAGTCTGGCAGAGCACGCCGCGCAGCGTCGCGGCGAGCTGCGCGCGCACCTGCGCCTGCTGGTGCGGTGGAAAAACGTCGATGATGCGGTCGATGGTCTGGGCAGCATCCTGAGTGTGCAGCGTGGAGAACACGAGGTGACCGGTCTCGGCGGCGGTCAAAGCCACCGAGATCGTCTCCAGGTCGCGCAACTCGCCGATCAGAATGACGTCGGGGTCCTGGCGCAGCACGTGTTTGAGAGCGGATGCGAAACTGTGTGTGTCCTGCCCCACCTCGCGTTGGCTGATCATGGACTTCTTGGCCTCATGAATGAACTCGATCGGGTCTTCCACCGTGACGATGTGGTCGTCCCTGGTGCGATTCACCAGGTCCACCATTGCGGCCAGGGTGGTGGTCTTGCCGGAGCCGGTGGGACCGGTGACCAGAACGAGGCCTCGCGGCAGGTGAGCGAACCGCGCGACCGATTCGGGAATGCCCAGCTCTGCCAACGATTTGATCTCATTGGGAATGAGCCGAAAGGCACCGCCGACCGTATTGCGCTGCTGGTAGAAATTGACGCGAAAACGCGTGCCCTCCACCGTGTGGGCGAAATCGAGCTCGAGTTCCTGGTCGAATTCTTCGCGCTGCTCCGGCGACAGAATGCTGTTGAGAGCGGAAGCGACCTTCTCCGGCGACCAACGATCCCACCCGGGAATCGGCCGCAGGGAACCGTCCACCCGGATGCTCGGCGGTGCTCCGCCAGAAACGTGCAGGTCGCTCGCTCCCTCGTCCAGCACGAGACGGAGCGCCCGGAGCAGGTCGGCATCGGGCGTGGGTGCGCTGAATTGGGCTGATGATTCGGAACGCATAAGCCTCCTCGAGCGGATATCAACGGTGGAGGCGGGCGGGTCATCGGATTCCTGGACGGCATAACCGAAGTCGGGCGATCTCACTGCGGGACCTGCGCGGTCCGTCGGTGACGAAGCGGGGCATCCTGGAATTTAGGAGACGACACGGAGCACCTCGTCGATCGAGGTCAGCCCGAGTGCGACCTTGGCCCAGCCGTCTTCACGCATGGTGATCATTCCCTGCTTGCGGGCGGCGGCTCCGATCTGCGCGCTCGAGGCGTGGGCCACGGTCAGCCGCTCGATCTCTTCGGACACCGTCATGACCTCGTGAATGCCGAGTCGTCCACGGTAGCCGGTCTGCGAGCAACTCGAACACCCGGCGGGTTTGTAGATGATCGTGCCCGTCGTGGTGGGGTCGATGGCCGGGCCGATCTCCGGCAGGATCGTGGACCGGTTTGAGACGTAGCCCACCGTTGGGTTGACCACAAAACCCAGATAGGCCAGGTCGGTGCGATCGTCGGGGACCTTGCAGCGGTCGCACAGACGCCGGGCCAGTCGCTGGGCCACAACGCAGTCCAGGGCCGACCCCACGAGAAAGGGCTCGATGCCCATTTCGATCAGTCGGGTCATAGCGCTCGGCGCGTCGTTGGTGTGCAGGGTTGACAGTACGAGGTGACCGGTGAGCGAGGCCTCGATGGCGATCTTCGCGGTCTCCTGGTCTCGAATCTCACCGAGCAGCACGACGTCGGGGTCGGCGCGCAGAATGGAACGCAGCGCAACGGCGAAGGTGAGGCCCGCCTTGCGATTCACCTGCACCTGGTTGACCCCTTGCATGCGGTATTCCACCGGGTCTTCCACCGTGATCACGTTGATCTCCGGGCGGTTGATAGCGTGCAGGGTTGTGTAGAGCGTGGTCGACTTGCCCGACCCAGTCGGGCCGGTGACCAGGATCATGCCGTATGGCTTGGTGTACGCCATCTCGTACTCGTTGAAGTTGTCGGTGAGCAGATTGAGGCCGTCCATGCTCATCGACGAGGTGGCGTTGTCGAGAATTCGCAGCACGACCTTCTCTCCCCACACCGTAGGCAGAACGGCTACGCGCAGGTCGACCGTGCGCCCGTTGTGGTGCACCGACATGCGGCCGTCCTGCGGTTTGCGACGCTCAGCGATGTCGAGGTCGCTCATGATCTTGATGCGCGAGATGACGCCACCGGCGATGGTCGACGGAGCTCGCTGCATCTCGTGCAGCACCCCGTCTATGCGGTAGCGCACGCGCACATCGTTCTCACCGGGTTCGATGTGGATGTCAGAGGCTTTGTCTTGAATGGCCTGGCTGACCAACAGGTTGACGAAGCGCACGATCGGAGCGGCGTCATCCGTTTCGTTGGGACCGGCAAGCTCCTCGGGTTCTTCGCTGTCGGCGGTGAGAGTGGTGCTGAGGTCGATCAATTCGTTGTCGGCGCGGTGATAGCGGGCGATGGCCGCCTGCAGGTCGGACAGCTCGACGACAACCGGGCTGACCCGCATGCGCGCTGCCTCGCGCACGTCGTCGACGGCGAACACATCGCCGGGGTTGACCATGGCCACCACGAGGCGACCGTCTTCAAAGGCGATCGGCAAAACATTGGCCCGGCGGCAGACGGCGGCCGGCACTTTGGCCACGGCGAGCCGGTCAACCGGATAGTCCAGCAGCTCGACGAAGGGCAGGTTTTTCTGCTCGGCGCGTGCCCTGGCGAACTGCAGCTCGGTGATGGTGCCGGCCTCCACCAAGTTGCGCACGGCGGCTTCATCGGCGCGATCACTCAACCGAACGGTGTCAAGTCCCTCCACCGGCAGCAGTCCGTGCACGATCAGAATTTCGGTCAGGCTGGTCACGTCTGCGCTGCTCCCCCGGTTCTCAGTCATCTCAATGCGCTCGTGTGAAAGCACACTGCAGTCACGGCACGAGACTGACTCTTTACGTTATCGCGGCGAATAAAGGCTGAACCAGTTCCCGCCGATGGTGCCCGTGCTTTTGTCGACCCCAGTTCAGGGGGAAACTTCGCCCATAATTGATGATCATGCCTCTACTGCGGCCGGGTTACGCCCCACGAAAGCGGGTGAACGGCCATTACAGGAGGGCCGAAGTGACCGTTTCCCGCACTTGGTTTTCAGAAGAAACTTTTGAAGTCTCATCTATATATTACTGAGATTTGCTCGCTTTTGGGGATGATTTGGTCTATAATTGTGGGTGAAGGAGGCACTGACGCCATGACCCTCACCGCCCCGCCCGCCGCAGCCGGCTCGATGCCGCAGGGTTCTCGCGTTGAGGCGGTGGCTCAGGCCGGTGCCATTCTGGCGGCAGCGTTTGACGATGTGCGGTTCGGTCACCTCGACGATGCTGAAGCTGTTGCGGTTCTCGCGGCGTTGGAGGGGCTCGGCCGCAAGGTCGATGGGACCAGGCTACGCGCCACCACCGACATCGGTGTGCGCGCCGAGATCGACCTGGGCAGTGGCTCGCTGGCGTACCGAAACGGATGCCGCAACCGGGTGGAATTCATCACCCAACTCGCCGGCATCTCGGGCCGCGAAGCCAAACGTCGCCTGAAACTCGGTGAGACCGCGGTGGAACGTACCCCGCTGGGCCTGCCCGTCCCGGCGCGGTACCCGGTCATCGCCGACGGCCTGACCAGCGGGGAACTCGGGGTGGAATCGGCCGAGATCATCGCCAGCACCCTCACCGCGTTACAGGGAAAGGTCCTACCGGATGACCTCGACCGGGTTGAGCGCGCCCTCGTCGCCACCGCCACCGGAGCCATCACCCCGGAAACCGCCGGGCTCCCCGGGGCGGGCATCCGCTTCGCGCCCGACGTACTGCGGGCGCAGGCGATGGAATGGCAGGCCCGCCTCGACCCCGACGGCACCGCCCCCAGTTGGGACGTGACCGAGGCGAAAAGCACGCTGACGTTCGGGCTGCTGCGCAACGGGCTCTACCCGCTGCGGGCCGAGGTCACCCCGGAACTGCGCGGCATCATGGACACCCTCTTCGACACCTACCTATCCGCCCGCTCACGCACCCCCATGTTCGTGCCCACCGAGACCCTCGACGGCAGTACCGACGGCGCCAGCAACGCCGAGCTGGACGGCCTCGATGACAGCGACACGGAGAGCGAGCGGTTCAGCGCCGACCCGTTCAGTTCCGACCCGTTCAACGGCGACACCCGCTTCGACGGGGACCGCCGCACCGCAGGCGAGAAACGCGCCGACATCCTCCGCGACGTCTTCCAAGCCGCCGCGCGCGACCCCAAAACCCCCACCATGGGCGGCGCCGCCCCCACCGTCATGATCCACGTCAACGCCACCGACCTCAACGCAGGCCGCGGCGTCGGCTGGATCGACGGCGTCGAAGCGCCCATCAACCTGCGCCGGGTAAAAGAGACCATCTGCTCCGGCGGCGCCCAGAAAGTCATCGTCGGCGACACCGGCGACGTGCTCTACCTCGGCGACACAGTCCGCTGCTTCACCCCCAAACAACGCGCCGCCATCACCGCCCGCGACGGAGGCTGCATCATCCCCGGCTGCACCATCCCCGCCCGCTGGACCGAAACCCACCACGTCATCCCCTGGCAACAACACGGCCGCACCGACATCAACAACGGCGTCCTCCTCTGCTGGTTCCACCACCACACCATCGACACCAGCGGATGGAAAATCCGCATGATCAACAGCAGACCCCAAATACGCGGCCCCCTACTCTGGGACCCCACCCAAACCTGGCGCCCCGCCCACAGCCACCGCGCCAACACCACCAGCCCCGAACCACCCTGGCGCACCTAAGCCTTACCGCGCTGTCCACCAGAGTGTTTCGGTTGCACATCCTGAAAGGGCCGTGCTTTCAGGCGTCGACATCTCCGCGCGCGAGATTCCGCGGGTGCCCAATGAGTCTCTTGGCGCTGCGACGCGAAGCTCCGCCGGCCAGGCGTTGACCGAACAGGCGTTGACCGAACAGACGCCGGGCGAACAGCGCGAGTCCGATCGCGGCCAGCAGCATCATCAGACCGCCGAACACCGTGGCCACGATCCAGACCGGCACCAGGGCGCCGATCCGCAGCTCGCGAACCAGCTCCAGTTCTACTCCGGCCTCAGCCGCACCGTTCATGGTCAGGGTCGCTGTACCCAGAGCCGTGTGCTGCGGAACGATGGCGGTGAGTTCGGCGTGGCCGGCGGCATCCGCTGTGGCGGTACCGAGAATGCTCGGGTCACCGCTCAGGGTCACGACCACCGGCGAGCCCGGCAGGTAGCCGGAACCGGTCACCCGCATCTGTTGCCCGGGCGACACGTGCACGGCTGGGCCGCTCACCCCCAGCTCGGCCAGCTTCGTGGGGTTGGCGAGGCCGGAGACCGCACGGTCAACGCTCTCGAGCAGTCCGGGTGCCGGCACCGCGTAGAGCTCGGCGCTGGCCAGCGCGGATGCCGACGGTTCGACACGCGCACGGTTCTGGCTCCAGAGCAGCAGGGTGTCGCCGATCGCGGTGAAGCCGTCGACGCCCGGTGCGAGCTGCCCCTCATCGGTCACCGTGACGAAGCTGTCGTCGTCGCACAGGGTGTGGTTGGGCTGCAGGGCATCTTCGGGCCCGGCGGCGTAGTACACCTCGTAGCCGTCAGCGGCCGCCCGCAGGGCCGCCGTTTCAAGGGACGCGTTCAGGTAGGCGATGACGGTGTGTCCCACCCGCGCTTCGGCGCGGCCCCATTCCTTGGTGCAGTCGATTCCGCGGTCGCTCGAGAACAGCTGCGGGTAGGCCGTCACGATCACCGGTGCGTGGGTGCCGCCGCGAGCTTCACGGGCTTGCTCGGTGTTCACGGTGGCCCAGATGCTGCGGTAGACCGGGCTGAGGTCAAGTTCCTGCACCTTGCCGATCACGGTACGAACGGCCTGGTCGTCGAGTGCGCAGCCGGAGCTCGCGCACAGGGCGAGCAGGGAGTCGAGCCCCACGTCGGCGGCGCCGACCGAGACGACCACCTCACTCACTGCGGGCTCGGCCGCGAGGCGTTCGAGCTGGTTGTCTGCGCCACCTGGCATCTCAGCGCCGAGCAGGTTGTTGCCCGACGTTGCGGCGCAGGCGAGTACGACCGGGTCGGTCGATGCGGCGAGAGCGCCGGCGTACCCGACGGCTCCGCTGTTCTCACCGGCCTCACAGTCCGTGCCGGAGCCGCCGGAGGCCAGGCCGTCGCCGACCAGAGCTGCCGGATAGTCGCTCGCCGCCGCATCCGCCAAAATCGCTCCCGGCTCGATCGGGTCAGTGCGCTCCAGCAGGGTCTCATAGCTGCCCTCGACGATGACGGCGTCGACCTCGAGGCCCCAGGCAATCAACCGATAGTTGGTGCTGCCGACGGCGTCTTGCACTGCACTGTAGAGCTGCACGCTCTGCGTGCTGGTGGCGCCGGGCGGCAGGTTGCCGAAGAGAAGTTGCGGTGACGGGCTGACCAGCGGCACCAGGTCGCCGCTCGGAAAGGTGAGCGCGACGGTGATGTCGGCCGCGTCTCGACCCGAGGGGTTCGTCACCGTGACGTCAACGTTCTGGGGCTGGTTGGCCAGAATGGTGTCGCCGGCCGCGACCGTGAGGTCGATGCTGGCTCGACCGAGTTCGGCGAGCTTGTCGGCGAGCGCATCGACGTCGTCGACCGAGGTGTAGGTGCCGTCGGTCTCCTCGGCGATGCACTTGAGCTCGGTTTCGCCGAGGTCGGAGGTCTGGAAACCCACGGTCTGCACCTGCAGGTCGAAACCCTGAGCGCGAATCTGCGCCGCAGCCTCGCAGGGGTTTCCACATCCGCTTTCCCCGTCGGAGACCAGGGCCACGGTGGCCCCGCTGAGGCCGTCTTCCTGCAGCTGTTTGGTCGCTGCGAGCAGCGCCTCGGCGGTGGGCGTGCCTCCGGACGCGGTAAACCCGGCGATCTCGGAGACGAGGTCGCCGGTGCCCATCACCGGGGCGACCTCGATGGCGTAATCCCCCGGCGCATCGCAGCCGCCGCCGTAGGTCCAGATTCCCATTTCCGAACCGAGCGGCTGGCTCATCACCAGCTCGGTGAGGGCGTCCTGCGCCTTCTCGATGCGTTCACCGGACATCGAGCCGGAGAGGTCGACGACCACGAGCAGGGGGCGATTACCCGTTCCGGTGGCCGTGTCGGGCTCGGTGTCGGGGGCAAAGGCCTCATCCCCGGTCAGAGCGTAGGCGAGCTCATCGAGGGTGTACTTTTCGTCCCAGAACACCTTCTTGTACAACTGCAGCGGCTCAGCCTCCCAACTGAGCAGATTCTTGTCCAAAACCTCGAGTTTCACGCCGATGACACCCTCCACGACGATGTCGAAAGTGCTCGAGAAGACAACGGATGCCGGCGTCTCGCCGACGGCGCCCTCGGCCACCGAGCCCACGGTGAGGGCCGGCTTGATGGTGATACCGAAGTAAACCCCGGCCATGTCGTAGATCATCGCGTCGACCCGCAGTGCAAGAGTCGCGCCGAGGGCGACCTCGAGTTCGCTCTTCCACACGGTGGGGGCGGTCTCGGTGATGGTCTCATTGAACGACCGCAGCTTGCCGTTCTCGAGGCGCACACCGAATTCGCGGGTGATGCGTTCAACGGCCGTGAAGGTCGTGGTGCCGGTCAGCGACAGGGACCAGTCAAACTCAGCGCTCAGGTCGAAGGTGAGCACCCAGGGGATGGGAACCGGAGTCGGAATCACTCCGAGCAGGCGCCCCAGCGAAACGTGGGGAAGGTCGTCGGCGGTCACCTGCAGCGGTGTGCCGACCTGGCCTACTCGGCGTTGCTTCTTGCCCGAGCCGTAAGCGACGGCAATTTCGCCGTAGGAACTCACCTCGATCGTCTGGGTCTGTTGTTGCTTGACGCTCGATTCGAAGTCGGCGAGCACTGTGCGCACGTCGCGGGTCCACTCCCAGAACGGTGCGATCTCAATGGTCAGGGTGGCGTAGCTGACCAGTTCGAAGGCGACACCCAATTCGAGGCTCGCTTCGCCGCTGAACGTGGGTTTATTCGGAGTCGGTGCGGCGCTGGCCGCCGGTGCCGGCGTGGGGCTGGGGCTGGCGGCGGGCTCTGGCACTGACAGCTCGGTGTCGCCGGCCGAGAAGCTCGCATCGGCTCCCTCGGCGGACGCGGTGATGCTCATCTTGAGGTCGTTGCTCTTGCTCTCGTACTCCACCGAGACCTCGGGCTCGGTCGTGACGGAGACGGTGGCGCTGAGGTCGACGACACCGATGCGCTTGGTTTCCGCGAGGTCCGTCGTGGGGAGGCCGGCCGGGTCAGCGGCGGCGGCGTTGTACGACGCCGGCAGCACGACCGGGCGGTTGCCTTCGGTGGAACTACTCGCGGCACCACTGGCAGTGGCCGGCGGCGTGAGGGCCGTGTCGGGAAGCAGAGCCTGCTCGACGACCCGATGATTTACCTGCAGCACGATGTCGCCGAATGCCGCCGGCCGAGTCGTCACGACCACGAGCCCGTCGATGAGTTCCACCGCGATGACCTCGCGCATGATGCCGTCCGGCGTCGCCTCCGACACCCCGGCAACGATGAACTCGCCGACGACGGCCGGAGACAGCCCGGCAAACGAGATCGACGAGGCGGTCAGGTTCGACGCCACGTCCAGGCTCGCCTCCTCGAGCACGACGGTGCGGTTGTTGGCGACCGCCTCAGTTGCAGCCGGTACCTCCACGGTGAACGCGACCTCGTCCTGCCCGGTCTGGCCGGCCCAGTCCGTTACCGTGGCGCTCACCTCGTGGCTGCCGGGGGTCGCTGAGGTCTCGATGCTCCACCGCGGCGGAGTCGTGGTGGAGTCAACGCGAGCACTGCCGATGGAGCGATTACCGAGGCGCACCTCGACGAGCTGCACGCCGGCATCCGCTTGGTCGATCGTGCCGTGAATGACGAAGGTTCCGCCGGCGTCGCCGAGATTGACCGTGCCGTCCTGTGCCGGTTCGGTAATGGTGAGCGTGGGCGGGTCGTCGTTGGCCGGCAGCGCGGTGGGAAAGTAGCCGAGCAGGGTGAGTGAGTCGGCGATCGCGCCGTCGGGCAGGCTGATAGTGCCGCCGGGGCCGGCGATGACCAGAGTGGATGCCGCCCCGCGCACCGGCAGGGTCGTCTCACGTCGGTCGTCGGCCAGGCTGTCACCGGCGTCGGCGCTTACGCTACCGGGCGTGGCGCTGGTGACCTCGACGCTATAGAGGGCGGAGCCGACTGACGCCGTGGCGATGCCCTTCGGCAGGGTCGGCGCGAGGCCGTTCGATTCGAAGGCAGTGTCGAGGGCGGTGGTGGCGACCGGAACGAGCCCGCCGACGATCGTGGCGGCGTCGAGCGAGCGGCTCTGGCCGGCAACCCAGCCGGTGACGCTGGCGCGCACGGCGTCGACAGTGCCGCTGAAACTCCACTGGAACAGGCCGGGGTCATCGAGCGGAACGAGAATCAGGGCGTTGCTCCAGGATCCGCGGCTGTGCAGGACCGCCGGGGCGTCATCGGCGCCCGCAGTGGGCAGGCTGAGCCGCGCATCGGAACCGAGCAGGGCAACCTGCAGCCAGACGGCCGCCACGTCGTCGGTCGGTACCGCGCCGAGACCTTGGGGGCTCAGCGTGATCGGGGTGTCAAGGGCGGCGAGCGTGCCGCCGAGACCGGCGCTCGTGTCGATCACGAGGCGAGGCTCGATGGCCGCACTCCCGCCCGGTGCAACCGCCGGCTCGCCCTTGCCTGCCACCTGCAGGTAGGCGAACAGGGTGAGGGTGACGGCAACGGCCTGGTCGGCGGTGAGGGTGAACGAGCCCGTGTCGTCGAGCAGTACGAGCTGCGAGGTCGTGCCCGGCGCGTTCGCGCTGAAGCTCACGGTGGGGGTGTCGGTCGGCTGCGAGCCGATGACGATGGCGCCGGGTTCGGTGCCGGGAACGATCTCGAGTTGGAGCAGAACGGAGGTGGTATTTTTCGGGAGGGCGGCATCCGCTCGGTCAATGGAAAACTCGGTCCCGGCATTCGCCACCAGGTCTTCTGACCCGACATCGAACGGTTCGACGGCGTGCCAGCTTCCGGCCGAGCCGGCGTCGTCGAGGCCATCAAGGGTGCCGGCGGCGGCACTGTTTCGGCCGTCCATGAGAAACCAGACCACGCCGATCGCCAGCACCAGGGTGACGACGAGTCCGGCGGCGATCAGGATGAGTGCCGCGCGGCTACGCGGCGTAGGAGCGGCCCCCGAGGCGCTCACTTAGAGTTTTCCCAGTTCGTCGATGCTGCCGAGGACTTCCGGGGTGATGAGCACGAGGTACGAACCGTAATCAGATTCGGCGCTCGTGACTTGCACGGACAGGGTGGTCACGCCGGAGACGAGCCAGCTGAACGCCACCGGAGGCCCCTCGGCGAGCGCGTAGCGGGCGATTTCGGCACCGTCGGCGAGCACCACAACGGTGATGGACTCGTCACTGTACTGGTCGTCTTCGAGGCCGAGCGAGCCGGTAACCTCGGCGACGTGGCCGCCGAGCGTCCAGGTGACCGTCTCGGTGTCTGGGCCGGCCGACACCGTCACCGCGTCGTCGTAGTCCTGGCCGCCGACCGACTGGGTGCTGCCGAAGCTGGTCGATCCCTTGGTCGGATCGATGTCGTCGAGCGAAACACGTGACGCACTGTCGGCGATCACGATGGCGACCGATTCGGGCAGGGCCGATCCGGGCGCCGGAACAATGCTGGTGACCGTGCCGATGACGGCGCCGGGAACATACTGGCGGGTCTGCTCGACCCGGGCGCCCATACCCTGCAGCTCATCGATGATCTCGGCGGCTGGGCGGCCGGCAAAGTCGGGCACAATGGCGGGCGTGGATTCCAGGATCGTCACGCTCGTGGGGTTTTCGGCGCCGAAGACCGGCGTCTGCTGCACGATGACGCCGACCACGCCAGCGGCCGGGCGGGTGGCGACCTCGATGAGTTCGGCCGGCACCCCCGCGTCGACGATGGCCTGCATGGCCCGCTCGGTGTCGAGTCCGCGCACATCGGGCATGATGGCCACGTCGCCCGGTTGGTATTCGGGCAGCGCTACGGTGATCACCTCCGGGCTCGTGCGGGAGACCTCGGCGACCACCAGACGGTTGGCGACGGCCCAACCGGCGAAGACTCCGCCGGCGCCGCTCGCGAGCATGAGTGCCAGAACGGATGCCGCAGCCACGGCGATCCACCAGCGGGCCTTGCGTTCCGGGGGCACCGTTTTGGTCTCTGGAGCGGCCGGCTCGGGAGCCGGATCGGTACTCGTTGGGTCGGGCGCAGCCAGATCTGTTGCAGCCAGATCTGCCGCTGTCACATCGGCGATCCACTGCAGAAGCCCGGGATAGCTCGCGGGGTTGTTCACGATGATCTCCCGCAGTTCCGGATGCTGCTGGGCGAGCTCGGCGAGCCGCTCCGGGCTGCTCTGAGGGTCAGCTGCGAGGTTCTGCAGGGCGATAAGCGTGGGATTCACGGGCTGGCTCCGGGTTGGGGATGAGTGGGGTGCGGTCGCAGGTGTTCGGTGGGGCTAGAGGCCGCGGGCGCGCAGCGCCTGCTGCACGAGCGGGTCGGGCGACTGCGCCAACCAGGTGAGCAGGTCGGGGTAGGTACTCGGGTTGCCCGCTAGTTGCGGCCAGACCTCCGGGTGCTTCTGCGCCAGGTCATAGAGCTCGGCGGCCGAGGTGGCCGGATCGCCGGCCGCGAGGCTGGCCGCGCTGGGAGCTGCGACGGGTGCTGCGGGTGCAACGAAGGCCGCCGGAGTCACGGTTGCGACAGCGGCGGGTGCCTGCACGACCGGCGCCGCGGCATCCGCTTGCGCGGTCGGCGGAACCGGCGGAACAGCCGAAACGGGCGCAACCGGCGGAACCGGCGCATAGCCCGTGTACGTGGCCTGAGCCTGGGCCCGAACCGGTCCGTACTGGGTGAAGTAGCCGCGAACGGCGGCCGGGGCGGTGAGCGAGTAGAACACCAGGGCTGGCAGTCCGAACGCGAGGGCGAGACTCAGCGTCGCCGCGGTCGTGAGGATGATCAGCGAGAAGGAGCTGTACGCCGCGCCATCGAACATCCAGGAATAGAGCTCGCCGACGTTCTCGTCGCTGAGGGTCTGGGCGCGCAGCACGACGAAGACGATACCGAGCACGGTGACGACGCCGGTCAGCCCGAGCACGAGCCACTGGCTGCCGGCCGGGTTCGACCGCAGCGTTGTGCGGGCGATGATGGCCACCACAATGATGATGGAGAGCACGATCGTGGCACCGATGTTCAGACCGGTGGAACCGGTATTGGTACCGCTCCCAATGAGGTTGGCGATGACCAGCAGCAGGCTTAGACCCGCGGCGCTGATGATGAGAATGAGAGTGAGCGAGGCCACGCCGAACCATTTGGCGATCGGTTCGATCGGCACCATCGCCAAACGCAGCGCCGGTGCCGAGGCCAGGCCGAGCAGCCCGGCGAGCAGAATGAGCGGGTAGCCTCCCCAACTGAGCGACTCGATACCGCCCACGGACAGAGCAAAATCGGTGAATGCGTCGATCGTGATGACGGCGACGGCGATGCCGCCGAGCGTGCGGCCGACGGTGAGCCAGATCGCGCTGCCGCGAATGATCCCATAGGTCGGCAGCAGCACGGCGGCGGCGCCGGCCAGCACGGCCACGACCGCGGTGAGCAGCACCACGGCGTTGACCTGAGCGGATGTCGACGCGACCAGTCCGAGAACCAGCGCGCCCAGCACGGTCAATGCCACCACGGCGCCGTACCCAATCACGATGCGGTGCCAGATTCGAGCGATCGGGTGGTAGCCGACGATGCCGACCAGTTCGGCGGAACGGGGCTGGGCGGCGAGGAAGGCGCCGGCCAGTCCGAAGGCAGCCGCGTAGCCGAGCCCGGTCGTTTGATCCTTCGAGAAGGCGTCAACGAGCATGAACCCCAGCACGAGGAGCGCGTATGGGACGTTGACCAACAGTCGGATCAACCAGATCTGGGCGAGCCCGACGCCCGGCCCGAAGACGCCGGCGCGCAGCAGGTAGGTGAGGCTGAGCGAGAACAGCGACAGCAGCGTGATCAGGATGACCTCGATGCGGCCGGTCGCTCCGATCGTTTCGCTCATGTTGTAGGTGTCGGGACTGTTCATCCACGGTAGGGCCAGGGAGATGAGGAGCAACAGCAGTGCTCCGCCGTCGCGCACCCAGTCGGAGGCGGGGATGCCGGCGAACGGGTTCGGTCGGGTCGGTGCTGGGGCGTACTGTGGCGCAGCTTCGGGCGCGGCGTACTGCTGCGGGGCCGCGTACTGCTGCGGGGCCGCGTACTGTGGCGGCGCGACGGGCGCCGCATACTGCGGAACTGCCGGCTGCTGCTGGGGGGCGTTCGGGTCGAAGGTCATCTGAGTCCTCTGTCTTCGTTCTGGTTTCGTGTCACGGTGCTGCGCGGGGGTTACTGGTAGAGCCGGTCGAGTTTGCCGTCTTGGCTGAGTCGCACCAGGTTGTCCACGGCGATGCCGGTCACGTCGGCCACGGTGCGCATGGGGCTGACGAACCATCCGCTTTTCTCCTGCACGGAGAGAACCCGCCAGCTGTCGGCGCCGAGTTCTTTCATCCAGGACGCGTCGTCGAGGCATCCGTCGAACGACGAGTAGCCCGAATCGGTGGTGACGCAGACTCCGTTGAATTCGGTGCGGTATGGCCAGTTGTAGCCGTCGCCCTCGATCACGATGCTGTCGATGTCGAGGCGCGCCGTATTGCCCTCAATTTGCGGGGTCACAGCGAAATCGGTGATCTGCAGGTTGTCGTAGTCGCCGTCACCGTCGGTGGGCATGAGGGCGTCACCGTAGAGGCTGAGAAAGCGACGTTCGGCCTCGGGCAGCACCGCGGCGAGGTCGCCGTAGTCGCCGTTCTCGCCGAACGCGATCACGGCTTCGGCGAATCCTTCGGCAGCGGCGTCGGCGGTGTCGAACGAAGCGACGTCGCCTTCGGCGACCAGGCTGCCTCGGGCGTTCGATCCGCTCTGCAGAATGTTCTCGCCGGTCGTCAGCAGCGGGCTGACGTACCAGGAGCCACCCTCGCGAACGGTGACGATGCTGGCGTCGTGTCCGAGCGAGTCGGCCAGGTCGGCGGCGGTCTGCGTGTACGGCAGCATGTCGTTCAGTTCGTCGATCGACGACTCGCGCAGGTCGGCGATCATGGAATCGGTGTCGCTGTCGTCGTAGCCCCACGACTCCTGCTGCAGGCGCAGCTGCGGCGCGACGACCTCGAGGTAGGCGTCGGTGATCGTTTCAGCATCACCGTTCATGGTCATCTCACCCGCGGTGATAGTGACGACGGCGATGCCCTCTTCGATGTCTTCAGACTCGAGTTCGAGCCCGGTCAGGGTGATGTTGAGGCTGTCGACGACGGTGTTGATGAGCTCCGGCATATCAACCGGGTCGCCGTTCTCGTCGTCCATGGCGATGGTGCCGAGCTGGTCGATCGGAGCCTTGAACGATTCGATCTCAGCGGGAGACAGCGAGCCGTACAGGCTGATCAAGTCCATCTCGGCGGTGCCCTCGAGCAGCTTTTCGACCGCAGCCGTCGGTGAGGATGCCCCGCCCAGCTTCGAGAAGATGGCCCCGTAGGCCCAGATGCCGCCGCCGGCGACCAACAGCACGACGACCCCGATTGAGCCCCAGATCAGCAGTTTCTTGCGCGGGCGCTTGGGCGCTTGGCCCGGCTGGGTCTGGCCAGCCTGAGCCTGACCCGGCTGGGCATAGGGATTCACCAAAGCGGATGCCGCCGGCTCGGTAGCCGGCACGACAACGGCGGGCGCGACTGCGGGCGAAGCGATCACGGGCGCGATCGTGCCGAGCTGGAGCATCCACTCAATCAGGGCCGGGTAACACGACGGATTTCCGGCGATGACGGGGTGCAGCTCGTGGTGGGCGGCAGCGATTTCGGCGAGCCTGGCCTGCGGGGTCGCCGGGTCGGCGGCTTCCCGATAGAGGGGGGAGGTGGAATCTGTCACGAGAGGAATGCTCCTAGATGGTCAGTGCTGGTGGACGGGTACGAAGTGAGGGGGCGGTAGCGGGTAGCGCTTGCCATTACCAGGTGAGAATGGTGAAGACCGTGTACGCGGCGGCTGCGAGAACGACCAGAACGGTGATCGAGATGATCAACGTCAGGGTCACTCGGCGACGGCGACGCTTCGTGACCGCGGTACGCTCGCGAATCTCGGCGGCCGCGTCGGCGAGACGGAGACGGACCAGGTCGGGCTGCACGTCGGCGAGGGGCAGCGGGTTCTTTGGCGGAGTGATGGCCGGTGTCGGCCGCGCCGCGTAGCGCACGCTCTCACCGCTCTGCACCTGCGGCGGCTGGTAGCGCCGTTGCAGGGAATCCACGACCGGAGCGTGCAGGGGGGCGGCCGCTCGCCGTCCGCTCAGGAGGGTATCGGCCGCCGTGCTGCCCCGGGAGGAACGCACGGTGGCCTCGTCGTCCGGGCCATTAGTCGGGTCATCAGTCGGGTCGGCCGCACCTGGTGCCTTCGTACGGGCCCGTCGCAGCACACGGCGGGTGTGTTCATCACTGCCGCGTTGCACGATGCGGGTGTGATCGTCCATCGTGCGCGAAACGATAATGGTGTCGTCGATGTCGGTGTCATCGGTGTCGGTGTCGTCGATGTCGGGCAGGTCTGCCACCGGTTCCGGGGGTGGCGCGCTCGGGTCAGCGGGCTGCATTGCGGGCCACTCGTTGCACCGGTCGGGTGTCTTCGGTGCGGGTATCGATGGTGTCGGAGTGGTCGTCGCCGATCGCGACGCCGTGCCAGGAGCTGACCCCGCCGGCGATGACATCGATCACGATCACCGAAACGTTGTCGCGGCCGCCGTGCTCGAGGGCCCCGGCGAGCAGCGCGTCGGCCGTCTGCTGGGTGCTGCCGCCGAGGGTCAGACCGGCCTTGATCGCTTCGTCGGAGAGCTCGCCGCTGAGGCCATCGGAGCACACCAGCAGTCGTTCGCCGGTCACGACCGGTCGCAGCCAGTAGTCGGCGCTGCTGTTGTCGGCACCCATCGCGCGGGTGATGACGTTTTTGCGGGCGAAGCTGGCGACATCCGCTTTGAGCAGTGACCCTTCCTCGATAAGTTCCTGGGCGAGGGAATGGTCGACGGTGAGCTGCTGAAAGTCGCCGCCGTGCAGGCGGTAGACGCGCGAGTCGCCGACGTTCACGATGAGCCAGTGTGGGGCATCTTCGTGGTCGATGAGCACCAGGCCGGTGAGAGTACTACCCGCGCCGCGCCCGGTCGAATCCGACACGGCGCGCACGCTGGTGTGGGCGCGCTCGACCGCGGCCACCACGTCACCGGCCGCAACATCGGTGCGGCCGACGCAGCCCCGGAACTCGGCGATCACGGCGGAGCTGGCCCGCTGGCCGGCCTCCAGCCCGCCCATGCCGTCTGCGACGATGAACACCGGTTGGGACGCCAGCAGCGAGTCTTCATTCTCGTGCCGTTTGCGGCCGACATCGGTGCGCGAGCCGCACTGCAGCGACACCCCGGCACTGGTCGCTCGCTGTTCGGCGAGGTGCGTCATGACTCAGGCCTCCAGGTAGATGCGCGCCGCGAGCTCCCCCAGCAGGAACCGATCGGTCAGGGGCGCGCTCGCACCCGCATCGAGTTCATTCTCCAGTCCGCCCCCATCAATGAGCACGACGCCGTTGGTCGAGTGCAGGTCGCTGATACCCCAGGCACCTTCGACAAAGTCCAGGCGGGCGTGCGTCTTCGACACCGTCTTGCCGGGGTCGTGCAGCGGAACCAACTGTGCGTCGGTGTGTGCGCCGCCACGTGCGGGGTTGCGCCCGAGCAGCACGACCGGTTTGGTGAGCGACACTTTGAGACCGTGCTCGGTTTCGAGCGTCCACGGCTTCATGCGGCGCGCCACGATCATCGTTTCGTCGAGGTCGTCGCCGGCTTCGTCGTCGACTTCAGCGGCGACTGGCGCGGGAAGTGCGGCGGGGACCGCTGCGACGGCTACCCCGGCGGCGATCTCGGCGGCGGCTGCGGCGAGCTCGCCGGGCAAGGCCATGGGGAGTTCCGCGGTCCTTGGCCCACTAGCCGCAGCAGCGACTGGTGCGGCGCTCACCTGAACGACCGGCGCCGGCGGAGCCCACGGGTTGGCCGGTGCGGCGGCCGCAACGGGCGGTGCCGCAACAACCGGCGGCGCCGGCGGGGCAGAGGCTACCGGCGGTGCCGGCGGTGCCGAAGTTACCGGCGGTGCCGGCGGTGCCGAAGTTACCGGTGGTGCCGGCGGGGCCGGCAATACCGGCGGGGCGGGTG